>JAEUKC010000275.1:0-14270 GCA_016794445.1 Myxococcales bacterium
GGGGTCGTCGTAGGGGAGGCGATCGACGCGGCGCGGGTCGCGGTCGGGGGTGAAGCTCGTGTCGGCGACGGCGGACTTGGGGCCGTAGGTGGGGCCCTTGGTGTCGACCGGGCGGCCCGGATCGGGCGCGGTGATCTTGCCGCTGTGGGTGAGCAGCTCGGCGGCGAAGCCACCCTCGATCGTGACGCCGTACTCGGAGTCGGTGCTCGGATCGACGTTGATGTACTCGTGCAGGATCGGCCCATCGGCGGAGGCCGTCAGGGGACCGACCGCCACCCCGAGGGCGAGGACGAGGAGGGAGAGGCTGCGCGGTCGCTTCACGGGGCTGTCCCTAGGACGCACGAGGTGGGCGAAAGTTCCCGGGAAAGAGCGATCAATGGATCACCACGCCGCCCTGGATCCAGACGCCTTCCTTGAAGCACCAGCCCTCGCCACACGCCGACCACCCCCCTGGCTGGTAGGTGTAGCCCGGCCGATAGACGCAGCGCTGCGGGACCCACACGTACTGATACCCGTTCCAGCGCCAGTGCCCGGCGACGCGCGAGTAGCCCGGGTTGCAGAGGACCGGCTGCTCGGCCGCGGGCGCGGGCGGCGGGTAGCTCACGTCGTACCGTGCGGGCCGGTTCGCGACGACGATGCACGCCGTGGACGCCGCCGCGACGAACACGAGGGCGAGCAGGCCAGACCGCATGAACGGAGGATAGCGCGGCGACGGGCGGCGTGGTGATAGCCTCGCGAGCGCCATGACCGCCCTCGCCGAGGCGCTCGCCGCCATCCCGGAAG
Organism: Myxococcales bacterium; assembly: GCA_016794445.1. Lineage (GTDB taxonomy): Bacteria > Myxococcota_A > Polyangia > Polyangiales > JADJMO01 > JADJMO01. The sequence goes on from JAEUKC010000275.1 coordinate 784, forward strand.
ACCTGCGCGCCGTCCTTCGTTCCAGCCACTTCGACGAGGCCCGCCTCGTCGCCATGTCCCAGCGCATCGGCGCCGCGGGACCCGAGGGAAACCGGGTCCGCGGCCTGGTCGAGCCCCCCGCGCCGGGGGACGTCCTCGACGTCGACGGGGCCCACGCCGAGGCCGGCCGGGCCATGATCGCCCGGGGCGAGGTCGCGTTCTGTGTGCTCGCAGGTGGGATGGCCACGCGCATGGGCGGCGTCGTGAAGGCCCTCGTCGAGGTGCTCCCGGGCATGACGTTCCTCGACTACCGGCTGCGCGAGGCCGAGCTCACGGGCACGGGCGCGCTCTGGCTGATGACCTCGTGGGCGACGAACGCGGCGCTCACCGCGGCCATCGGCAGCCGACCGGCCACCTGCTTCGGGCAGGACGTCTCGCTGCGCCTGACTCCCGAGGGAGGCCTCTTCCTCGACGAGCACGGGCGCCCGAGCCCGTACGCGCCCGGCCACGGCGATCTGCCCGACGCGCTCGTGCGCTCGGGGCTGCTCGACGCGTTCCTCGCGCGCGGTGGCAAGACCGTGTGGATCGCCAACATCGACAACCTCGGGGCCAACGTCGATCCGGCGGTGCTCGGCGCGCACCTCGCGCACGGCGCGCCGGTGAGCGTCGAGGTGGTGGACAAGGTCGGCGCCGACAAGGGCGGCATCCCCGCGCGGCTCGACGGCCGGCCGCAGATCCTCGAGGAGTTCCGGCTGCCCACCTCGTTCGACGCGAGCACGGTGCGCACGTTCAACACCAACACGTTCCTCGTCGATGCGCGCGCCCTGCGGGATCTCTCGATGGCGTGGACCTACTTCGAGGTGCGCAAGAAGGTCGGCGGCGCGGAGGTCGTGCAGTTCGAGCGCTTGCTCGGCGAGCTCACGGCGAGCCTCTCGACCCGGTTCCTCCGGGTGCCGCGCGAGGGCGCGCAGACGCGGTTCCTCCCGGTGAAGGACGGCGCGGAACTCGAGGCGCGGCGCAAGGAGATCGACCTCGTCGCCCACGCACGGGGCGTCTTGTAGCTACATCTGGAAGCCGAGGCCGAACGTCCAGGTGCGGGTGCCCACCTTGGCGAAGTTGGACTGTCCGAGCCCGGAGGCATCCCAACCCGTGTACTCGGCGAACAGCCAGGTGTGATCGACGCCATGCTCGACGAGGAAGCTCTTGGAGGAGCTGCGGTCGAGGAAGTCGAGTTCGAGGGCGAGCCCAGCGGCCCAGAAGATGCCGTGGGTGCGCCCGCGGCCGAGGGTGCCATCGCTGGCGGTGGCCTCTCCCAGACCATTGCCCGCGGACCAGAGCCCCATCCACGTGCCGACCTTGCCGTAGGGCACGACGGGTATCGAGAAGTCGCGCGACAGCACGTCGACGCGCAGCACGCTGGTCAGGCCGAAGGCCCACATCTTCCAGTAGGTGTCTTCACCGCTCTGGCCTCGGGCTGGGTTCACGAAGGGCGCCGGGGAGGTCGCGCTCGTGTAGCCGATGAGGCCAGCCACGCCGAGGGAGGCGAAGTGGGGGATGTGAATCGGCTGCCAGTCCACCTCGATGCCGAACATGTAGCGTCGCGCATCGCCGAAGACCTCGTCGTAGACCGCCGCCGGCTCGAGGGCAGGCCGATACGGGCCGAAGCGGACCTCGACGGCGAACGAGGGCAGACTGGGCGGCGGTGCAGCGGCCGGCACCTCCGCGCTCCCGTTGCCCGCGACGGCAGCGAGCGGTGTTCCCGCGACGGCGGCGACGATGACGAAGGCAGAGAAGCGGGCGCTCATCGCCGACGGCCCCGGCGGCGACCGGCGAGGGAGAGCGCTGAGAGCACGGTCACGACCCCGAGGGCGCCGGCCGGGCCACCGCCGTAGGCGCAGTAGCCGCCCCCCCCTTGACCACCGGCGCTGCGGTAGCGATCCCAGAAATCCTTGGTGGCGCCAGGCGCCTCGCAGGCGATCGTGGACAGGGGGCCGGTGTTTCCGTGGATGTCCTGACCGGCCACCGCGATCGCGTAGTAGGCGTCGTTCTCGAGCGCTTCGCCGTTCACTGCCTTCAGCTGGACGCGTGAACTCCCGGTCGCCTGCGAGGTGTTCCCGCACAGGTACTTGTCGAGATCGTTCGTCGGGTAGGCGCCTGCCGACAGCACGCCCAGGGGGTCGCCGCACGCGGCGCTCGAACCCGAGTCTACGCCCCCGGTCCCGGTGTCCGTCGCGCCGGTTTCGCCAGCCTCGCCGGAACCGGTGTCGCTTGCGCTGTCGCTGGCACCCGTGTCGTCACTCGCGCCGTCCGTCTCGTCGCCGTCGACCGAGCCGTCGAGCCCCTTGGTGGAGGCGCTGGCCCACTTGGTGCCGGTCTTGACGCAGTAGACCTTGTAGCCACCCAGGGTCGGGTCGCCGGTGGCCCCGGAGAACGCGGCGTAGAGCTGCTGGTTGCCCGCGCTGAGCGCGAGGTCCGTGGGCGCGGAAGGACCGGCTACATCGTAGCTTCCCTTCCAGATCGTCTCGGAACCGGTCTCGAGCCCAGCGACGGAGGTTCCGTTGAACGGAATGATGCTCAGCTGGAGATTGGGAGCCGACTTGAGTGCGGGAGTCATCGGCCCGTCGGGCACACAGACGTCCTTGGTCAAGGGCTCGTACGTGTAGAGGTTGGTGTGAGGATCGCCCGCGTTCTTCTGCTTGTAGGCCGCCTGCAGGATGTTGCGGATGGGGACCTGTACCTCCTTGTTGTCCTTGAACTGACTCCTCTCGAACTGGATGACCAGGCGGCAGCCGGTCGTGGCGCCGGTCCCTGCCATGCCCTCGCGTTCGGCAGTTGGCGTGCAGCTCGTGCCCGTGTTGCCGTCCTTGCGCGCCCAGATCTGGATGAACTGGATGTCCGCGTTGCTCGCGATGAAGGCCCCGTTGAAGATGAAGACCAGCTTGGCGTCGTCCTCGCAGTCGGCCCGCGTGATCAGTCCTCCCGGGGAGCTGCCGTCGAGCGGACGACCGGCGACCGGCTCGCGGCGTGGGTTGTTCGAGCCAGTGATGGGCACCACCAGGACCGCGTGGGCGCTGGTCGCGAGGCCGAGCAAGGCGCCCAGGGACCCAGCGAGGGGGAGAATCCGCATGTTGCGCTTCAGAGCATTCGTCGTGCCACCGCGCGTTGCAAGGAAGAATCGAGCGAGCGCCGACGACCTGGCGTGAGGCTCACCGGCGCTCTGCCAATCTGGCAGCCGCGCCGTGTGCTCACTTCTTCTTCTTGAACAGCCCCCCGAAGAGGCCGCCGCCCTCGTCCTTCTTCAGGCGACCCGAGCTCGCGCGCATCTCGTGGAGGCGCACCTCGCGGACCGCGTCGAGGTTCTTCTCGTTGAGGTCGGCGGCGCGGCGGAAGTCGCGCACGGCCTCGTCCAGCTTGCCGAGCCTCTTGAGCACCGTGCCGCGGTAGTAGAGGGCGCGATCCGAGTCCGGGTCCATCGAGACGGCGCGGTCGAGCATGTCCTTGCCCTTCTGCACCGCCACCTTGTCGGTCTTCATCGAGACCAGCCAGCCATACAGCGCGAGGTACTCGGCCTGCGTCGGGTCGGCCTCGGCGGCGGACTGCGCGTAGCGGAGCGCGGCCTCGTTGTCGTGCCGCTTGAGCATGATCTCGGCCTTCTGGAAGTCCGTCGACGCGTTGAGCACGCGCTCGACTTCTTCGCGCTCGTCGCCGCGCTTCCTGCCCGAGACGAGGTCCTCGTCGTACGCGGCGCGCTTGGCTTGATCGGTGAGCGTGCGGTGCGCGTCGCTGACCGCGGAGAACACCTTGCCCGCGGCGTCCTTCAGGTCGGCGAGCTCGGCGGGGAGCTTGTCGGGGTGGAAGCGCTTGGCGGCCGCGAGGAAGCCGGCCTGGATCTGCGCGAGCGTGGCGCCGACCTCCACGCCGAGGAGCTCGTAGTGGTTGCGCTGGCCGAGGGTCGCGGCGGCGTCGAGGATCGCTTGCCGGCGGGGGTCGGCGTCGGGGCTCGACACGGGGGCCGCGCGGTCCGACGACGGCGCAGGCGTCGAGGGCGGCGCGGGCTCGGGCTCGTCGACCGTGAGGATCTCCTTCTCGACGATGCGCACCTCGACCGGTCCGGTGATCGGGCCCGACGACGGCTGCGGGAGGGCGTCGTACGAGTTGCGCAGGATCACCGGCGCATCCCCCGCACCACCGACCGGGAATGCACCCGACGGCGGGGGGAACGACGGTCGCTCGTAGGGATCGGAGGGCGGGGCGCTCTCGCGCTCGACCCGGATCGACCCCGAAGAGGCGGGGATGCCCGACGGCCAGGTGACCCGCTGGGGCGCCGAGTCGCGCGGGGCGTCGATCACCACGCCGAGCGGTTCTCCGCCGAAATCGAGGTGCTTGGTGACGAGGAGGGCGTACACGACCCGGCGGACCACGCGCGGCTCCGCGAGCTCCTCGGCCAAGAGCTCGCCCACCGAGAGGTTGCCCGTGGTCGCCCACTCCACCGCCGCCGACTCCTCGTCCGTGAGCCCGAACCGCGTGACGTCGGCCGACGCGTGGAGCGAGAGCGGGCGGCTCTCGAGGCGGGCGAGCGCCGAGTCGATGAAGCGCTCGTCCTCCCAGGCCCGCACCGCCGCGAGGATGGTTGCGAGTGGATCGAGCACCACGGGCTCGAGTTCGCGCAGGACGTCGTGGCCCGTGAAGAACTCGTAGGTGGCCGAGTCCGGCAGCGCCGTGAGCAGACCGAGCCGCTCGGTGGCCTGCGCGACGAGACCCTCGACGACGTCCGCCGGGCGCAGGACCCCGTCGATCACGAGCTGCTTGCCGAGGAGGCGTCGGGCCGCATGCGCCCGGCGCACGGCGGCGCCGACCGCGTCGGCGTCGGCGCGGCCCATGCGGACGAGCACCTCGCCGAGGCGGGGGCTCGACGTCCCGAGGCGCACCTTGATGGCGGCCCCGGCGTCGAACACCGCCACGTGGTCGACGCTCCCGTCGTGGAGCACGAGCGAGCCCGTCAGCCCGCGTCCGAGCACGTGGACGAGCAGGTTGGGGAGCGGCGCTCGCTGGATGGCGCCGCGCACGTCGGCGGTGCGCCCGTAGGTCGAGGAGAGCGTGGTCGGCGGCGGCGTCGGCGACGTGATGGGCCCGCTCGAGGGCACGGGGCGGCTGCTGATCAGCGGATCCGAGAGGGGGGCCATCGCGCGCACCGCGGGGGGAGCGCTCGGTCGATCGCCGGACGGAGGATCGACGGGCCGCCGCGAGGGAGGCGGCAACGCCGGGGGCCGGGCGCGGCTCGGGCGCGCGCTGTCGGCCGCGGGTCGACGCGGCTCGGGGCGCGACGGGGGCGCCGGCGGAGGTGGGCGAGAGGGACGGGAGATGGGGGGCGGGGTGGGCGCGGAGATCGGCTCGTCGGCGCCGTCGTCGAACGGCGAGTGCGAGATCACGGTGCGGTCGTCGTCGGACGACGGCCGCTCGACGACCGGCTCGACGACGCGCTGGATCCGCGGCTCGCTGGCGCCCGACTGGCTTTGTCGCTCCCGGACCGTCCCCGTCCGGTCCTCCGCTCGCTGGCGCGGCGGCGGCGGGGGCGTCACCACCACCGGCGTCATGATCGGCGCGATCGCGGGCGCGGCCCGCACGCCCGACGTCGTGATCACCGACGGCACCGAGGGTGGCGCGATCGAAGGCAGCACCGCGGCCGCGTTCCTCCGCGCCGCGAACGTCGGGTCGGCGCCGAGCAGCTTCACGATCGAGCGCGCGTCTGCGCCGAGGTGCAGCTGCACGGTCTGCTCGGGCATGCCGCCGCTCGCGTCGAGGACGATGCGCAGGAGCGGCAACCCGGCGCCCACCTCGACCACCACGGCGATCTCGCCGGAGGACAGCTCGACGAGGGTGCCGGGCGGGAGCACGCCGAGCGCGCCCATCAGGAGCCGGAGCACCGTGCGATCGATGCTGTCGGTCGAGAGCTTGGCGCTCGCCGCCGCGCGGGCCCCCGCCTGCTCCTCGAGCTCGAGCAGCGCATCGGTGGGGCTGCGGATCGGCTCCCCCGGCGTGGGCGTGAGCAGCTCGTTGTAGGCGCGCGCGACCGACACGATGCGCGCGTGCAGGGTGGGGGGCCGCAGACCGCGGTAGACCGCGCCGAGACGCGCGGCGCGCTGCAGCCACTGGGCCTCGAACGCCACGACGGTGCGCACGATCGAGGGCTCGTTGACGCGCCCGAGCGCGGTGAGCACGGCGGCGGTCTCGGCGGGCAGGTCGAGCTCCGCCTCTTCGCCGAGCTGCGCCGCGATCGGTCCGCCGTCGTCGGTGTCGAGCCGCAGCGCGCGCAGCGCGTGGGGGCGACCGACGTCGTAGAGCATCGCGGCCATGGCGATGCGCGTGAGGATCACCGGATCGGTGGTGATCTGGCGGCCCATGGCCACGGCGAGGATTGCGCTGTTCACCGCGCGCCCGGCCTCGTCGTGGTTGGCGTTGCGCACCGCCGTGACGCCCAGGAACGCCGGGGTCTTGCCCGCGGAGAGATCGACCAGGTTCTGCGCGATGCGCTTGATGCGCCGCGGGAGCGCCGTCTGCCCCTCCGCGAGCTCCTCGAAGAACCGGCGCAGCACGACGACCGCCGAGGCGTAGGTGCGCACGATGCGCTGCTCGGGCTCGAGCCGCTCGACGTCGTGCCCGCGGAGCAACGCCGCGTCCGAGACCTGCCGCAGGCGCACCCGCGCCATCTCGACGTCGCCGAACGAGCGCCCGCGCTGCACGCCTACGATGGCGCTGGCGAGGTTGCGCAGGTCGGCGGTGGTGACGTCGCGCGCGAAGGCGAGCTCGGAGCCGCCGCAGCGCTCGATCCACCCTCCGAGCTCGAGGGCCGCGTCGTACACCCCGCGGGGCGCCTTCAGCGGCTCGCCGCCGAAGAACACCACGCCGCGCGCGAAGAACAGGACCGCGGGCTCGCCCGCCTTGAGCTGGTACTCGCGCAGGGTCTCGGTGGCCGCGTCGATCGAGCGCCGCACCGCCTGGTTGTCGATGGCGTGCATCTGCGCGAGCTTGATCAGGCGGTGCAGGTGCTGGACGACCACCGCGGCGAGGTCCCGCGCGTGGGCTCGCCGCACGCGGGCGCCCGCGTCGGTCGTCACGACGTCGAGTCGCGCAATCGCGCTCACGGAGCGCCCCTCCGGATCCGCTGCTCGACCGCCGCAGCGGCCGCGGTGGCGACGCTCTTGAGGTTGGCCGAGGTGCCCCACCAGCCCTTGGCCGCGGCCGCCAGCGCCTCGAGCGCGGCCGGGGTGCGGGCGTGCTCGCCGAGCAGCTCGGCGAACAGGAGCCGGCTCTCCTCGCGGTTGTCGCTCTTGAGCATGGCGCGCTGGCCGAGCTGCTCGATGGCGAGGTTCTCCGCGCGCACCGCGGAGAGCTGGTGGAGCACGCGGAGGATCTCGCGACGCTCGTCCACCGGGAGCTCGTGGAACGCCGGCTCCTCGACGCGCCGCACGAGCGCGCCCGCGCAGTCCTTCACGTCGTGCTGGGCGATGGCCCGCAGCGCCGCCGCGCGCACGTCGGCGCGCATGTGCTCGACGAGCTTGCCGAGCTCCTTGCCGAGGAGGTCGCGCCCGTCGGGCCGGGCCGCGAGCACCTCGATGCGCAGCGCGACGTCGGGCGTGTTGGCGAGCTCCACCATCGCCGCGTTGGCGCCCGGCGTGCCGAGCCGCGTGAGGATGGAGAGGACCGCGCGCGTCACCTCGATCGGCCACTCCTCGCGCTTGGCCAGCAGCTCGCGCTCGCGGCCGACCGCCGCACGCGCCACGAAGGCGAGGAGCGGGGCGCGCAGGGTCTCGTCGACCGTCGGCAGCGCCGCGAGCGCGTGGGGGAGCTCCGCGGCCGGCAAGCGATCGAGCGCGCCCGCGAGGCCGGCCACGAGCGCCGCGCGGTCGGTCGCGGCCGGGTCGAGGGCGGCGAGGGCGCGCAAGAGGAGCTGGAAGTTCTGCCCGCCGAACATCGCGGCGGTCAGCTCCGCGGCCATGCCGTCGAGCTCGACCTCGCTGCGGGCGCGCCGCGCGAGCACGTCGAGCACTCCGGCGTGCAGAGAGAGGACGACGCTCGCCCGCCCCGCGACCACGAGATCGGCGCACGAGAGTGCGAGGGGCGTGAGCACCAGCATGGCGGGCTGGTTCGTCGCAAGAGCTGCCCGCCGGGTGTGCAGGAGCGCCTCGACGAGCACGTCGATGTAGCGCTCGGTCCAGCGCTCGGTGGAGAGCACGAGCTGGGTCGACAGCGCGAGCCGCGCGACCGGATCGATGCCCACGGTGGAGATGGACGAGTCGGTGGCGCTGCGGTCCACGCTCACCGCCATGGCCTTGGCCTCGGCGCGCGCGGCCTGGGCGGCTTGCTCGGCGAGGCGCTCGAGCTCGTCCGACTCCTCGTAGAAGGCCTCGCGCTGGGCCGCGCCGCCCTCGGCGAAGCCGTCGGCGACCTCGGCCTGCACGTGTTGCAGCGAGAGGTCCCAGAGCACCGTGGAGAGATCGTCCTCGGGCGCGAGGTCGGACGAGGGATCGAGCAGCATCACCGTCACGAGCGCGCGCAGCTCGGGCTCCGTGATCCCGGGCGTGAGGTGCAGCGTGCGCAGGCCCGCCTCGAAGAGGGCGTAGGGGATCGTGTCGAGCGGCGCCGAGGGCTCCCACACCTCGCGGCCGCGGTGCGCGAACGAGTACGGGCGCACGGTGAAGAACAGCGACTGCGGCATGGCGCCGAGCGCGGTGACCACCTCTTCGAACGCGCCGCGGAGCTTGCGCTCGGTCTCGGGGTGGGCCCACCCGTACTGCCGCACGCTCGGCAGCAGGCGCTCGACCTGGCGCATGACGCCGCGGAGGCGCTCGATGTCGGGGTGGTCGTCGGCGACGAGCTCCTCGTGCGGCGCCTCTTCGAGGACCTCGTGGACCTCGGCGCTGACGTCCTCGACGTCCATGTCCGACGGCGCGATGCCGGTCGGCGTGACGGGTTCGGGGCGAGGTGCGCGACGGACGCCGAGGCGCTCGAGGATGCGCAGCACCTCGGCGCGCATCTCGGTGGCGTCGGCGAAGCGGTTGCGGCGGTCCCACGCGAGCGACTTGTCGACGAGCGCGATGACGTCGCCCGGCAGGTCGGGGGCCACGCGCGCGATCGATGGCGCGGGCTGGGTCGCCGCCATGATCAGCGCCTCGTCGTGGGTGCGGCCCTTGTTGAGGCGCGCGCCCGAGAGCAGCGCGTACAGCATGGCGCCGACCGAGTAGAGATCGGAGCGCCCGTCGAGCTGGTCGCCGAGGCCGCGCGCCTGCTCGGGTGACATGAACGACGGCGTGCCGAGCGTGGTGCCCGCGCGGGTGTGCTCGGCCTGGCCCTGCTCGCGCAGCTGCGCGATGCCGAAGTCGAGCACCTTGACCAGGCGGTCGTGCGTGACGAAGACGTTGGCGGGCTTGAGGTCGCGGTGGATGATCGACTGCCCGTGGCAGGCGGCGAGGAAGTCGAGCAGCTGCTCGGCGACGTTGAGGGCGGCGGCCACGGGGAGCCGCCGGCCGAGGCGCTTCCAGATCTGGTCGAGGGTCTCGCCCTCGAGCAGCTCCATGACGAGGAACGGAGAGCCGTCCTCGGTGGTGTCGTTGTCGATGCACTCGACGCGCCCCGCGTGCGGGATCTTGTTGCCGACGTAGCCCTCGCGGAGGAAGCGCTCCTTGAGGTTGGTGTCGCGGGCGAACTCGGCGTGCAGGATCTTGAGCGCCGCGCGGCGCCCGTTGCGGTGGGTGGCCGCGAAGACGGTCGCCATGCCGCCGGAGCCGAGGAGGGCGTCGATCCGCCACTTGTCGCGCACGACGGTGCCCACGCGAGCCTCGGCAGAGCCGGGCTCGGCGGCGCTCTGGGCAGACGCGCGAACGGGACCGTTTTCCATTCTGGGTGGACATTCCCACGATACCCCGGGCGCGCGGTGTGAGCGACGACTCCGTGCCCACGATCACACGGTCTCCGCTCGAAAGCTGCCGACCTGTCGGTTCATCACGCCGCACCGCGCCACACGGGCCGTCTGGGTCGCGAGAATCGCTACCTACAGGCTGCTCTCGGCGATCTTGAGCTTCTTGCGGCCGTCTTCGAGGGAGTCGCGGGCCTTCTGCGCGCGGGCCTGGAGGCCGTTGAGCTGGGCCTGGGCCGCCTTCACCGCGGCGACCCCGAGGCGCACGCTCTCGGCGCCGTCGTCGATCGCCTTCTGCCCGGCCGCGATCTTCGCGTCGCCGGCGGGCGCGTTGCCCCGCTTGCGCAGCTCGCGGCCCTGCTTCTGCAGCTTCTGCCCCTCTTGGATCTGCTGCTTGCCCTTGAGGACCAGCGCGTTGGCCGACTTGAGGGCCACGTTGGCCTTCTTGTTGTCGTCGCGGACGGCGTCGAGCTCCTTGTTGGCGGCCTCGATCTGCGCGAGCGCGGCCTTGATGTTGGCGGCGGCCTGCGGACCGGGCGTCTTGATCGAGGCGCTGGACTTGGGAGACGGCCCCTTGGGCGCGGCGGACACCGAGGCGGCCGGCTTGGGGGCGGCCAGAACGGCCAGTGGAGCGGCGGTGGCGCTGGACGCGCACGCGAGCCACACGCCGAAGAGGGCGACGGCGATGCGGATCGTCCGAGGTTCGTGCGCGTTCATGACCCCCTGCTTGCCAGTGGGCGCGAGCCTACTCCTCGGTCGGCGAAATGCGAGCGGTTCCGCGCGACTCGCGGTCGTAGTAATGAATCCGCGCGGGGTCGCCCCCGTCCCCCGTTCGGAGAGGTCCCATGCCCGTTCATCCTTCGTCGCCCGCATCGCTTGGTTCTCACGGTCGCCACCAGCAGGGGCTCGGACAGCGGGGCCTCGCCGCCTGGATCGCGGCCGCCGGCCTCCTCGGGCTCGGTGCCTCGCTCGCCGGGTGTCCCGCCGGCAAGTGCTTCGTCCGCCTGCAGTCGAACGTGAACGGCAAGCAGAGCGACGAGTGCCTCGTCGACACGTGTCCAGCCAACGCGAGCTTCGAGAACGGCAAGAACGCCTGCTTCTGCAAGGCGGGCTTCGTTCCTCTCGCGGGCGCGTGCGTCACCATGGCCGATGCGAACGCCAGCTGCGGCAAGGCGTATTCCTACAACAACGGTTCTTGCGTCGCGAAGACCTGCCCCGCGGGCCAGCAGCTGAACGCCGGCACGGGCGCCTGCGAGAACAAGGCCGAGTCCGACAAGGCCGTCGCCCAGAACGCCGGCATCGTCCTCCAGCAGGGCCAGGGCATCGGCTGCCCGGCCGGCTTCACCTACGTGGTCAACGAGGCCAAGGAGGGCGCCTGCATCCCCAACGAGCTCACCTGCGGCACCGGCACCAAGTACGAGGGCGGTCAGTGCGTCGCCGTCGGCTGCGCGGCCGGCACCGTCTTCGACGCCAAGACCGGCCAGTGCATGAAGCTCAAGGAGGGCGAGACCATCAGCGTCCAGGCCAAGCTCACCGCCGCGATGGGCCCCGACTTCTGCGCTCCGCACGCCAAGAACCCGGGTGGCTTCAAGGTCGCCCCGGGTGGCACGCAGACCATCAAGGTGTCGGTCACCGTCAACGTGCCCAGCAAGGACGTCGACAAGACCGAGGTCGTGGCCATCAAGACCACCAACGTGGGCGGCGCGGAGCTCACCCCGCAGGTGTTCCCGGGCGTGGCCAACGTGCAGAAGCAGGTCAACGAGCAGATCATCCCGAGCATCCGCGCGCTCGGCGGCAAGTCCAACGAGGGCCAGGCCACCGCCGAGGTCACCTGCGTGATCAAGCGCGCCCCCGTCCAGGTCATCGAGACCCACGGCGGCGGCGTGTAGGGATTTCGTGGGCTGGCCAGCGCAGCCTACTGCGTCTCCGATCGGTGACCGCGTAGAGACCCTGCCCGTCCCGCCGCGCAGCGGCGCGGGGGGGCGTCGAGGCTGGTCTGCGACACCGAGCGACGCGAGGGGGGCGCGGCCACCGAGACCAAAGGGGGGCGTGAGCCCCCCAAGCTAGTCAGTGTCGGCTCCTTTGAGCTCGAAGTCGGGCTTCTCTTCGTCGTCCTTGGCGTCGGTCTCCTTGCGGACGACCTGCTCGATCTTGAGACCGAGGTCGCTGCGCGCGCTCACGACGGTGAGGGACCAGCCGATCGAGCCGGCGGTCGATCGATAACCAATCCATGCATCCTGGTCGCCGCACAGGAGCCCGGTGTCGACGGCGGCGGGGTTCTCGGCGTCGAGCCAGCGCGTGCGCAGGAGCGGGAAGCCGCCGCGGCGCGCCTCGACGATGCTGACGTCCTCGTTGGTCCCGAGCCGCATGTCGGTGGCGCAGCCCTCGATGGCCGCGAGCAGGGCGTCGACCGGCAAGGGCAGGGGCTTGCCCGGACCGAGGGCGATGCTGCCGCGGTAGAGCTTGTGGCCCTTGCGCCGGACGACCACGCGGCGGTCCTCGATCGAGAGGCCGAGCGCCTCGTCGCCGGAGTCGTCGTTCACGACCAGGGTCATCGCGCCGCGCCCGATGAACAGCCGCCCGCGCCCGAGCGGCACCGGCGCCGCGCCGCGCGCGATCGTGCTCACGAGGACCTTGCCGACGCCGCGTTGCTTCTCGTCGGCGGTCTCGTCGCGGAACGGCACGAGGCAGCCCGGCTCGATCGCCTTCTTCAGGTGCTCCGGCGGCACGAGGGTGACGGGCCCCTTCACGCCCATCGGCGGCATCACGCGCGCGATCTCCGCGCTCACGGGGCCGGCGGGGCAGCCGAGCTTCACCTCGTGCGCGCCCTTCGGCGGCGGCGTGGTGCAGGCCGCCAGACCAAGGACCGCACGGGCGACCAGCCCGAGCGCGCAGCGTTCAGCCGCGGAAGCCACGCGCGCAGCCCACGTGCAGCGAGAGCTCGAAGCCGCCCTCGGCCCAGTAGCGGTCGATCGCGTCGCGCACGTAGTGGAACGCGGTGCGGATCATGGCGTCGTCGAGGCCGAGGTTGGACTGCCACTCGGGCAGCAGCAGGAGCCGCGTGGTCGGGTCCTCGAGGAAGTCGCGCCCGTTCTGGAACGGCACGCTGACGGCGCGGAAGTCGACGTCGACGTCGACGAACCCGAGGGCCTCGAGCTCCTCGCCGAGCGACTCGGGCGAAGGGCGCAGCGCCACGGCCTGGTCGACCGCGTCCTGCACCGAGCGCTGGTCGTACTTGACGGCGTACTCGCGCAGCAGATCGGCGAGCTCGACGAACGAGCCGCGGAGCGGGAGCCCGAGGATCAGTTGACCACCGGGCATCAGCACGCGCGCCGCGTCCTTCACGAAGTGCAGGCGGCTCGCCGCGCGACCCGGCGGGTGGAGCACGAGGGCGTGGGTGAACGAGGCGTCGGGAAGGGGAGAAGGAAAGCCCTCGAACAGGCGATAGTCGGCGGAGAAATCGGGGATCGCGGCGGCCTTGGCGCGCGCGAGCTCGAGGGCCGACAGCGAGGGGTCGGTGCCGACGAGGCGCGTCGGCCCGAGGCGCTCGACGACGAGCCGCTCGGGGTAACCAGTGCGGCAGCCGAGGTGCGCG
>JAEUKC010000319.1:0-5739 GCA_016794445.1 Myxococcales bacterium
ACGGCGGTGTCGATCGCGTGGCTGCTCGCGAAGCCCACGGTGAGCTCGGTGATCTTCGGCGCGCGGTCGCTCGAGCAGCTCGACGACAACCTGAAGGGCGCGGAGCTGAAGCTGTCGGCGGAGGAGGTCTTGCGCCTCGACGAGGCGAGCGCGTGGGAGGTGGGGTATCCCTACAAGTTCCTCGCGAACATCCAGAAGCGCTGGTAGCTCGAGGAGTGCGTCGAGCGCGAGCGAGGCAACGCTCGCGGGGGATGCGTTCGCAGCACGCCGTCCCGTCAAGGCCTGCGCTCGGGGAGCGGCACCCTCGTCGAAGGGGTATGATCGGGCGTCGACATGGCGACCTCCACCAGAAACAGCAACCGGTGGGCGGGGCTCGTCGCGCTCGTCGTGCTGTTGGCGTCGTGGATGCTGGTCGGCTGCCGCACCGACGACGCCGAGGTGCTCCCCGTCCCGACCGACCCGCTCGCGGGCTGGCACTGGAGGGTTCCTGCGCCGCAGGGCCACGACCTCACGGCGGTGGCCCACGGCAACGGCACCTTCCTCGCCGTCGGGAGGAACGGCGCGGCGCTGACCTCGGGCGACGGCAGGCACTGGACGATCCGCCTCACAGGCACGCAGGCCCCGCTCGCCGGCGTCACCTACGGCAACGGGACCTTCGTCGCCGTCGGCGCAGGCGGCACGCTGCTCACCTCGTCCGACGGCGTCGGTTGGCGACCGCGCGCCTCGGGGACCAGCGGCCCCCTCGACGCCGTCGCCTTCGGCAACGGCCGGTTCGTGGCGGTCGGCAGCGAGGGTGCCATCGTGACGTCCGACGACGCCGTCACCTGGACCGCCAGCCCCACCGGCGCGAGGTTCCTCGGGATCACCCACGGCAACGGTCTCTTCGTGGCGGTCGGCAACGACGTCCTGCTGACGTCGAGCGACGGCGCGACGTGGACGTCGCGGAGCACCAGCCCGGGGCCGCTGTTGCGAGGAGTCGCCTACGGCAACGGGCGCTTCGTCGCCGTGGGCGGCATGGCGGGCCCTTTCGGGGGCGCATCCGAGAGCATCATGACCTCCGCCGACGGGGTCACGTGGACGTCGCAGAGCTCGTCGCGGCCATCACCCCGGGCCGGAATCCCCGCGGTCACCTTCGGCAACGGCAGCTTCGTCGCCGTCGACGAGGTCGGCGGGGCCCTGTTGTCGTCGGACGGCGTCGCCTGGACCTCGGTCCCCGGCGACGGCTACGGGCTCTTCGGGTTGACCCACGGCAACGGCACGTTCGTCGCGGTCGGATCGCGGGGCACGATCTCGACCTCGAGCGACGGCAAGACCTGGACGTCGTTCACCGAGAGGATCAGCGACTCGTTCCGCGGCGTGGCTTACGGCAACGGCACCTTCGTCGCTGTCGGCGTCCTCCGTGGGGTGATCGTCACCTCGCCCGACGGGCGCACCTGGACGCAGCGAGCGATCGGCGCGTCGTCGATCTTCGCGAACGCGGTCGCCTTCGGCAACGGCGCGTTCGTCGCGGTCGGCTACGACGGGGCGATCAAGACCTCCCCGGACGGCGTCACGTGGACGTCGCGCGTGTCCGGGACGAGCAAGAAGCTGACGGCGGTGGTGCACGGCGAGGGCACCTTCGTCGCGACGGGCACCGACGGCGTCGTCGTGACGTCCAGGGACGGCGTGGCGTGGACCGCGAGGACGGCCGACCCGACCGTGCACCTCGACGCGGTGACCCACGGCGCGGGCACGTTCGTGGTCGTCGGCCACGACGACGTCGGAGGTGGCAAGATCCTGAGCTCCGAGGACGGGGTCGCGTGGAAGGAGCGCGCCCGCGGCGCCGGGGTCAGCGGCGTGGCCTTCGGCGCCGGTCGATTCGTGGCCGTGGGGGGCGCGATCTGGACGTCCACCGACGGGATCGGCTGGACCTCGAAGCCCACGACGCTGCGGCTCTGGGGGGTCACCTTCGGGCGCGCCTCGTTCCTCGCCTACGGCATGTGGGACGGGATCCTCGGGTCCCCGGACGGTGTGACCTGGACACCGGAGGTGCCGGGGGCGACGGGCTCGTTCTTCGCGGCGACGCACGCCGCCGGCACGTTCGTGGTCGTCGGCGAGTCGATCGTCTTGCAGTCCGACCCTCGCGACTGACGCCTCATTCGGAGAGGCGCCTGCGCATGAACGTGACGCCGAAGCCCGTCCCTTCGGGGAGCCAGACCTCGTGCTCTCCGAGCGCGACGTAGCCGGCTCGCTCGTAGAACGCGCGACCGCTCTTCGTCGCGACGAGATACGCCTCGTGAAAGCTCGCGCGGACGATCTGGGCTTCGACGTGACGAAGCAGGACCCGCCCGAGGCCCCGTCCTGCCGCCGCCGGGCGGACGAACATGGCGCGGACCTCGGCCGGGGTCGTGGGAGGAACGCCTCGTCGATCGTCGGATGGCAGGTGCTGAAGCCACCACACGCCACCGGGTGGCCTTCCAGTGCGACGACGAAGTAGGTGCCGTCACTCACGAGGCCGCGGTCGACCCGGATGATGCCGCCGACGGCGCCCTCGATCTGGGCGTCGGAGTAGTGGCTGCGCCCGAGCGCCCGGAACGACTCGGCGACGAGCGCGTCGAGCATGTCGAGGTCGTCGCGGACGGCCATCCGGACGGTGGGCAGGGCGTCCATGGTGACACCATAGGTGACCGAGGCCGCCCGCGCACTTCACCAGAGACAGCTCGGTAGTTCCGGCGGACTGGAGTGCGGGAGCGCATAACCTTGGTTATGTAAATCCTCGCCTTTGGCGAGCAGGGCGGACTTGGACTACCTACCCTCCCGAGATCTGGGGTTGCGCCTCGAGAAGTGGAAGGAGCGCATGGACAACAACCGCGCGTGGCGCGCGCTCGACGCTCGGTATCCCTACGAGTTCCTCGCGAACATCCAGATCCAGAAGCGCTGGTAGCGCTCAGTGGCAGGGCGTCCCGACGCCGCGCGGCACGCAGCGGCTCCCCGTCGAGCTGGCCGCGCAGCAGCCGTAGTCGCGGGCGCACGTCTCGGTGTGCACGCCCGCGTCGTCGGTCCAGGTGCAGATCTGGTCGGGCGGCGGTGGTGGAGGGCTGCCGACCTTGCAGCCGAGGGCGATCTCCTCCGGCGCGAACCAGTAAGGGCAGCCGTTGGCGTCGATCCTCCGCTCCCATCGGGGGTCGCCCGGCTCGGGCAGGTTGTCGCAGACCATGCCGGAGCCGGTGCGGCAGGCGACGTCGGAGCCGCCGAAGGCCATGCAGCAGGCCGGCGCGGGGCTGATTGGGCAACAGAGGCTCGGGGCCGGCTTGCCGCTGGTCTCGCCCGCGGTCTCGCCGCCGGTCTCGGCAGCGCTCTCCGTGTCGGGGGTCACGGTGCCGCCGCACGCGCCGAGCGCGCACAGCAGCCCGAAGAGGATGGTTCGCATGCTCCTGCCGAGAGCAGCACTCATGCCATCGTCGGTTCTGCGAGAAGTGTCGCGCAACCCACGGCCGACCGTGGCGCAGGATGGCACGCCGCGAGCGCTCAGGGGCAGAGGCTGCCCACTGCGCCGCGGGGCGCACAGACTGTACCACCGGCCGCACCGACACAGCACGAGGTCGCACGGTCACAGAGCTGGGTGTGCACGACACCCGCGTCGTCCTTCCGGGTGCAGCTCTCGATCTGCGGCGAAGGCTCGTCGCTGCCACACGCGGTGACGGCGAACAGGAGACTGAGGAACAGTGCGCGCACGCACCGTTGCAAGCAAGGAGCGTGCTCGGCGACCGCGTGCGTCGGAGCGAGCGGCCGCCGGCGCGGATCACGCCTTCACGAGCCGGATGGCCTGCTCGGGGCACTCGCGCACGCAGAGGCCGCACGCCTGGCAGGCGGCCTCGTTCGGGGTGTAGGCGGTCTTGCGCCCGTGCACGAGGCTCTTGAACTTGGCGAGCGGGCCGAGCGCCGCGTAGTCAGCGTCGTCGATGCGGCGCACGACGAACACGTCGTACGGGCAGACCCGCACGCAGTCGGCCTTGCCCTCGCAGCGCGCGCGGTCGACGACGGGACGCAGCGGCGAGCCCTTGCAGTCGGGTTCCATGGCGGCAGTGTGCCGGAGCGGGGCCTCGGCGTTCGTGAAGAAGCGCGAAGGCGCCGGCTCAGCCTTCTTCGACCCAGTACGTCTGCTTGTGGTGGCGCGCCTCGAACGCCTCGGCTGCCGCCAGAGCCTCGCAACGCGAGCCATAGCGTGCGACCTCGGCGCTGGCGCCATTGTCGTCCTGCCGGAGCAAGCGAAAAGCGGTGGCCTGGCAGGTCGACGCGCGCCGAGGACCCACCAGCTCCCACGCCTCCTCCTTCTCCGCGTCGTCGGTTGTCGGCAGCCCGGGCCTGCGCCACTCCACGACGACAGGCATGGGCAGATGGAAGAGGATGTGTTGCTCATGCCGCGCGTTGGAGTGCACCCCGACGACCCCGAGCTCGTGTGGGTCGTCGCACAGCGAGCCGTCGCGCCGGAGGAGGAAGAGCCACAGACAGATCTCGAGCCCACACGGCGAGCCGACGAACCACCCGCCGACGGGCGGCCTGCCATCGTGGACGCAGATCCGCTGGACTGACCCTCGGGCCGTACCCTGCATGTTTGCGCTGGGCTGCCCACGTCCTTCCGGGGGGTGGCCGCCCCTCGCCCCGTCGTCGACGGGTCAATGTGCCCAAAGTACAGTGGTCCGTAGTACTTCGACTGTGCATAGAACATGTACCGGTAGTCAAAGGCGATGAATGCGCCGAACTCTGGGAGGCTTTCCGGGTGCAGGGTCACCCTGGCCGTGACCGACGGGCGGTATGCGATATCCATGTACCGCGCGGCACCGCCACCCAGCGGCGAGGCCGAATGTAGACCTACTGCAATGTCCGGAACGACTGTCATCAGCGACTCCACTAGTACCTGAATGGCGAACCGGTCTCCAACGCTTCAGCTACATGCGGCCGATGCAACTGAAGACCCCAGTGAGGGCCGTCGGGTTGAACGCGGGCTGGCGCAGAGGGCCTGGCCAATCCGCCGACTGCGATCGCGACAGCCGCTGGGCTGAACGCGGCCTGGGCAGAGGTGCTGCCTCAACGCGTTGGCGACGGTACTACGGAGCCCACGGACGGACGCTGGGCGCGGTTGCCCTTGCTGTCCAAGCGAAGTGAGCAGTCAGATATCAAGAGGTCGGCGTGCCCGCACTCTCAAGCATATGGGTAGCCTTCAAATAAAGAATCGTATGTAGATATGGCTATCGACACGCGCGACACTCTGCGTAACTATCGTAGCCAAATACGCCGCCGGCCCAAGCTCCTGCGCGTACATGGAGTCCCGAATCGGGTTGCATGAGAGCATAGCTCGTATCAACAAGAAATCCGAATACATCCAATACCGAATCATGCACAGCCTCCGAGGCCCACGCCAAGCCAGTGCTAGAACCGCCGCTCCTGCGCGAGAGTTCCAGAAATAGCCGAGCGAGGGACGCCAGAGTCCTGACGACCAAGGCCGTTCGACCGAAGAAGCCGGACGCGGCGGCCACGGCGGCGGCCAAGGCGGCGCGGGCGCTCCAGGCCTCGATTCGCGCGGCGGGCGGTCGCCGCGCCTGATCGACGCGGCGACCTCGGCTAGGCTTGGTGAATGAGCGGGCACCCACGCCTGACGCTGCTGGCGTTGCTCCTCGGCGCGGCCTGCAAGACGAAGGGGGCGGAGCCTCTCGCCGAGGTGCGGGCCAGCTACGCCCAGCTGGTCCACTGTCTCGTCGG
>JAEUKC010000331.1:0-8012 GCA_016794445.1 Myxococcales bacterium
GCAGTGAGCGAGGCCCGCGCCTACCGCAAGCTGATCGTCGGCACCGCGGGCAAGGTGACCACCATCACCTTGAACAACCCCGAGCGCCGCAACGCGATCGGGCCCGAGATGATCAACGAGCTCCGCTGGGCGCTCGCCGACACCGACGCCGACCCCGGCGTCTCGGTGGTGGTGATCACCGGCGCGGGCAAGGCGTTCTGCGCGGGCGCGGACTTCGCGGCCATGAGCGCCGGCGGCGAGGACGGCGGGCTCGCCCCGTTCGACGGCGATGGCGGCGACTACGCCAAGCTGCTGGCGACCCTGTGCAGCTACGGCAAACCGGTGGTCGCCAAGGTGAACGGGCACGCGATGGGAGGCGGTCTCGGGATCGTCGCCGCGTGCACGCTCGCCCTCGGCTCCACGAGCGCGCAGCTCGGCACCCCCGAGATCGACGTGGGGCTCTGGCCGATGATGATCATGGCGGTGCTCGCGCGTCTCGTGCCGCGCCGGCGCCTCGTGCAGATGATGGTGCTCGGCGAGCGCATCGAGGCCCACGAGGCGGCCGAGATCGGCCTCCTCAACGAGGTCGCTCCGCCCGAAGACCTGGACGCGCGCGTGGACACCCTGGTCGCCAAGCTCGCGGGCAAGGCGCCGCTCGCGATGCGCCGCGGCCTCGGCGCGCTCCACGCGCAGGACCAGCTCAAGCTCGAGGAGGCGCTGCCGCTGCTCCGCGCCGAGCTCGGCGTGCTGCTCGGCACCGACGACGCGCGTGAGGGCCTCATGGCCTTCATGCAGAAGCGCCCGCCAATCTGGACGGGGAACTGACGGTTGCGCGCTCCTTCGGCTACCTTTCCGGCGTGGCGGAGCGGCGGAGGGTAGCCCAGATCGCCGTCGCCTCGACCCTCGGCGCGGTCGCGGCGGTGATGCGGGTCAACCCGATCTTCGACCCCGACTACTTCTGGCACCTCGCCACGGGCGCGCTCGTCGTGCGCACACGCGTGGTGCCGGCGACCGACCCGTTCTCGCACACGTTCGCCGGCGCGCCGTGGCGGTTCGTCGACTGGCTCGCGGACGTGCTCATGTTCGGGCTGTTCCGGCTCGGTGGCGATCGGCTGGTGGTGGTCGCGTTCGCGCTGGTCGGAGGCCTCGCGGTCGCGCTGGCGCTCGCGTTGCAGAGGGTCCGGCCGACCGTGGCGTTCGCGACGGGCTGCCTGCTCCTGCCGGCGGTCGTGTTCCGGATCTCGCCGCGGCCGCAGACGCTCACCCTGCTCGCCCTCGTGACCCTGCTCGCAGTACTCGAGCGCGCGCGCCGGAGTCCGCGCGCGCTGTGGGCCGCGCCCGCGCTGATCGCGCTGTGGCAGAACGTCCACTCGAGCGCGATCCTCGGGTGGCTCGTGCTCGTCGGACACGCGGCGGGCACGGCGCTCGAGGTGCGCGCCGGGCGAGCAGACCCCTCCGCGCGCAGGCAGGGTCTCCTCGCCACGGCGGCCGGGTTCGTGGCGCTGTTCTGTGCGGTGCGGCCCCTCGACCGACTGGTCGCGGGCTTCGATCACGTCGGTGACAGGAACGTCGCGCTCCTCTTCGACGAGTGGGCGCCCGTGTGGGCCTTGCGCGGCTTCTACGCGGCGGTACCCGCGTTCGCGGTGCTGCTCTTCGGGGTGGTGGCCGCCGCGTGCACGGCGCGGGGGCGCGCGGCGCTCGGGTTCCATCGGATCCTGCCGGCGTTCGGGCTCGCTGCGCTCGGGGTCGTCACGATGCGGTTCCTGCCGCTCGCGGCGCTGGCGCTCGCGCCGCTGTTCGCGCGCGCCGTCGAGGAGGGGCTCGCGGCCGAGAGGCCCCGCGCGTGGCTCGCGCTGCCCGCGGTGCTGGGGCTCGCGCTGCTCGCCTACAAGCCACGACCGATCGGATTCGGGCTCGCCAGGGGCGACTTCCCGGTGGACGCGGGCGCGTTCGTCGCGCGCGAGCACCCGAGCGGCAAGCTGTACAACGACTTCCACTACGGCGGCTGGGTGATGTGGGAGCTCGGCGTGCCCGTGTTCGTCGACGGTCGGAGCATGGCCGTCTACGGCGTGGGGTTCGTCCTGTCGCTCGCGACCGCGAACGACGAACGCTTCGGCGAGCTCCTCGATCAGCACCAGGTGGGCTGGGCGCTCGCGCCCACGCACCAGCGCACGGGCTGGTTCCAGCGCCGGCCCGGGTGGGCGCTCGTGTACTTCGACGACGTCGCGTTCGTCGCGGTGCGGGTGCGCGACAACCCGGCGCTCGCCGAGAAGCACGCCTACCGAGCGCTCGACGTCGCCCGCTGGCAAGAGGCCATCCCGACGCTCAGGGACAAGCCCTGGCTCGCGACGCTGGCGCGCACCGAAGCACAGCGGGCCATCGCCGCGGCGAAGACGGCCTCGCTGCCGTGGGTGCTGCTCGCCTCGGTGGAGATCGCGCGCGGCGACGGCCCGGCGGCGGACGCGGCGATCGAGGAGGCGCTGCGGCGCGACCCGGGCTCGGCGCGCGCCCACCGCGCGAAGCTGATCCGGTGCCAGGAGAAGAGCGACCTCACCTGCACGTGCGCCGAGGTGCAGGCGGTGCTCGCCGTGACCCCGAAGAACGCCTACGCGCTCGCGACGAGGAACCAGGCGGGCTGTCCCTGAACCGCTCCGGCCCTTGACGCGCGGCGGCGCCCCGAAGATGTTTCGCGTGCGAAGCATCTCGCGAACCCGGAGAAATCAGGATGGCCGACTCGCTCCTCCGTCAGCTCGTCAAGGACCTGGAAGCCCGCCGCGAAGAGGTGCGGCGCATGGGCGGCGAGGACCGCGTGGCCAAGCAGCACGCGCGCAACAAGCTCACGTGTCGCGAGCGGCTCCACCAGTTCTTCGACGACGGGCTCTACTTCGAGGTGGGCACGCACGGCACGCAGATGGGCCTCGCGGCGGGCCCCGACGGCAGCGACAAGCCGCCGGCCGACGGCGTGGTCACCGCGTTCGGCAAGGTCGACGGCCGCATCGTGTGCTGCGCCGCCTACGACTTCACCGTGAAGGGCGGCAGCATCGGCGCGACCGGCGAGGAGAAGGTCACCCGCCTGCGCTCGATGGCGCTCACCGGTCGGCACCCGATCGTGTGGTTCATCGACAGCGGCGGCGCGCGCATCGACCCGGGGTCGAGCCACGCCGACCAGATCTCGCAGTTCGCCGGCACCGGGTTCCTGTTCCGCGAGCAGGTGGTGATGAGCGGCGTGGTCCCGCAGGTGGCCGCGATGGTCGGCCCCGGCGCGGCCGGCACGGCCTACATCCCCGGCCTCGCAGATTTCGTGCCGATGGTGAAGAACATCGGCTCGCTCGCCCTCGCCGGCCCGGCGCTGGTGAAGGCCGTCACGGGGCAGGACATCGGCGAGCAGGAGCTCGGGGGCAGCAAGGTGCACTGCGAGACCAGCGGCGTCGGCGACTGCGAGGTGCCGACGGACGCGGAGTGCGTGGCGCTCGTGCGCCGGTACCTGGGCTACTTCCCCCAGCACTGCGACGAGGCCCCGCCGCTGCTCCCCTGCACCGACCCGATCGATCGCCGCGACGACGCGATCCTCGACCTGCTCCCCGAGAGCAACCGCAAGCCGTACGACATGTACAAGCTGATCAAGATGCTCGTCGACCACGGCGAGTACCTCGACATCAAGCCGCGCTTCGGCCGCTCGCTCATCACCTGCCTCGCGCGCATCGGCGGGCGCAGCGTGGGCATCGTGGCCAACCAGCCGATGCACCTCGGCGGCATCCTCGAGAACGACAGCGCGGACAAGGGCGCGCACTTCATCCAGCTCTGCGACGCCTTCAACATCCCGCTCGTGTTCTTGCAGGACGTGCCCGGGTTCATGGTGGGCTCCAAGGTCGAGCACGCGGGCATCATCCGCCACGGCGCCAAGATGCTGCACGTGATGAGCGCGGCCACCGTGCCCAAGCTCACGGTCGTCGTGCGCAAGGCGTACGGCGCGGGCTACTACGTGATGTGCGGCCGTGCCTACGAGCCCGACCTCATCGTCAGCTGGCCGAGCGGAGAGGTCAGTGTGATGGGCGCCGAGGGCATGCTCGGCATCGCGGCGCGCAAGCTGTTCGGCGACGCCGAGCCCCCGCCCGAGGTGAAGGCGGGCATCCTCGAGCAGATCCGCGGCCGCATCGACATCTACAAATCGGCGGGCTGGGGCTACATCGACGACGTCATCGACCCGCGCGACACCCGCCGCGCCCTCGCCTGGGGCCTCGAGCTCGCCGCCCACAAGCAGGCGCTGCGACCGCACAAGAAGCACGGCGTGATCCCCGTCTGAGATCCACGATCGGGGGCGCGGTGCCCCAACGCGCGTGGCGTGACGATGCGGCCTATTTCTCGGGCTTGCGCGCTCCGTGACGCGCCGCAGATTGATGGCCATGGTGCCCGCTCACGTCCGTCCGCCCGCGGTCGCTGGGACGTTCTATCCGTCGAGTCCGAGGGTGCTCGACGAGATGGTCCACGATCTCCTCGAGCCCACGCCGCGCATCACCGCGCCGTGCCCCAAGGCCATCCTCGTGCCCCACGCGGGCTACGTGTACTCGGGCCCCACGGCCGCCCGCGCTTATGCGCGGCTCGCGCCCTACGCCCGGCAGATCGAGCGCGTCGTCCTCATCGGTCCGGCGCACCGCGTGTTCGTCGACGGCGTCGTGTCCCCGGGGGCGCGCGAGCTGCGCACCCCCCTCGGCGACGTGCCGGTGGATCTCGAGGCGCTCGCGCTCGTGCCCATGGTCACCGTCAACGCCGCGGCCCACGCGCAGGAGCACTGCCTCGAGGTGCAGCTGCCGTTCCTCCAGGTCGTCGCGCCGCACGCCAAGGTCGTCCCGCTGCTGGTCGGGAACGCGAAGCCCGAGCTCGTGGGGGCCATCCTCGATGCGCTGTGGGGCGGTCCCGAGACCGTGCTGGTCGTCAGCTCCGACCTCTCGCACTTCTTGCCGTACGACGAGTGTCGCGCGGTCGACCACGCGACGGCCGCCCACATCACGGCGCTCGATCCGAGGCCGCTCTGCCCGGGCGAGGCGTGCGGCGCCGCGGCGGTCAACGGGCTCGTGTGGGTCGCGCGCAAGCGGGGGCTGCACGTGCACGTGCTCGATCTCCGCAGCTCGGGCGACACCGCGGGGAGCCGCGAAGAGGTCGTCGGCTACGGCGCGTTCGCGCTCGAACAGGAGGGTGGACCATGAGCACCTTGGCCGCCGAGCTCTCTCGCTTTGCCCGCGCGGTGATCGCCGAGGCGCTCGGGGGCCCCCGCGCCTCCGACCCGCCGGCCGAGGCGCGCCGCAGAGGCGCGGCGTTCGTCACGCTGCGCTTCCGGAAGGGGCGCCTCCAGGGCTGCATCGGCACCCTCGAAGCCCAGCGCTCGCTCGCCGAAGACGTGCGCCGCAACGCGCTCGCCGCGGCCTTCGAGGATCCGCGCGCGCAGCCGCTCACCCTCGCCGATCTGGCCGACCTCGACGTCGAGGTCTCGATCCTCTCGCCGCTCGAGCCGGTCGAGTTCCACGACGAGCCCTCGGCGCTCGCGGCCCTGCGGCCCGGCGTGGACGGCGTCGTGCTGAGCGCGCTCGGGCGTCGCGGCACGTTCTTGCCGCAGATGTGGCGCGAGCTCCGCGAGCCCCGCCGGTTCCTCGAGGAGCTCAAGCAGAAGGCGGGCTTCTCGCCGCGGTTCTGGAGCGACGATGTCCGGCTCGAACGCTACACCGTCGACGAGCACGTGGACCGAGCCGACCCGGAGGCCTTCGCGAAGCGAGCGGCGTCGTGAGCGCCCGCTGGTTCCACCGCGACGGCGACAAGGTCCAGTGCGATCTCTGCCCGCGCGACTGCCGGCTCGCCGAAGGCCAGCGCGGCCTCTGCTTCGTGCGCCAGCGGGTGGGCGACGAGATGGTCCTCACCACCTACGGTCGCTCGAGCGGGTTCGCGATCGACCCCATCGGGAAGAAGCCGCTCAACCACTTCCACCCGGGCACGAGCGTCCTCTCGTTCGGCACGGCGGGGTGCAACCTCGCGTGCAAGTTCTGCCAGAACTGGGACCTGTCCAAGTCGCGCGAGATGGACACGCTGAGCGCCGTCGCGAGTCCGGAGGCGATCGCGCGCGCCGCCGCGGAGGCCGAGTGCCCGAGCGTCGCGTTCACCTACAACGATCCCATCGTGTTCGCCGAGTACGCGATGGACACCGCCGACGCCTGCCACGCGCGCGGCGTCTCCACGGTGGCGGTGACCGCGGGCTACGTGCACGAGGGCCCGCGGCGCGACTTCTTCGCCAAGATCGACGCGACCAACGTCGACCTCAAGGCGTTCACCGAGGAGTTCTACCACTCGCTGACCGCGGCCCACCTCGAGCCGGTGAAGGACACCCTCCGCTACCTCGTGAAGGAGACCCGGGTGTGGACCGAGATCACCACCCTCTTGATCCCCGGCCACAACGACTCCGAGAAGGAGATCCGCGAGCTCGCGCAGTTCGTCGCGGGCGAGCTCGGGCCCGACGTGCCGCTGCACTTCAGCGCGTTCCACCCGGACTACCGCATGCGCGACGTGCCGGCGACGCCGCTCGCCACGCTGCAGCGCGCGCGGCGGCTCGCGATGTTGGAGGGCCTGCGGTACGTGTACACGGGCAACGTCCACGACGCCGAAGGCGACACCACGTTCTGCCCGTCGTGCGGCGCGGGGGTGATCGTCCGCGACTGGTACGAGATCGCGCACGCCGATCTGCGCGACGGCGCGTGCGGCCGCTGCGGCACCCGGATCCCCGGCCATTTCGACGCGCAGGTCGGTCACTTCGGGCGGCGACGGCTGCGCGTCGCCATCGGGTAGCGCTAGCATCGCGGCGCGTTGACCTACCTGCCCGTCGCCGATCTCGGCATCGTCGCCTGCTACTTCAACCCGTGCGGCTTCCGCGTGCGCGCCGAGAACTTCGCGCGGTTCGTCGCGCCGATCCGCCGCGGCGGGCTCGAGTTCGTGGTGGTCGAGGCGGCGTTCCCAGGCGAAGCGTTCACCCTGCCGCCGGGCGAGACGCTGCAGATCCGGGCGCGCGACGTGATGTGGCAGAAGGAGAAGCTGCTCGACGTCGCGGTGGCGGCGCTCCCTGCGCGGTGCACCAAGGTCGCGTGGCTCGACGCCGACGTGCTGTTCGAGCGCGCGGACTGGGCGGTCGAGGCCTCGCGCACGCTCGAGACCCACGCGGTGATCCAGCCGTGGGAGGAGGCCGTGCGCCTGCCGCGCGGGGCCTTCGCCGCAGGAACGGAAGGAGAGGACGTGTTCCGCGGGTTCGCGGCGCTGCACGCGAGCGATCGCGAGCTGCACCTGCGGGGCAAGTTCGAGCACCACGGTCACACGGGCTTCGCGTGGGCCGCGCGGCGCGAGGTGGTCACGCGGCACGGCTTCTTCGCGGCCTGCATCGCGGGCAGCGGCGACCACATGATGGCGCACGGGTTCCTCGGCGACTCGGAGTCGCCCTGCATCGCGCGCATCGTCGGCAAGCGCGGGCCACACGTGGCGCATTTCCGCGACTGGACGTGCCGGGTCGACGATCTCGTGCAGGGCCAGCTCGGCTACGTGCCGGGGCGCCTGCTGCACCTCTGGCACGGCACGATCGAGAACCGGCGGTACGTGCAGCGCAACAAGGAGCTGCTCGAGCTCGGCTTCGACCCCCAGGCGGACGTGCGGGTGGGCGAGACGGGGTGCTGGGAGTGGGCCAGCGACAAGCCCGAGCTGCACGCCTGGGCGCGGCGGTACTTCGCGGAGCGCCGCGAGGACGAGGACGCCTGACGCCGGGCTAACGGGGCTTCACGAACGCCGCGCCGTCGCTGCGGGTGCGCGCGAGGTCGAGGTGGAAGTGGTCGACGTGGTGGCGATCGAAGAACGGCGTGAGCACGCTGGAGAACACCTCTTCGTCGTAGGCGCGCCGCGCGACCTTCCGGAGGAACGCGGCCTCCCTGGTCGTGGCGACGGGCTGCTTCGGCGCGAAGTGGTCGTAGATCTTGATCGACGTCCCGTCCTCGAGGACGAACTCGGCGACG
>JAEUKC010000373.1:0-3134 GCA_016794445.1 Myxococcales bacterium
CCGACGACGATGCCCATGCCTCCCTTGCCGAGGACGCTCTCGACCCGGTACTTGCCGAGCAGGCTCCCGACCCCCGGCGTGGTGCTCTCGATGCCGGCCTCCGCCACCGAAGAAGGGTCGCACGAAGGGTGCGCGAAGCCAAACTCGACGGCACAGGCCGGGTGTTCAGGTGGGTGAAACGGGCTACGCCGTACCGCTGCCGCCCGTGATGCCACCGGCGCGGATCGCCGCCTGCGCGGCCGCGAGCCGGGCGATCGGCACCCGGAAAGGCGAGCAGCTGACGTAGTCGAGCCCGACGCGGTGGAAGAAATCGATCGAGCTGGGATCACCGCCGTGTTCGCCGCACACGCCCACCTTGAGGTTGGGGCGGGTCTTGCGGCCGCGCTCCTTGGCCATGGCGACCAGCTCGCCGACGCCCTCCTGGTCGAGCGCCGTGAACGGCGACTTGGCGAGGATGCCCTGCGCGACGTACACTGGCAGGAACGACTTGTCGGCGTCGTCACGCGAGATGCCGAGCGTGGTCTGCGTGAGATCGTTGGTGCCGAACGAGAAGAACTCGGCGACCTCCGCCAGCTCTCCGGCGCGGAGCGCGGCGCGCGGCAGCTCGATCATGGTGCCGTACATGAACGGCACGCTCTTGCCCGCGGCCCCGAACACCTCCTTGGCGGTGGCGTCGACGATCTCCTTGCAGAGATCGAGCTCCTTCTTGGAGAGCGCGAGGGGGATCATGATCTCGGGGCGCACGTCGACGCCCTCGCCGCTCACGGTGAGCGCGGCCTCGAGGATCGCGCGCACCTGCATGGCGTAGATCTCGGGGTAGGTGATGGCGAGCCGGCAGCCGCGGTGCCCGAGCATCGGGTTCGACTCGTAGAGCTCCTCGCTGCGCCGCGCGATGTGCGCGGCCGAGAGGCCCGAGGCCTTGGCCACGTGCTCGATCTGCTCGGCCGAGTGCGGCAGGAACTCGTGCAGCGGCGGATCGAGCAGGCGGATGGTGACCGGCAGGCCGCGCATCTCGCGGAAGATCCCCTCGAAGTCCTCCCGCTGGTACGGCAGGAGCTTGGTGAGGCCCACGGCGCGCTCCTCGCGGTTCTGGGCGAGGATCACCTCGCGCATCGCGTTGATGCGGTCGTCGCCGAAGAACATGTGCTCGGTGCGGCAGAGGCCGATGCCCTCGGCGCCATAGTTGCGGGCGGTGCGCGCGTCCTTGGGCGTGTCGCCGTTGGTGCGCACGTGCAGCGTGCGGCGGGCGTCGGCCCAGCCCATGAGCTCGGCGTAGTCGCTGCTCAGATCGGCCGGCTTGAGCGGGAGCGAGCCGCGGTAGACGGCGCCGGTGCCGCCGTCGAGCGAGAGCATCTCGCCCTCGCGGAGCAGCACGTGCTCGACGCTGCGGCCGTCTTCGCCGGTGACGGCGACGCGGACCAGCTTCTTGTGCTCGTCGACCGCGAGCGCGCTCGTGCCCGCGACGCAGGGGATGCCCATGCCGCGCGCGACGACGGCGGCGTGCGAGGTGAGGCCCCCGCGGGCGGTGAGGATGCCCTTGGCGGCCTTCATGCCGTGGATGTCCTCGGGCGAGGTCTCGGTGCGCACGAGGATCACGTCTTCGCCGCGACCGGCGCGGCGCTCGGCCTCGTCGGCGGTGAAGACGATCGCGCCGACGGCGGCGCCGGGCGAGGCGTTGAGGCCCCGCGCGATCGGGTTGCTGCGCTTGACGACCTCGGGGTCGAGCACGGGGTGGAGCAGCTGGTTGAGCGACTCCGGATCGACGCGCAGGAGGGCCTCGTCGGTGGAGAGCCGCTTGGCCTTCACCATCTCGACGGCGATGCGCACGGCGGCCTTGCCGCTGCGCTTCCCTGCGCGGCACTGCAGGAGATAGAGCTTGCCCTCCTGGATCGTGAACTCGAGATCCTGCATGTCGTTGAAGTGCTTCTCGAGGCGCTCGGCGACGTCGAGGAACTCCTTGTAGAGCGCGGGCATCGCGACCTCGAGCGACTCGGCGTCGACGCTCGTGCGGCCGGTGACCCCGATCTTGCGCGGCGTGCGGATGCCGGCGACGACGTCTTCGCCCTGCGCGTTGGGCAGCCACTCGCCGAGCAGCTTGGGCTCGCCGGTGGACGGATCGCGGGTGAACGCGACGCCGGTGGCGCTGGTGTCGCCCATGTTGCCGAACACCATCGCCTGGATGTTGCACGCGGTGCCCCACGCCTCGGGGATGTCGTGGATCTTGCGGTAGGTGACCGCGCGCGGGTTCATCCACGAGTGGAACACGGCCTCGATGGCGCCCCACAGCTGCGCCTTCGGGTCCTGCGGGAACTGCTTCCCGGTCTTCTTCTCGACGAGCGCCTTGCACGCGTTGGTCACCCGCTCGAGGCGGACCGCGTCGAGATCGCTGTCGGGCACGGTGCGCTTGAGCTCCTCGCCGTGCGCGAGGCGCGGATCGACGCCCTTCTCGCGGGCGACCTCGCGGCGCGCCTCGTCGAGGATCTCCTCGAACTGGTCGCGCTTGATGCCGAGCACGACGTCCGCGTACATGGTCACGAAGCGGCGGTACGCGTCCCACGCGAAGCGCGGGTTGCCGGTGCGCTTGGCGAGCCCCGCGACGGTCTCGTCGTTGAGACCGAGGTTGAGGATGGTGTCCATCATGCCCGGCATCGACGCGCGCGCGCCGCTGCGCACCGACACGAGCAACGGCGCGCTCGGATCGCCGAACTTCATGCCGACGATCTTCTCGACCTCGGCGAGCGCGCGCTCGACCTCCCCGTGCAGCTCGGCGGGGATCTTCTTGTCGCGCATGAACGCGACGCTCACCTCGGTCGTGATGGTGAAGCCCGGAGGCACCGGCACACCGAGGTTGGTCATCTCGGCGAGGCCTGCGCCCTTGCCGCCCAGCAGATCCTTCTGCTTGGTGTTGCCCTCGGCCTTGCCCGCCCCGAAGAAATAGACCTGCTTGCCCATGGTGAGCGGACGATCGACCGTCCGCGTGGGCGGAGCAAGGGTCAGATGGGGGTCTCAGCCACGTCCGCCGCGACCCTGATCGGCGTCGTCGTCGCTCCCGCCGCGCTCGGTGTCCTCTTCGTCATCGCCGCCACGGGTGGTCTCGTGGTCGCCCCGGGTGCGACCGGTGTCGCCCCCTCGGC
>JAEUKC010000303.1:0-6602 GCA_016794445.1 Myxococcales bacterium
GGCTGGGCCGAGCACTACCTGAAGCTCGCCAAGGTCTCCGCGCGCGAGCACGCGGTCGCCTGTGGCAAGGAGGCGGCCGCCAAGGACACGCTGGTCGAGCGCATGGGCAAGAGCGCCGAGGAGGCGGTCGAGAAGGACCGCGATCCGTTCCTCGCCGACTGCCGCAAGAGCGTCGGGAAGAAATACGCGGTCGAGGAGAAGCGCTGCTTCCTCGAGGCCAAGCACGCGCGCGACTGGGCCAAGTGCGCGTTCAAGATCGACGTGCTCTTCCACGTCAAGGACGCCGACAAGGACCTCCAGAAGCGCGAGGGCCTGTCGTGCCTGCAGTTCCTCGAGAACAACGAGGGGAAGAAGTAGCTCTCCTTCCCCTATCGTTCACCTATTTCACCGGCGGCGGAGCGATCGCCTTGAGATCGAGGCCGCCCGGGTACTGGTAGCTCGTGTACGAGCCGTACCCCATGACCTGCACGCCGACCGGCTTGCTGGCCTCGAGCGTGTGCGCGCCCGACTTGCCGGCGCCGAGCTTCACGCGCGCGATCGAGAACCCGCCGGTGATCGCCGAGCCGGGGGGCACGCTCGTGCCGTCGAGCTTCATGCTGGTGCCGTCGGGGTAGACGATGTCGACGAAGCTGACGTCGTAGTCGTCGGGCGCGAGGAACACGTAGCGCTTGCGGTACTGCTCGATCGCCGTCGAGAAGCTGAGCGAGGGGTCACCCTTCTGCGAGCCGACCGCCGCGCCCGGATCGAGCAGCGCGCCGCCGAGCATGAACGAGCCGACCGCGAACGCCTGGTCGCCCGTGACGCGGAAGTCCTTGCTCACCTGGCCGAGGTCGACGACGTCGCCGGCGTTGATGGTGCTCGGCGCGCCAGCAGGCTTGCTCGGCGCGTACGTGAGGTTGGTGCCGTCGACGTTGCCGTAGATCTTCACGACGTGCCCGACGACCTTCGCGTTCGGGCTCGTGGGCACGGTGACGAAGTAGTCCTTGCCGAGCGTCTCGGCCGGGAACACCGACTCCTCGACGTGGTCGCACGCCTGGGTACCGATCGGGGTCTGGATGCAGGGCACGCCGACGATGACCTGCACCGGCTGGTCGGCCTTCACGAGCGAGCCCGAGAGGTCGGCGGTCGTCCTGGCGTCGCCGACGAGCTCGATCACGTCGCCCGCGTTCATGGTGGCGGTGATGGTGCCACCGGGGCCCGTCGCCGGGATCGCGCCGCCCGCGAGGACGTTGCCCTTCGGGCCGACCTTGAAGGAGACGTTGGTGCCGTCGCGCGTCGCGGTGATGGTCACGTACGCGCCGAGCACGGGGGTGTCGCCGAAGAGCCCTTTGGCGGTCCACCCGGTGACGCCCGTCACGCGGTAGTTGCCGGTCATCGCGGTGCTCGGCAGCAAGAGCGAGGCGTCGTTGGAGAACGAGAAGCAGCCGACCTTGCCCCCCGACGTGGGGCAGGCGGTGTCGCCGGGGCACCCCGCCCAGCTCTTGCCGGGCTTGCCGCCGGCGCCTTTGTATTCGAGCGCGTTGAACTGATAGACCGTGACGGGCCGCGAGCTCGTGAGGTGGTAGGCGCCCTTGTTGGAGCGCACCGAGTTCTTGAGCGCGGTCGCCGTGCCGCACGCGTCGGTGTCGGGCCCCTTGAGGTCCTTGACCCAGGGGAGGAACACCTTGGAGAGCTCACCCGGCGGGACGGTCACCTTCTGGCTCACCCCGCCCGGGCCGGTCACCTCGACGTCGGCGGGCGAGTCGCCCGCGTTGGCCACGATGACCGCGTAGTCGAAGATGGACCAGACGTTGTTGGCCACGACGGTCGGCCAGAAGTCGCAGCCGACGTAGGCCTTGGCCGCGGCGGCCTCCTCGCAGGTCTGCGGGTCGCCGACGATGCCCCCGTCCGGGACCTCGCCGTCCACCCGGATGCCACCGTCGAGCTCGATGCCGCCGTCGAGGTCCCCGCCGTCGCCGGTCAGGACCCCCGCGCTCTTGTCCGACCCGGCCGAGCAGGCGACCACGACGGTCCCCGCGACCAGCACGCCCAGCACCCCCGACAGCGCCCCACCCAGCTTGGAAGACATGGG
The DNA here is from genome assembly GCA_016794445.1 of Myxococcales bacterium. Classification (GTDB taxonomy): domain Bacteria; phylum Myxococcota_A; class Polyangia; order Polyangiales; family JADJMO01; genus JADJMO01. The sequence goes on from JAEUKC010000303.1 coordinate 2,072, forward strand.
TCCAGCGCATAGCACTGTGTTACCGTCGGGCCACCGTGTCCGAACAAGGCGCCCTGCACCCCCGCGACGTCACGATCCTCTGCGTTTCCAGCTACTTCAAGGGAAACGAGTTCATCGAACAGTGCAAGGCCGAGGGGTGCAAAGTTCTGCTCCTGACGGTCCAATCGCTGCTCGAGCGGCCCTGGGCCCGTCACGCGATCGACGAGGTGTTCGCCCTCGAGAGCTTCGACGATCGGGCGCACGTGGTCGCGTCGGTCAGCTGGCTGATGCGCAAGCACGACATCACGCGCCTCGCGCCGCTCGACGACTACGACGTGGAGCTCGTCGCCCTCCTGCGCGAGCACCTGCGCATCCCCGGCATGGGCGAGACCACCGCGCGCTACTTCCGCGACAAGCTCGCGATGCGCCAGCGGGCGCAGGACCACGGCATCCCCGTGCCGCCGTTCGTCGGTGCCCTCAACCACGCCCGCATCGCCAGGTACCTCGACGAGGTGCCGGGGCCCTGGCTCATCAAGCCCCGCTCTGCGGCCTCCGCGGTCGGCATCCAGAAGCACTTCGAGAAGGACACGCTGTGGAAGGCGCTCGAGGCGCTCGGCGACCAGCAGTCGTTCCACCTCATCGAGAAGATGATCCCGGGCGACGTGTTCCACGTGGACTCGATCACCTGGGAGAAGCAGATCCTGTTCGCCGAGTGTCACCAGTACCGGCGGCCGCTGCTCGCGCTCACGACCGACGGCGGCGTCTTCGGCACCCGCACCGTGCCGCGGGGCAGCGTGCTCGAGCGCCAGCTGCTCGAGGCCAACCGCGCGGTCATCAAGGAGTTCGGCATCGTGCGCGGGGTCACCCACACCGAGCTGATCCGCGGGGAGGACGGCACCATCTACTTCCTCGAGACGGCCGCGCGCGTGGGCGGCGTGCACATCTCCGATTTGGTGTCGGCCTCGACCGGGGTCAACCTGTGGCACGAGTGGGCCAAGATCGAGGTCTCGCAGGGCAAGATCCCCTACGTGCTCCCTCCGCGGCGGTCCGAATATTCGGCGCTCCTCGTGTCGCTCGCCAGGCAGGAGCAACCGGACACGAGCGGCTACACCGATCCCGAGATCGTCTGGCGCATGACCGACAACCCGCACCACGTGGGCATGGTCCTGCGCTCCCCCGATCGCGACCGCATCGAGGCCCTGATGGACGAATACGAGGCGCGCTTCGCGAACGAGTTCGTGGCCGCCCTGCCGCCCCCCGACAAGCCGCTCGCGTGAGGCGACGAGGCACGAACGCCTCGCTCGTTCCGCCCATCCTGTCCCGGTGCCCGGCTGCAACGGCTGCGGCAATCGCAGCCGTTTGCAGGCCTGGACCGCTGTGCACCGCTCGTTCCGTCGCCGGTTCCAGCTGGCACGCGGCTTGATGCTCGGTGGTCATGTCCCACACCCATGTCGCCGTGGTCATCGATCACAAGGAAGCCCGCGTCCTCCACGCCGACGAGCACGAGGTCGTCCACGTGCAGGCCCACCACCACGCGCCCCGACACAAGGAGCAGCACCAGCACCTGCCCGACGCCGCGTACTACGCCGACGTCGCCAAGGCGCTGCTCGACGCCGAGGCCATCCTCCTGATGGGGGCGGGGACCGCCAAGCAGGAGCTCATGAACCACTTGCAGGCCCACGCGCCGGGCATCGCCGCCAAGGTCGTCGAGGTGGTCACCATCGACCGTCCGACCGACCGTCAGCTCGGCGCCCTGGTGCGCGAGCACTTCGCCAAGATCGACCGCATGCGCGGCATCCACGTGTCGTCCTAGGCGAGCGCCACGAGCGCCTCGAGCTCGGTCTCCATCGCGCGGGTCACGGCCCACGGGTCGAGGCCTCGCTGGCTGCCCACGACGACGCCGGCGCGCAGCTCCCCCGCGTGACCGACCACCGTGACCCCGAACGAGAGGCTCGCGGTCACGGGCGCGAACCCGACCAGCGCCTCCACGCGATGCCCTCCGACGTGCAGGGCCTCGGTGGGACCCGGCAGGTTGCTCACCACCAGCGAGGCGCGCGCCGAGAGCCACTGCACCGCCGCGCGCTCGAGGCGAGCCCCGATCCCACCGACCAGGCCCAAGAGACGCACCCCGGTGCCCTTGCCGAAGTGGGCGCGGGCGTCGCGCGTCGCGCCCGCGACGGTGAGGAGGCGCTCGCGCGGATCGCGGAGGCCGAGCGGCAAAGGGAGGAACACCGAGGCGAAGTGGTTGCCGAGGTCCTGATCGTCGCGGCGGCGCAGGCTGATCGGCACCATGGCCCGCACCACCAGCGATTCGTCCACGCGGCCCATCACCCGGTGGATCGCGCCGGTGCAGAGGCCGAGCACCACCTCGTGGGTCCGCACGCCGTGCCGTCGCGCGATCGCGCGCAGCTCGCCGAGCGGGAGAGGCGACGACCACGCGAGGCGCTTGTGGGGCGACGGCGGCGTGCGCAGCGCCGTCGGTGGGTCGGGCCACGAGGTGATGAGCTGGGCCAGGCGGCGGGCGCCCTCGAGCTCGCTCCGCTGGGCCTCCGCGACCGACGCGGGCGGCGGCAGGAGTCGCGCGCCCGCGGCACCCTCGTCGCAGAGGGCGTGCAGGACCTGCAGGAGCGCGAGCCCGTCGGCGACCACGTGGTGGAACCGGGCGACGAGGGTGGTGCTGCCCGGCACGCCGTCGACGACGTGGAGGACCCACAGCGGCGCGCGTTCGTCGAGGCGCTGGCTCGCGAGCGACGAGACGAGCTCCGCGAGGGCGACGTCGTGCGAGCCCTCGCGCGGGGGCGGACAGCGGACCGATCGCACGTGTGTGGTGGGGTCGAAGCGCGCGGCCTCGACCCAGTGCAGCCCGGAGAAGTGCGGCGCGATCCGCGAGCGCAGCCGCGGAAACCCCTGGAGTCTCGCGTCGACGAGGGCGAGCACCTCCGCGTGGGAGAGCTCCCCCGCGAGCCGCACGACGGCGGTGATCTCCATCGGGTTCTCGCGCGAACCCATCTGCCATCGGGCGACGTCTTCGCGCGAGAGGGATGGCAACGCTACACGCCGCCCGCGAGCCACGAGGTGAGGGTGCTGACGGGGATGGCCGTGGGCTTGCCGAACTGCCAGTCGGGGGGATCGACGGCCGCTCCGCCGATGTCGAGGTGGACGAACGGCAGCGAGCCGCCGCGGAGCCCGGCCGAGACGTCGAGGAAGGCGAACGGGAACTGGTGCCCGCGCGGGGTGCTGACCGAAGGCAGGCGGTTGCAGCTCACCACGTCCTCGGCGCTCGAGCGACCCGCGATGATCGTGTAGTCCTCGCGGCGCGGGCGCGCGTGCTCCATCGGCTCGCCCCACGCCTCGGCGATCCGGTCGAGGCGGGCGACGAGGTCGCGCGCGGGAGCGTTGCACAACGCGCCGGTGTAGGGGCCATGCGCGCGGTAGACGTGGCCGGTCAGCGTCGCGACGGAGAACAAGGAGGCGCCCTCGACGCCCTCGAGGATCTCGCGGCCGCGGGCGAGCAGGTCCGAGAGCACGAGGCGTCCCTCGGCGTCCGTGTTGCCGATGCGCACCCGGACCCCGCCGCGGGAGCGGATGATCTCGTCGGTCACGAACGACTCCTCGCCGATGCTGTTGCGGACCATGCCGAGGAGGCCGACCACGCGCACCGGGAGATCGAGCGCGGCGACCGCGCGCAGCACGCCCGCGACGGCGCCCGCGCCGCCCTTGTCGCGCGACATGCCTGCCATCGCGCCGTCGGTCTTGAGGTCGGCGCCGCCGGTGTCGTAGGTGACGCCCTTGCCGACGAGCACCACGGTGCCCTGCACGGGGCCCTTGGGCTTCCACTCGAGCTCGATCACGCAGGGGCGGTGACGCTCGACCACGTGGGAGGCGCGCGCGACCGCGGCGAGGAGGGGGTAGCCCGACACGTCGCGCTCGACGCGCACGGACACCTGCGTGCCCTCGAACGCCTGCTCGCACAGCTCGGCCACGCGCGGCGGGGCCATGCGCTCGGGCTCGGTGCCGGTGAGGTCGCGCGCGACGAGGCGCCCGGACTCGATCGCCCGGACCCGCGCCGCGACGGCCTCGGGCAGGTCGACCACGGTGAGGCGGTCGGCGCCGCGCGGGGCCTTGCCGGCCTCGCGGGCCTCGAGCGGCACCCACTGGCTCGCCAGCGCGCCGAGCGCGCCGACGGCGATGGCCTGCTCGAAGCGGTTGCCGTGGTGCTTGCCGCGCGGCGCGACCACGAGGAGCACGGGGCGACTCGCGCCCGCCTCGACCGCGCGGGCCATGGCCGCCGAGGCGGCTTCGGCGACCAGGCGCACGTCCTCGATCTCGGCGTTCGCCGGCAGCCCCGAGCCGTAGGTGGTGAGGACGAGGCGTCCACCCGGCAGCTGCGGCGCAACCACCACCACCGGGGCGCGTGGGCCGCGGGAGAGGGCGGCGTCGGCGGCGAGCGCAGCCTCGACCGCGGGGCGCGCGGCGGCGAGCGCGTCGAGGTGGTCGGCGAGCGGCGCCGGGACGACGAGGAGGACCGCGTCGTGCGCGGCGTCGGTGAGGG
>JAEUKC010000407.1:0-16456 GCA_016794445.1 Myxococcales bacterium
CTGGCCGACATCACCCGCGACGAGCGCATCATGGCCGCTGCGGCGTGCTCCTCGTCCGGCGACCAGCTCGCGGCGACGGACTCCTATCCGATCGGTTTCTCGTGTCGTTCGCTGCTCGACCGCATGCGCGCGGAAGGGCCGGTGGGCCCCACCTGGTCGATGACCTCGGAGCTCCCGTCCGGGCGGGTCAACCTCAGCCTGACGACCGTGGAGACCAGCGGTTCGACGACCCTCGGCGCCGTCGTCCTCGTTCACGACCTCAGCTACCTGGGTCGTCGGGAGGCGACGACCCGCAACCTGCTGCTGGTCGGCTTCCTCCTGGTCGCGATCGGCGTGGCGCTGGTGATCACTCTCGCCGCCCGCTTCGCCTGGAAGGACTGGACCAGCGAGCTCCAGCGTGCGCTCAGTGGCAACGCCACCCGCGAATTCCAGCCTCTGATTCGCGACGTGCGCGCGCTCGCCGAGCGCCTCGCCGAAGAGCGTGACCTGGAAGCCCACGGCGGGACCTGGAGCCCCGCGCGTCTGCGCTCCACCCTGACCCAGCACCTCCAGGGGGAGCGGGTGGTGATCCTCGCCAATCGCGAGCCCTACATCCACCGACGGCTCGACGGCGCGATCGAGGTGCTCCACCCCGCCAGCGGTCTCGTCACCGCGCTGGAGCCCGTGATGAGGGCCTGCTCCGGGGTTTGGGTGGGGCATGGCAGCGGCAGCGCCGATCGCGAGACCGTCGACGCTCACGACCACGTACGGGTGCCACCCGGCGAGGAGTCGTATCTCCTGCGTCGTGTGTGGCTCTCGGAAGCCGAGGAGGACGGCTATTACTACGGCCTCGCCAACGAGGGCCTTTGGCCACTGTGTCACGTGGCGCACACGCGCCCGGTCTTCCGAGCCGACGACTGGGAGCACTATGTGGCGGTGAATCGAAAGTTCGCCGAGGCCGTCTGCGAGGAGGTGGACACCGACGACCCGATCGTCCTGGTCCAGGACTACCACTTCGCGCTGGCACCGAAGATGATCCGTGAACGCCTGCCGCGAGCGACCATCATCACCTTCTGGCACATCCCTTGGCCCAACGCGGAGCGCATCGGGATCTGCCCCTTTCGGGAGGAGCTGATCTCCGGGTTGCTAGGCTCCTCGATCGTCGGCTTCCACACCCAACAGCACTGCAACAACTTCACCGACTCGGTCGACGCGTTCATGGAGAGCCGCATCGATCGCGAAACCAGCGCGGTCGTGCAAGGAGCGCGGCGCACGCTCGTCCGGCCCTACCCGATCTCGATCGAGTGGCCGGTCCACTGGCTCGCCTCGGTGCCACCGGTCACGGAGGCGCGGAGGCAGGTCTTCGAGGAGCTCGGGCTGACCCCGAATTCGCTGCTCGGCGTCGGTGTCGATCGACTCGACTACACCAAGGGCATCGAGGAGCGCCTCTCGGCGGTCGACGAGCTCCTCCGCCGCCACCCCGAGTTCCGCGGCCGCTTCACGTTCGTCCAGGTCGCTGCACCGAGCCGCACGAAGATCGATCGCTACCGCGAGCTGAACGAGCGCGTGGAGGCGCTGACCGCGGAGATCAACGACCGGTGGTCGGACGGCTCCTACCGGCCCATCGTGTTGCTCCGCTCTCACCACGAGCCGGTGACGGTGTTTCGCTACTACCGAGCCGCGGATCTCTGCTACGTGAGCAGCTTGCACGATGGCATGAACCTCGTCGCGAAGGAGTTCGTCGCGGCGCGGGACGACGAGCAGGGGGTTCTCGTGTTGAGCCAGTTCACGGGAGCCGCGCGCGACCTCACGGAAGCCCTCGTGGTCAACCCCTACGATGTCCGCCAGGCGAGCGAAGCCCTCGCGACCGCCCTCCACATGTCGAGCGCGGAGCAGCGCGAGCGGATGCACTCGATGCGTCGGGTCGTCGCCGAGTTCAACGTCTATCGCTGGGCTGGTCGAATGCTCGTCGACGCCGCCGAGCTGCGTCGCAAGGACCGGCTCACGGGTCGGTTCAGCGCCAGTCGGGAGAGCCAAGCGTGATCCGGCTGTTGGCCAAGGAGAACGCCGAGCTGCTCGCCCAGCTGGCCTGGTCGAGGGTCCTCCTCGGCTTCGACTTCGATGGCACCCTCGCGCCGATCGTGACCGATCGCGACCGCGCCGCGATGCGTCCCGAGACCGCGGAGCTGTTCGCCGCGGTCTGCGATCGTTACCCTTGCGCGGTCATCTCGGGGCGGAGCAAGGCCGACGTCACGGAGCGACTCGGTGGCTGCGCGGTCAGGTACGTCATCGGCAACCACGGGCTCGAGCCGGGCGCCGGGCTCGGTGAGTTCGAGCGCGAGATGCGCGATGCCCTGGCTTCGCTGTCGAGCACCCTCGCGGGCCTCGGCGGGGTCGACCTCGAGGACAAGCGCTATTCGGTCGCCGTTCACTACCGTCGCTCGAGGACCAAGCGGACGACGCGCTCCGCAATCCTGCGGGCGGTCGAGCAGCTCGGGACCCCGATGCGGGTGGTGCCGGGCAAGCTCGTGATCAACGTGATCCCGCAGCGCGCGCCCAACAAGGGCGATGCGTTGCTCGGCCTGCGCACCCTCGAGGGAGCCCACACGGCGTTCTACGCCGGGGACGACGTGACCGACGAAGACGTCTTTCGGATCGACCAACCCGGTCGTTTGCTCTCCGTCCGTGTCGGCGAGTCGCGCGGATCGGCGGCCAAGTACTTCTTGCGCCATCAGCGCGAGGTCGACCTCCTCCTCGCCAGACTCGTCACGCTGCGTCCGCACGAGGCCTCCCGATGAACGAACGGGCCCCTTCCCGGCTGGCGCTCGGTCCAGCCCTCGACTTCCTCCAGCGGCTCTGGCGGCTCGACCATGCCACCGAGCGTGCTTCGGCCCGCATGGAGCGCCGGCTGGGAATCACCGCGCAGCAGCGGTTCGTGATCCGCTGCGTGGGGGCCTACCCGGGCATGACGGCCGGCCAGCTGGCGACGCTGCTCCACGTGGACCGCGGGACCGTCTCGGCCACTCTCGGTCGCCTCGAGACCAAGGGCCTCCTCGAGCGTCGTCGCGACCCAGTGGACAGCCGCAGGGTCGTGCTCGGTCTGACCGCCAAGGGGCGGGCGCTCGACGTTCCTGCGAAGGGCACCGTGGAGGAGGCGGTCGACCGGATGCTCGCGTCGACGTCCAAGGAGGCTGTCCTGGTGGTGGCCGAGGTCCTCGAGCGTCTCGCCATCGAGCTCGACCGAGAGGCCCCGTGAGCGCCGAGCCAGGTGGCCCGGAGAGCATCCGCGCGCCGACGCCGGCGTGGAGTGCCCGCATTCCCGTTCCTCCGCGTTTTCTGCGCCTGCTCCGACGCTACCTGCCGAACGAGGCCCAGCACCTCTTCGCGCTCACGCTGCTGGTCGGACTCGTCTGCGGACTCGTCGCCGTGGCCTTCCACCTCGGGATCAAGGCGGCCGAGCACGCGCTGATCGATCGCGCGCGTCTGCAGCCGCACGGCGCGTGGGCGTTCTGGATGGTGGTCACGCCGACCGTCGGTGGACTCGTCGCCGGCGCTCTCCTGACGTGGCTCGTCCCGGGCGCGCGGGGCTCCGGAATCCCCCAGGTCAAGCAGGCCTATGCCACCGAGCGGGGGCGCATTCGCTTCCGCGACGCGTTCGGCAAGTTCTGCATCGCAATCCTCCAGATCGGCTCCGGAGCATCCCTCGGACGCGAGGGGCCCACGGTGCAGATCTGCGCCGGCGCGGCCGGGATGCTCGGCCGCGCGACCGGGCTCGATCCGAAGAACGCTCGACGTCTGATCCCCGTCGGAGTCGCCGCTGGGATCGCCGCTGCGTTCAACGCGCCCATCGCCGCCGTGACGTTCACCATCGAGGAGATCGTCGGCCAGCTCGATCACACGGTCTTGTCCGGCGTGGTCGTCGCAGCGGCGCTCGCCGCGGTCATCGAGCGAAGCGTCCTCGGGACCCATCCCATCATCACGGTCGACAGCTACACCCTCGAACACCCCTCGTCGCTCGTGTTCTACGCCCTGCTCGGCGTCGCGGCCGCGGTAGTTTCGGTCGGCTTCACGACCAGCTTGCTGCGGCTCCGGGCTGGCTTCCGCACCGTGCAGCGGATCCCGGGGTGGGCGCACCCCGCCGTGGGTGGACTCGTCACCGGGCTCGTCGCGGTGTTCGTCCTGCGCTTCTTCCACACGACGGGCGTCACCGGCGGTGGCTACGAGACCCTGGGCGCTGCGCTGGCAGGAGGCCTGGGGCTACGTCTCCTCCTGGTGCTCGGCGCTGCCAAGCTGCTCGCGACGGTGTTCTCCTACTCGAGCGGTGGCGCCGGTGGCATCTTCGCCCCCTCGCTGTTCATCGGCGCCATGCTCGGTGGCGCCGTCGGCTTCCTCGACGTGGCCGCTCTCCATCACTCCACCCGGCACCTCGGCGCATTCGCGCTGGTCGGGATGGGCGCCGTGTTCGCTGGCGTGGTCCGAGCGCCGATCACTTCGGTGCTCATCATCTTCGAGATGACCGGGGGCTATGGCCTCGTCCTGCCCTTGATGCTCGCGAACATGACGGCCTATGCCCTCGCCCGACGCTGGCAACCGACGTCGATCTACGACGCGCTGCTCGAGCAGGACGGCATCTTCTTGCACGCGCCGCGACCCGCCTCGATCGAGACCACGCTCGTCGGCGAGATTGCTGGTCGGGCGGATACGGTGCGGCAGGATGCGACGATCGGCGACGCTTGCGACGAGTTCGTCGATCGGCCGGCCGGCCGGCTGCTCTTGATCGTCGACGGAGCTGGAAGCCTGCTTGGCGGAGTGGAGCTCGACGTGCTGCGCGCGGCGCGGCAGGTCGACGAGGCGCGTCCTGTCGGCGAGCTGGCTCGCAGCGTTCCGACCATCTCGGAGCGAGCGTCGATCCTCGAGACCGTGCGCCGCTTCGAGGAGACCGGCGCCCGCTCGATCGCGGTCGTGCGCTCCGACGACCAGCACGAGCTCTCGGGGATCGTCTCGGTGACCGACCTCGTGCGCGGCCAGTTCCGCGGGCAGCCGCCTTCCCGTCGCTCCCACGAGCCGACCACCGATCCCGCCGTCCACGCCCGCGACGTGGCCCAGCCAGCACCGTGGGTCCCGGCGGCCTTACGCTTCGCGGCGCTCCGCGAGGCCGTCGAACAGTCCGTCTGTGGTGCTGTGTTGCTCGCCGCGCCAGGCACGTCGTTGGTCGTCCTCGCCGAGGATCTCGACACGCTGCCCGGGGAACCGGAGCTTCTCTCGCTGCTGGTCGCCGCCGACGTGGCGCACGCCATCGAAATGGTCGATCCGGACGCGACACTCGAGGACGTCGTGCTGGCACTGGGTGACGCCCAGGTCATCGCGGTCGGGCGCGCAGGCGAGCGCGCGCTCGGCATCGTGCGCCGACGAGACCTGGCCGCAGCGATCCTCGACAGCCTCGGCGCTCGGCTCGCCGCCCATCGCGAGAACCGAGCGACCACCTTGCGCTCGGGGAGAGGTGACCGAGCCGACCAGTGAGAACGATCCATGCATGCTGGTCCACCCATGACGACCAAGGCCAGAGAATTCAAGACGCGCACCCAACGCAACGCCAAGCCCGCTCGTCCCAAGCGCCCCGCGCGCCCGCGTCGAGACGATCCCGTGGACACCGCCAAACCGGGAACGAGCGCCACCGACCGCAAAGCGGCCGTCGGCCCCAAGGGCAGCGCCAACCGCTCCAAGCGCGCCGGCAAGAAGGGTGGTGCCGCGCTCGAGAACTCGCCTCCGGGCAAGCCGTCGCGCAAGTCCACGCGCAAGACGACCGGAAGGGTGAAGTCCGCGACGAGCCTCGCTCGCAAGACCCTACGTGCTGCGAACGCTCCCGAGGCGAAGGCCCGCAAGGCTGCCGCCACGCGCGCACCCAAGAAGGTCGGGGCTCGCAAGGGCGCGAAGACCCGCAAGAAGTAGCCAGGCGCGCGCCCGCGCCGGAACGGACCTGGTCATGAGTTCCTGGGAACGACTGCAGGACCGACTCGTGCGGTTGCTCGGCAGCTCGCGCGAGGGGCGTGGGCCGCTCGTCGCCGGCATGTTGCACCGCGATCCGAGCGAGGCGACCTCGTACTGGCTGCAGCTGGTCGTGTCGATCGGCATCGCCACGCTGGGGCTTTCGGTGGGGAGCAGTGCGGTGATCATCGGCGCGATGCTCGTCGCGCCGCTGATGGGGCCCATCGTCGGCCTCGCGATGGGGCTCGCCACCGGGTCACCACTCCTCGTCCTTCGATCGGCGGGTCGCATCGGACTCAGCGTGTTGGTCGCCGTCGGGGGTGCGGCCGCGATCACTCTGGCGCTGCCGTTCCACGAGCTGAACGCCGAGATCGCCGCGCGAGCTTCGCCGACCGTCCTCGATCTGGCGACCGCGGCGTTCTGCGCGCTCGCCGGGGTGTATGCGTCGCTTCGCCCGGGCTCCGAGACCGCCGCCACGGCCGCCGGTACGTCGATCGGCATCTCGCTCGTCCCACCGCTCTGTGCCAGTGGATTCGGACTCGGGACGGCGACGTGGACGGTGGCTTTCGGGGCCATGCTCCTCTTCGTGACGAACCTCGTCGCCATCGTCGTCGTCGGGAGCGCGTCCTTCTTCGCGGCGGGCTTCGGCCGAGTCGACGTCACGGCCCTCGAGACCAGCGCGTTCGGCGAAGATCCGGGCTTGACCCTCGCGGGGGGCCTCGCCCGCCGGGCCTCTCGCGTCTTCGGGTCGCGACTGGGTCCCGTTCTGCGCTTCCTGATGCCGGTGGCCCTCCTGCTGGCGGTCTACGTGCCGCTACGGCGCGCGCTCGACGAGATGGCCTGGCAGGTGCGCGTGCGAGCCACGATCCGCGACGCGCTCGCCCGCGAGCCCTTGCGGGTCGTCCAGACGCGCGTGCGCGTCGAGCGCAGGCAGGTCGAGGTCGTGCTCGTGCTGCTCGGCAAGACCAGCGACGCCGAAGCTGCCCGCGCGCGGATCGACCTGGCGATCCGCCAGAGCGCTGGCGTCGTGCCGCGCGTCGAGGTGCTCGCCGTCCCCGACGCCGCCGCGTTCGCGGGGCTCCAGTCCACCCTCCTCACACCGCCGGCCACGCCGGCCGTGGTCGCCCCGATCCCGACGGTTCATCCTCTCGACGCCGCGCGGGGCCAGGTGCGTGCGGTTCTCGCGTCACTGTGGCCGGTCGCTGCCGCAGGCGCGCCGCTGGCCATCGAACTCGAGGCTGACGTGGGCACCAGTCTTCGCATTCGGGTGGTTCACCTCGGCGCACCACTCGGCGTCGACGCTCTCGGAGTGCTCCAGAACGCGGCCGCGGTACAGCTCGCCCGCCCCATCGAGCTGCTCGACGCCGCGGTGCCCGTGTCAGCGCTGACTCGCGGCGATGGCGACCCGGCCTTCGTGGCCCTCGTCGCGACCGCGCTGGCGCGGAGCCAGACGACCTCCGTGCTCTCGGCGTGCGTCGTGCGCCCCGAGGCAGCGGTGACGAGCGCCGACCGAGAGCTCGCCTGGGCGCTGGCCCCCCTCCTCGCTGCCCACCCGCGGGTCTCGTCGGTCGCCGGCGAGGCCTGGAGCGTCCGGTTCGTCGTCGGACCGTGCCCGAGCGCGGCGCCAGCAGGGCCGGGCGACGGCGGAGCGGACAGTCCGGGGGACGCAGCGCTGTAGCGAAATGCCACACGCGCCACGCGCGTGCGATCGTCTGCGCACTTGGACTCTACCAAGTCGTTCGATAGCCTGTACGCGCAGGCGCTCTGTTTACGATGTTCTCACGTTCTTTGAGGACAATCCGTGAAAGCAAAAGACCCTACTCTCCGAAGAGAGTAGGGTCCGTTTTGCTCCCGAACCTGGAGGGTTTCGGAAGTTCGGAGCTTACAACACACGGGGGCCTTGTAAAGGTCCAGAGTCCTTCTGGGCGCCATTTCCTGGCGGGCATCTCGAGCATGCCAGACCCGTCATGGCTCGCGATGCCCCAGTGACTCGACGAGAAAGTGACGTAGAGCCACTGCAACGATGTCATCGTGAGCGTTGGGTCCACCCACGGTGACTTCGGTCGTCGTGACGGTGGGGTTCACCGCCTTGGCGAATCCATCGAAGTCGCGGGGCCAGATGGCGCGCTGGAAATACACCGACACGTGGACGCCATCGGTCGCCGACTTCCGGAGGGCGGCGGCGAAGGGGTCGTCGAGACAGGTGTCGAGCGCAACCAGGGCGAAGGGCGTGGCGGTGTTCGCGATGGAGGCGAGGCCTCCGAGGCCATTGCAGCCCGCGCCGCTGTGTCCCACGACCAGGATTCGCTGGCGGTCGACCTCCACGGTGGTGGGGAGCGCCGCCTCGGCATGGTCGACGAAGCTCGAGAGGTCGAAGGTCGGCCAGAGCGTCGACCCCGTACCGGCTCCTCGGGTCTGGCTGGGCGCCGCGAGGAGGAAGGGCGCGGGACGGCTCGAGCCCGTCCATGCATCGACGATCTCCCGCAAGTCCGGCGCCGGTCCCCCTCCCATCCACAGGTGAAGCGCACCCGTCGGGTTGGTCCCGTGGAGGAACACGACCAGCGGAAGGGCTGTCGGGGTGTCGACGTCGGCGGGAACGTAGACCGCGCCTCCGAGTTGCTCGCCCTTCTCCAGGAGCGACGACGATTCGTGGTCGAAGTAGAGGGTGGAGCCCGAGGCTGCGACGGCGGCGCTCGACGCGAAGGTCATGGCGAGCGCCAGCCCGAGAGGGAGGAAGCGACCCATGCCCGTGCTCGAGCAAGACACAGGCCGGGAGTGGTGCGCTACGTGCAGCTCCCCCGTGTGATGCGCACCTACTCCCGCTCCTTCTCGCTGGTCTGCGTGCTGTTCGGACTCGTCGGGTGCGTGTCCAAGGCCCGTTACGATCAGGCGGTGGCCTCGGCCGGCGCGCGAGGCCGGCACGATGCTGAGCAGATCAAGGAGCTCGAAGGCCGACTCACGGCGACCAGTCAGCTCGCTGCGGAGCGAGACGCAGAGATCGCCAAGCTGAAGACCTCGGTTCACAACCTCCAGTCCCAGCTCGACGAAGCCACGTCGATCAACCAGCACCTCCGCGAGGAGCTGACCCGCCTCGGGAAGGACGTGGACGTGATCCTCGCCGAGAAGGGCACGCTGTCGACCGCCCTCGAAAAGGCCAAGGTGAGGCTCGAGGAGCTCCGCAAGGCGCAAGACGCCGCCGAGAAGCGCGTCGCCCAGTTCAAGGAGCTCGCGCACCGGCTGCAGAAGCAGATCGATGCCCAGCAAGTCACGGTGACGATGCGAGGAGGTCACACGATGGTGGTCATCGGCTGCGACCTGCTGTTCGAGCAAGGAAAGCCCCACCTGTCCGGCAAGGCGGATCTCGTGCTGGCACCGGTCGCGAAGGCCCTGCGCGACATCCCCGAACGGCGGTTCGAGGTGATCACCCACACCGACGATGCCGCGCCGAGCTCGAAGGACGGCCCGACGAGCTGGGAGCTGTCCTCGCTGCGCGCGGTCGATGTGGTGCGAGTGCTCGTGAAGAACGGCGTGCGGCCCGAGCGACTCGTCGCCGCCGGCCAGGGGGCCTTCGACCCGCTCGTGGTCAACGACACTCCCGAACACCGGGCGAAGAACCGGCGGGTCGAGATCGTCCTCCTGCCCAGCGTCGACGAGCTGGTGCCGCTCCCCCCGCAGAGCGGCAAGCCCTAGTCACGGAATGACCCCTGACCAGCGCAGAGACTCACCCTCCATCGAACCGAGTCGCTGCGCCCGGCCAGGGGCGGCAATCGGCATCACGTAGAGCCCGGGGCCCTTGCCCGAGTTGCGCGTCGAGAAGAACGCGACCAGGCGCCCGTCCGGGCTGCACGCAGGATAGCTGTTGGCCCCCTGCGCCTGCGTCAAGCGGGTGATTCCCGAGCCGGCGCTGTCGGTGGCGACGAGGTCGGCGTCCTTGCCGACGCCGACGGTGAAGACGACCAGGAGCCCACGGGGCGAGTCGCAGAACGTGGGTGCCGATGCGGCGAAACCCGGAGGCGACACGGCCTTGCCGTCGACGAACACCCTCGGAGGCGAGCCCGCGACCCAGGCCATCTTGCCGAGCGGCCCGAAGACCGGGTGGTTGACCAGCGGTGCCTTGACCTTGCTCTCGAGCTTCTTCACGCCCGCGTCACCCGACCAGATCTGGCTGACTCCGTCGTGCATGACCGCCAGCGCGACGTGCGTCCGGGTGGCGTCGAACGCGACCCCCAGCACCGAGCCGGGGACTGGCAGGGTGACCTTCGTCGCGAGGGGACCGCGCACGAGCCGAAACGGTCCGAAGTCCGCGCTCGAGGCGTAGTAGACCTCGTCGTCGGGGCCGAACGCCGGGCTGACCGCGGTGTCGGTTGCTGGTCCGTGGCCCTCGAGATCGAAGCCGTCGGCGTCGACCAAGAACACCTGCTGCCCCTTGCCCACCCGACCGGTGAAGGCGAGCCGGCTGGCGAATCCACCCGCGCGGCCGGTCACGGCCTCGAGCACGGCATCGGCGACTCTGTGCGCTCCCAGACGGGCCTGGGCCGTGGGGATCTCGAACGAGCGGGAGAAGGCGGGCTCCTTCTTGGAGCTGGCGAGGATCCAGACATCGACCCGGAGCTTGACCGTGGTGGCCTGCTCGTCGGCGACCACGCGGACCAGGAGGTCGACGCCCTTGTCGCGCCACGCCTTCGGATCGATGGGGGCTTCTCGCAGGAACGGTCCCTTCGGTGCATTGGCGTCGGCGATCACGTCGAACTGGCCCGAGAGCTCGAGATCGTGGCGCACGACCAGCTGGGCGAGCGTGTCGCTGTTCCCCTTCGTCAGGAGCGGCACCACGGCGAGCTTCTGGGGGGGCGCGGTCGCGCCGCCGTCCACGTCGACGGTCCCGAGCGCGGACTCGTCAGGCTTCGGCGGGTCCGCGTGTACCGGGCCGGTCAGCGCACAGGCGGCGAGGGCGAGGAGAATCCTGGACGGTTGGCTCGGCATGGCTTCCTCATTCGCACTGGCTCGCGACGGTGCACTGGAAGCTGAGCGTCAGGCTCGAACCCAGGACGTCGGGGTACTTGTCGGGCGGCGGCGGGAGCTCCGCCCCACTGGTCTTGACCGCGGCGAGGGTCTTCTCGACCTCGGCGTCGAAGACGGGGTCACCACTCCCCTTGATGGAGTAGCCGGTGACCCGGCGGCTCCCATCGACCAGCACGGTGACCGTCGCCATCAAGCTCTTGAGCTTGGCGAAGGGCAGCTTTCCGCGAATGGCGAACCGGCTCGCGAACCAAGCGCGCAGCTGGGCGCGGTAGAGGCTGACCTGTTGGGCCTTGAGCGGATCCGCTTCGGTGCCAGAAGGAACCCCATCGACGCTCCCGCTGTTCGTGGTCGAAGGTGACGGGCCGGCGTCGAGGGCCGGGATGGTGTCGTCCGCCTTCTTGACGGGATCTTCTGCCGGTTCGCTGGTGGTCGAGGGTTCGGGGCCGACGGGCTTCGTGGCAGGGAGATCGGGGTCGGCCTTGGTCGTCGGCGGGCCGATCTTCGCGGGCGCCGGGGAGACCGCCTTCGGCGCGGCTTCCTGGCGGGGGATCTGCTTCGGCTTCTGCCACATGTCCGGCAGGGCCGAGGGCTTCTTGCTGCCGTACTTCAGCGTCGGAAGGCGCTCCTCGTCGAGGATGGGCACGATCTCCACCGCGACGGGCTCCGGGCGCCCGTCCGCGAGGGCGGGGGCGAGTCTGTGCTCGTGGCCGAGCGCCAGCACCGCGCCTCCCTGCAGCAAGAGCGCGACGACCGCGCCTCCCAACCACTCGCCGGCCGGGACCGAAGCGCCCGTCACGGCGCCGCCTCCGGCTCGACCAGGAGGTTCAGAGACGTGACGCCCGCCGCTCGGGCGGCCGCGATGGCGCGGGCAACCACGCGGTAGCGGGCCTCCTTGTCCGCACGGATGTAGAGCTCGTGCTCGGCCTGCACGCGCGTGCTCTTCTTCAAGACCTCTTCGACGTCGACGCTCGAGTCTCTCTCTCCGAAGAAGATCCTTCCG
Source organism: Myxococcales bacterium (assembly GCA_016794445.1). GTDB lineage: Bacteria > Myxococcota_A > Polyangia > Polyangiales > JADJMO01 > JADJMO01. Next base: position 11,984 of record JAEUKC010000407.1, read on the forward strand.
TCGCTGGTCACCGAGACCACGAGCCGGCCGTCCTTCACCGGGGTGTTGGTCGTCTTCACCTCGGGGAGGTCCACCCTGAGCCCGGTCGTGAGGAGCGGCGCCGCGACCATGAAGACCACGAGCAACACCAGCATGACGTCCACGAGGGGGGTCATGTTGATCTCGTGGTATCCGCCGGAGCCTCCACCCTTCGAGCGACTGAGCGCCATTGTCACTCTCTCTGCAGCTGGAGCGACGGGCGCGCACGTGCTGGTGTCAACGCCACGAGCGACGCCCGCTCGTGCACGGGCTGACCCAGCGGTGGGTGCTCCGCGAGGAGCGCTACCCACTCGGAGGCGGACGCCTCCACCTCGGCGATCAGATCGGCGACTCGTTTGTCGATCATGTTGAAGAAGACGACGGCGGGGATCGCCGTGGCCAGGCCGATGGCCGTGGTCACCAGCGCCTCGCCGATCGCAGGGGCCACGGTCGGGAGCGACGCGCTCTTCTCGGCGCCGATCCGCATGAAGGCGTCCATGATCCCGTAGACCGTGCCGAACAACCCGATGAAGGGCGCCGACGCCGCCACGCTGCCGAGCGGCGAAGCGAACGAGGACGCCCGCAAGCGCTCGGCGACGATGGCCCGATCGGCGATCGCGCGCAATCGCTCGAGGCCGGCTGCGGGGGCGGCCAGCAGGGCGGCCAACACGCGTCCGCCTGGAGCCTGACGATTGCGTCGCAGGACCTGGACCAGATCGTCGGGTCCGGTCGAAGCCAGGGCGGCGAGCTCGATGCCTCGCTGGCGGGAGCGAAGACGGCCGAGCTGGAGCAGTTTCACGAGGGCAATCGTCCACACCATGGTGGAGGCCACGCCGAGGATGGCGACCGTCACCTTGACCGCCAGCGAGGCATGGAGGACCAGCTGGACCGGGTCCAGCGCCACAGAGGGCATCGTGGGGGCGCTCGCCAGAGGATCGAGCGCGGTCATGGCGCGAGCAGCAGATCCACGCGACGGTCCTTGGCCCAGCCCGGCTCGTCCTTGCCCATGGCGTCCATCGCGCCCCGCGAGGTGGCGGACTGATGCGCGGAGTCGAGCTCCTTGGCCGCGAGGTAGTGGGCGATCGCGTCGGCGCGCGACTGGCCGAGCGAGAGGTTGTACTCGGATTCGCCGCGGGGATCGGCGCGCCCCACCAGCCGTAGGCTCCGTCCCTTGAGCGGTCCCTTCAGGAAGCAGGTCACGACGGAGTCGAGGAGCTTCTCCGCACCAGGCTGGACCTTGGCGGAGTCGAAGGCGAAGAGCGCCTCGTTCGCCGGGATTCCGCAGGCCTTCTGGATGGCTGGATCGATCGCGACGACGCTGGCCGTCGGCGTATCCGGGGTGGGCGCAACGGGCGTCTTCGTGGGACTGACGACCGACGCAGTCGTCGAGGCCGGCTCCGGCGACTTGGTGGGCGGTGGTGCCGTCGTCCCGCAGCCACAGGCGAGGGTGAAGCCGAGGAACGCAGTGACGATGGGGTTGTTCATGCGGGTTGACCCTGGGTCGGTGCGAGGATGTGCAGGAGCTGCAGCGCCAGTGCTCGCAGGTCCATGAGTTCGAAGGGCTTGTCGAGGAGCGTGGCCCCGAGCGCGTGCGCCCGCTGACGGGACCGAGCGTCGGCGAAGGCGGTCATCACGATGACCGGGGTCGTGGTGTCCGAGCAGCGCAGCTGTTCGATGACCTCGAGCCCCGAGGGACCCGGCATGCGCACGTCGGTGACGATCAGATCGACGGGGTCCGTCGCGAGGCGATCGATGTGGGCGCTGAGCGCGGTGCCGTCCGTCGCCTCGATCACGTCGAGGCCAGCCCTCCGGAGCGCGAGACAGACCAGCACGCGCATCGCTCGATCGTCCTCGGCGACGAGCACACGTGGGGCACCGGGCTTGGTCGTGAACATCTGCCACGATGCCGAGCAGGAGCTGTGCCAGCAGGTCGCTCCCGTTCGGACCCTCACCGAGTCACGAGGCCTCGCGCTCGGACGAGCAGGAGCGCCTCATGTAGCGATTTGCCTCAGTCGACTCTGCCTTCCGCCACGTGAATCCCCCAGCGCTCGAGCTTGCGATAGAGGGTGCGCCGGTCGAAGCCGAGCACACGCGCGGCGACGAGCTTGTTTCCGGCCGCGGCCTCGAGGACCCGGAGCACGTAGCGCCGTTCGACCTCCTCCATGCTGACGAGCTCGGACAGATCGTCTCCGGCCAGCACGATGTGCGAGCTCCGGTAGTTGCGGATGCGCTCGGGGAGATCGTCGACCGCGATCGTCTCGAAGGAGGTGAGCGCGATCGCCCGCTCCATGCAGTTCTGCAGCTCTCGAACGTTGCCCGGCCACGCATAGGAGACCAGGCGCTCGGCAGCTTCGGGAGAGATTCCCGTCACCGGTCGGCCCAGTCTGCGGGAGAACCGCTCGACGAAGTGCTGGGCCAGGAGCAACACGTCGTTGCCTCTCGCGCGCAGCGGTGGGAGCTCGAGGTGGATGACGTTGATACGGAAGTAGAGGTCGTCCCGGAATCGCCGCTCTTCGACGGCTTGCTCCAGATCACGATTGGTCGCCGCGATGATGCGGACGTCGATCTTGCGCTCCTCCGTGCTGCCGACCGGGCGCACTGTGCGCTCCTGGAGCGCGCGCAGGATCTTGGGCTGCATGCCGAGGGGTAGCTCGCCGATCTCGTCCAGGAACACCGTGCCGCCGTCGGCCTGGACGAGCAGCCCCGTCCTCGCGGTCCGAGCATCCGTGAACGCCCCACGGGCGTGCCCGAACAGCTCGCTCTCGAGGAGGGCCTCCGGCATGGCCGCGCAGTTGAGGGCGACGAACGGCCTGTCGCGGCGAGGGCTCCTTCGATGGAGCGCCCTGGCCACCACCTCTTTCCCCGTGCCGCTCTCCCCCGTGACCAACACCGATGCGTCGGTCTCGGCGATCCGCGACAGCAACCGATAGACCTCCTGCATCGGTGCACTGTCACCGAGCATCTCCTCGAAGACGGTCGCGCCTCCCGCCGCCTTGCGCAGTCGCTTCACCTCCTCGCGGAGCGCGCGGTGTTGGACCGCGCGGTCGAGCGCCAGGGCCAGGGTCTCCACCTCCACGGGCTTGGTGATGAAGTCGTACGCCCCGACCCGGATGGCCGCGACCGCGGACTCGAACGAGCCGAATGCCGTGAGGACCAGGACCGGGACGTCCGGGCGATTGGCGACGATGCGCTCACACAGCTGCAGGCCATCCATGTCCCGCATGTTCAAGTCGGTGACGACGACCTCGACGTCGTCGCGTTCGAGGACGGCGATGGCTGAGGCTCCCGAGCTGCTGGTGAGGACTTCGAAACCGGCCTTCGCGAGCCGCTTCTGTAGCATCTCACCCATCTGCAGATCGTCGTCGACGATGAGTACACGCCCTCTCACGGGTCGCCTCCAGCCGGAAGGTGAACGGTGAACACGGTCCCCCGATTGTGACTTTCCACGGTGATGAACCCCCCATGCTCCTGGACGATGCCATACGCCACCGAGAGGCCGAGCCCCGTGCCCTCGCCCACTCCCTTCGTCGTGTAGAAGGGCTCGAAGATGTGCGGCAGATCTTCGGCAGGGATCCCCGGGCCCTGGTCGACGACGGCGATGGCGACCCATTGCCGCGGCGCGCCGGCGCGGTCCACGTCCGGCGGCGCGATGGCGCTCCGCTTCCGGACCACCACGGTGAGCAGGCCGCCCGACGCCATGGCCTGTGCTCCATTGACGACGAGGTTGGTGACCACTTGTTCGATCTGGGTGGTGTCGAGCTCCGCCACCGCCGTACCCCCCACCAGCTCGAGCGAGACACCTCGCTTCTCCATCAGATGGCTGATCAAGGAGAGCGCACGCCTCACCACCTCGTGGACGTCTTCCTCGGCCTTCTGCGGCCCTCGACGACGGGCAAAGTCCAGCAGTTGCCGGATGATGGTGGTCATCCGCCGCGAAGCGCTCACGATCACCTCGGCCGACTCGATCACCTCCTGACCCTCGGCCTCGCCAGTGATGATCATCCGGGCTCGCCCCGAGACCACGTTCAGGGGCGTGCCGAGCTCGTGGGCGATCCCCGACGCGAGCTTGCCGACCGTCGTCAGTCGATCGGCGTGCCGAAGCTGCTCGAGGGCCGCGATCCGCGCCTCCGCCTCCGCGTCGGCTCGGCCCGTGGCGACCACGAGCCGTTCGCACATGGCGTTCATCTCGGTGGCCAGCGCGCCGAGTTCGTCGTGTTGTCGGAGCTCGAGAGGGGTGTTGAAGTCGCCCTCACCGACGCGTCGCGCCTTCTCGACGAGGCGGCGCATCGGTCGACCGACCAGCCAGACGCCGAGCGCCATCGCGAGGATGCCGCAGACGGCGACCAGACTGACCGTCGTCGCGACCGTGTCCAGAATCGTCCTCCGGATGTACCGGGACTCTTCGTCGAGCGACTCCGAGAGCTCGATGGCGCCGCCGTGCCCCGCGTCGATTCG
>JAEUKC010000316.1:0-17823 GCA_016794445.1 Myxococcales bacterium
TCGATCGATGTATCCAAACGTGAGGGGGGGGCCCGGGAAGATGATCCCATCGGTGTCCGGCGGCCAGCCCGTCCCGTAGCAACGCATTCTGGGCTTGGTGCTGCGTAGCCAGCACGCCGCGTCGGCCGTGAGCGCGACGTCACGCACGACGAATCGCTCCGGCGAGGGCTTCTCGACCACGTAAGGCCGCGGCAGACACGGAAATCGCGAGCTCCCGAGGAACTCGGACTCGTTGGTCTCGAGCCCCGCGAGGCAGGTGGCGGAGCTGCTCACCACGACCTTGGTCGCGCCCTCGCTCCCCGCGACCGGCGCCGGACGTGGCCGGAGGTTGGTGGCGCCCGCAGCGAACTGGCCGCCCACGTTGCTCCCCCAGCACAGGACCTTGGTCGTCCCGACGATCGGATCGGGCGCGAGCAGCGCGCACGTGTGCCCGACCCCTGCCGCGAGCGCGGTCACCTTCGGGTTCACGCAGCGACCTCGCGCGCACCAGACACAGGACTCGACGGTCTGGGTGGCCCCATCGCTGCTGCACCGCACGAGCTCGACGTCGGAGGAGCACGCGGTCTCGAAGGGCCGGCAGGTGCGCGGGCAGGTGGCGCTCGGGGTGCACTCCGCGGTGGGGCGCGTGCCGGGGGTGATCTTCGTGCGCCCCTCGTCGCTCGCCGTGAAGTACGGGCAGCGCTCCTCGAGGAGGGTCCGGCCGTCGGCGCTGCAGCGCAGCGCGGCGCCCGCCTCGCACTGGACGCGCCCGGGCGCACAGACCTGGCACGCGCCGTCGACGCAGACCGGCGCACCCGAGGGGCACACCTCGGCGCGCACGCCCCCCTCGGTGCAGATCTCACGGCCCGCGAGGCCCGCGCAGCGACTGCTCCCGAGCTCGCAGTCGGACCGCCGATCGATGCCGGCGAGCGGCTCGCACCCGACCAGCGCGAACACCATCGCGATCAGCAACGCCCGCATCACCACACCCCGGTGAGAGCGAGGCCGCCGCCGCTGGCGCCCACGACGGGCTGCACCGCGACGCGCGTCGAGGACACGAACAGGTAGGTGGAGAGGGCCGCGCTCGCGAGCCCGAAGCCGATGGCGAAGTCCGCGATGCGCGCCGAGCGACGTGCGTCGGCGCCGAGCGTCATGCCCTCGGCGTCGCAGAAGCCGCGAAGGCAGTGGCTCGCCGCCTCGTCGTCGCGCCGGAGCGCGCGGAGCCCGAAATACACCCCCGAGCCGAGCAGGGCGACGGAGGCGCCCGCGAACACGAAGCCGAGGGTGACGCGACGCCCGCTGCCGCTCGCAACCAGGGCGGGCGACGCGGTGACCGCGACCGGCGCGGCCGAGAGCGTGATCGTCGTGCTGGTCACCTGCCCCGTCTCGACCGTGACGCTCTGACCCGACGCGGTGTACCCGGGCGCGCTGACGAGGAAGACGTGCGTGCCCGGATCGAGCTCGACGACGAACGGCCCGACCGGCGTCCACGCGCCCGGGCCCGACGGCTGGGTGTGGGCGACGAGGACCGACTCGCCGTCGAACAGTCCCGCGATCTCGAGCGGCGCGCCGTCCACCGCGACGGCGGCGTGCTCGGGGACGACGGTCACGTGCACGCGAGCGATGCGCTTCTCGAGGACGGTCAGGAGCGCTTGCACGTCGCTCACGACCTCCTTCGGGATGTCGGTGCCGTCCGTCGCTGCGTTGAAGGCGAGCGCGCGCCGGTAGTCACGACGGGCCCGCGTCAACAGACCGAGGAGGCGCTCGCAGGTGGCGATCTGGTAGACGGTCTTCGCGCGCGGCACGAGGGCCTGCGACTTCTCGAACGCGACGATGGCCTCCCGGAACTGACCCCACTCGGTCAGATCGACCCCTTGCAGGTAGAGCTGCTTGGCCTGGGTCGTCTTGGCGCTGTCGTCGGCCGCGGCCGGGCTCACGAACATCCCGAGTCCGAACAGCGCGACGAGCCCCCGGAACCTCGACATGCTCACCACCCCTTGAAGAATCCGGCTTTGTCGGTCGCGCTGGGAGCGGCCGTGGCGCTCGCGACGGCGCTCGGCGAAGGTGCGACGCTGATCGAGGGCTTGGCGGCGACCTTGGCCCCGAGAACCGGCATCGCGGGCGCGGCCGAGGACGAGGCCGCGGGCGTCGTCGGAGCCACAGCGGGCGTCGACGCCAGCGCGGAAGGAGCCAGTGCCGAGGCAGACGGTGACGCGATGCTCGCAGTGCTCGCGCTGCTCGTGGCGCTCGTCGCAACGGCGCTTCCCCCGACCGCCGAGCCCATGGTGCCGGACTCGCCACGACTGCGCGTCATGGCGACGATGCCACCTGCGGCGGCCACGACGACGAGCGCGACGGCGACCAGGGGCACCCTCGAGCGCCTGGGTGGATCGCTCTCGGAGGCCGCGAGGGTCCCCTCGAGCGAGCCCGTCCCGACGGCGGGTTCTCTCGGGGCCGGCTCGGGCCCGAGGGTGTCCGCCATCGCGTGGGCGTCGGGGGTGACCCGCACGACGGCCGGCCGTGGCTCGTCGAGCTCGATCGGCCGCGACGGCGCCGCGAAGGTCATCGTGCTCAGATCGCTGTGCCGCGAGAGCACCGCGTGCACCTCGCGCAGGTCGCGGGTCCGCGCGTTGCGGTCGAAGGTCAACATCGCGCCGAGCAGGGCCTCGACGTCGCTCGGGAGGCCGGGCACGATCGTGCCGATGGGCTCGATCGTGCCGAGGGCGATCCCCTTGAAGATCTGCCCCAGGCTCTCGCCTTCGATCGGCCTCCGGCCGGAGAGACACTCGTAGGCGATGACGCCGAGCGCCCAGACGTCGGCCCGGTGATCGAGGTCCTTCTCGTTGTAGAACTGCTCGGGCGCCATGTAGTACGGCGTGCCGATCATCGCGCCCGTGTTGGTGAGCAGTCCGCTCTGGGCCGCGGCCCCTTCGGTGGCGGTGAGCCGCGCGATGCCGAAGTCGAGGACCCGCACCTCGGTCGTCCCGTTCGGGCGACGGACGAGGAAGATGTTGTCCGGCTTGAGATCGCGGTGGACGATGCCGGCCGCGTGGATCGACCCGACGGCCGACACCACCGGCAAGAGCACCCGCGCGAGCTCGCCGAGCGAGAGGGCGCCACGACCGAGCCGCTCGGCCAGCGACTCTCCGTCGAGGAACTCCATGACGATGAAAGGAACGGGATCGCTGGTCCGGATCTCGTGGATGCGGATCACGTTGGGGTGATCGACGGCCATCGCCGCCCGCGCCTCGCGGCTGAAGCGGCGCACGGCGCGCGCGTCGAAGTGGGGCGCGCTGCCCGCGAGGTCGTCGCTCGGCTGCGGCCTCAGGAATTTCAGGGCCACCCGCTTGCCGTCGCGGGCGTCGGTGGCGGCCCAGACGACCCCCATGCCACCCTGCCCGAGGCATCGGTCGAGCTGGTAGTGCTCGCCGAAGACGGCGCCGACGGAGGGCTCCATGCCCCAGCGATGCTATCCGAAGATCACACTCGGTCGGGTGCAAGAACTGCCCGAGCGACAGCGTCACCCGCGGACGTCGGGATGCGCGTCCCCGAAGCGCGGCCAGTGGCCGAGGACCTGGCCGTCCAGCTCCCAGCGGCGGGTGTGGGTCCACGAGAGGACCGAGCCGCCCGCGAGCTCGAAGCGCATCTCGAGCTCCGTGCTTCGGGCCTGGAAGACCTACTACGGCGACGACCCGGACAGTCCGCGCAAGACCTGGGAGCTCTACGACATCAAGGCGTCCGGCGAGGGCACCGCGCGCATCGACATCGCGTTCGGGTCCACTGCGCAGCGCGGCTCGCTCGAGCGCATCTACGCGCTCGACGGCGGCCGAAGACTCACGTTCGAGTTCTTCCCGACCTGGCTCGGCCGCATCGGGCCCATCGTCTACGACCTGCGCCGCAGCTGCGAATGAGCCTCAACGGAGCCCGTCGGCGCCCTCCAGCGCGCGCGCCAGGTCCCGCACGAACCGCGCGAGCGGCGCGCCGTCGACGATCTCGTGGTTCGCGCTCACCGTGAGGCACAGCACCTCGCGTGGGCTCGCGTCAGGCGACAGCGGCGGACGCGGCGCGATGCCGCCGACGAGGATCGAGAGGTCGTGGATCCCGGGCGCGCTCAGGCCCCAACCCACGCCGCTACCGAACATGCCGACCGCGCTCACCAGCATCGTCCCCGTGTGCCGCTTCGCGAACGTCGGCGACCCGAGGACGGCCCGATAGCCGAGCCGACGTATCGCCGCGGGCGTGTGCAGCACGAGCCAGCTCCCGAGCCGGAGCGCGGACGGGAGGGTGTGCAAACCGCCGCGCTGCACCGATCGGAGCTCGTCGTGGACGTCTTGCACGGTACGCCGCTGGAGGTCGCGCACCACGTGGGCGAGCGCGAACTTCCGGCCCTCCACCTCGGTCTCGACGATGACCGTCGCGTCGACGTCGTCGAACTCGACCAGGCGACCGAACCAGTCCCGTCGCGCGTGCACCGCGGGGTGGGCGGCGGCGGCCTTGCCGAGGCAGTGCAGCACGAACGCGGTGAACGAGAGCGAGACGCCCGTCTGCTCCCGGTGGGCCGCGATCCGCTGGCGCGCGAGGGTCACGTCGACCTCGAGGAGGCCGTGCATCATCGGCTTCTCGTGGCCGAGGTGCAGGGTGTCGAGCACGAGGCGACGCTCGGTGGGGAAGCGCACGCGACGCTGTCGGGAACGGTCCATCGAGACCTCTGGCCCCTACCCTGGGGTGCGCCCGATGGCCAGCTCGCGTGACCGCCGCTCGTGCTCGTTGACCCCGACCGCCCCGCAACTATCCTCACTCGAGGAGCACGAGCGCCCCGCGTGAGCCCGACCGAACCGCGCGAGCTCGACTGCGAGGTCGTGGAGACGAGCCTCGGCGCGCCCGCCATCCGCGACCGCGTGACCGGTGAGGTGATGCATCCGGTCGTTGGTCCGGCGATCGAGGCCTCCCGGCTCTACGTCGAGCCGAGTCGCCTCGCCACGCGCCTCGCCGCACCCGACGAGCGCCCCCTGGTCCTGCTCGACGTCGGCCTCGGCGCCGGGTCCAACGCGATCGCCGCGTGGCGCCTGTCGGCAGCGATGCCCGCCACCGCTCGACGCCTCGCGATCGTCAGCTTCGACCACAGCCTCGGCGCGCTCGCCCTCGCGTTGGAGCACGCGGACCGGTTCGGCTTCGAAGGCGACGCCGGTGTCGCTGCCCACGCCCTGCTCACCGACCACCACCACGAGACCGCACGCACTTCCTGGTCGTTCGTGCCCGGCGAGCTGCCCGCGACCCTCGCGGCGGCGCCCCTCGCCGACGTCGTCTTCTGGGACCCCTTCTCCCCGAAGGCCAACCCGTCCCTCTGGAGCACGGCAGCGTTCTCCGCGCTCCGTCGCGTGTGCCGCGCAGGCTCGACCGTGCACACGTACAGCGGCGCGACCGCGACCCGGTCGGCCCTGCTGCTTTCGGGGTTCGCCGTCGGCGTCGGTCCGTCGACCAACGCCGGAAAGTTCGGGACCCTCGCCGCCACCGACCTCGAGACCCTCGCCGAGCCCCTCGACCGCCGCTGGCTCGAACGGCTGAGTCGTTCGTCGGCGGCGTTTCCCGCCGACGCTCCCACGGACGCGCTCGCCTGCGTCGCCGCGCTCCCGCAGTTCACCCCTGCCTGATCGGGCAGGTCGTGCAACGAGTGCGTGTGTGGCGAATCCACTCGATCGCTGCGGCATCCATTGCCCGTGCGCTCCTTCCTCCGCGTGTTCCTTCCCCTGATCGCCGTGCTCGCCCTCGTGGCGGGTCTGGCCGCGGTCAAGGCGAAGCAGATCGGCATGTTGATCAAGGCGGGCAAGGCCGCCGAGGCCGCGGGGCCTCCGCCCGAGGTCGTCAACACCGGCCTCGCCAAGCAGGACACCTGGGCGCTCACGCTCACCGCGGTCGGCAGCGTCGAGGCGGTCAAGGGCGTGACCCTGAGCAACGACGCGCCCGGCATCATCACCGCGATCCGCTTCGAGTCGGGCGCCGAGGTCAAGGCGGGCGAGGTCCTGGTCGAGCTCGATTCGAGTGTGGAGCGCGCGCAGCTCGGCTCGGTGCTCGCGCGCCGCGAGCTCGCCAAGACGAGCCTCGAGCGCAACAAGGCCCTCGTCGACAAGGGCGCCCTCCCCGCCGCGCAGCTCGACGGCGACGAGGCCACCCTCAAGTCCGCCAACGCCGACGCGGCCGCGCTCCAGGCGCAGATCGCCCGCAAGACCGTGCGCGCGCCGTTCGCGGGCAAGCTCGGCATCCGCGCCGTCAACCTCGGCCAGTACCTGAACCCCGGCACGCCGATCACCATGCTCGAGAGCAAGGACGCGCTCTACGTCGACTTCACCCTCCCCCAGCAGAAGCTCGGGCAGCTCGCGCTCGGCACCAAGGTCGAGTTCCACGCGGTCGGCGTCGAGGGCACGCTCGCGGGTGCCATCGCCGCCATCGACACCAACGTCGACCCGGTCTCCCGCTCGGTGCGCATCCGCGCGACGGTCGAGGACAAGGCGCAGAAGCTCCGCCCCGGCATGTTCCTCGATGTGCTCGTGATCCTCGACAAGCAGCAGCAGGTCGTCGCGGTGCCCGCCACCGCGATCGTGCACGCCACCTACGGCAACTCGGTGTTCGTCGTCGAGGACAAGGGCACCGGCGCCGACGGCAAGCCCCTGAAGGTCGCCCGTCAACAGTTCGTGCGCACCGGCGCCGCGCGCGGCGACTTCGTCTCCATCGAGGACGGCCTGAAGGCCGGCGAGACCGTCGTGGTCGCCGGCGCCTTCAAGCTGCGCAACGGCGCGTCGATCGTGGTGAACGACACCGTGAAGTTCGACCCGCAGCTCGCCCCCAAGCCCGAGAACCACTGAGCCGTGAAGTTCACCGATCTCTTCATCAAGAGGCCCGTCCTCGCGATCGTCGTCAACCTCGTGATCATCATCGCGGGGCTGCAGGCGATGCGCACGCTCAACGTGCGGCAGTACCCGAAGCTCGAGAGCGCCACGGTCACCGTGCGCACCCCCTACGTGGGCGCCAACGCCGACCTCGTGCGCGGCTTCATCACGACGCCGCTCGAGCGCGGGATCGCCGCCGCCGACGGCATCGACTACATCGAGTCGCAGAGCGTCCAGGGCCTCTCGACGATCAACGTCCGGCTCAAGCTCAACTACTCGGCCTCCGCCGCGCTCGCCGACATCAGCGCCCGCGTGAACCAGGTGCGCGCCGACCTGCCCCCCGAGGCCGAGGTGCCGGCCATCGCGATCGAGCCCTCCGACGCGCAGGTCGCCGCGATGTACCTGAGCTTCGGCTCGACCATCCTCGCGGAGAACCAGGTCACCGACTATCTGATCCGCGTCGTCCAGCCGCGGCTGTCCGCGCTCGAGGGCGTGCAGCGCGCCGACATCCTCGGCGGCCGCACCTTCGCCATCCGCGCCTGGCTCAAGCCGGAGCGCATGGCCTCGCTCGGCGTGAGCCCGGCCCAGCTGCGCCAGGCGCTCGGCGCCAACAACTACCTCTCCGCGGTAGGCCAGACCAAGGGCGCCTACGTCCAGATGAACCTCACCGCCTCGACCGACCTCAAGTCGGTGGAGGAGTTCAAGAAGCTCGTCGTGCGCAAGGAGGGCCCCACCCTCGTGCGCCTCGAGGACGTCGCCGACGTCGTGCTCGGCGCCGACACCTACGACCAGGAGGTGCGCTTCTCGGGCAAGAAGGCCGTGTTCATGGGCGTGTGGGTGCTCCCCAACGCCAACTCGGTCGACGTCATCGCCCGCGTGCGCAAGGAGGTCGAGAGCATCAAGAAGGAGCTCCCGAGCGGCATGGAGGCCAACGTGGCCTTCGACTCCACCAAGTACATCAACAGCGCCATCGACGAGGTGACCCGCACGCTGCTCGAGACGGTGTTCATCGTCGTCGTGGTCATCTTCCTGTTCCTCGGGTCGCTGCGCACGGTGCTCATCCCGCTCGTCGCGATCCCCGTGTCGCTCATCGGCGCCGTGTTCCTGATGCAGCTGCTCGGGTTCACCGTGAACCTGCTCACGCTGCTCGCGGTGGTGCTCGCCGTCGGCCTCGTGGTCGACGACGCGATCGTCGTGGTGGAGAACGTCGAGCGCAACATGCGCGAGGGCAAGACGCGCATGGAGGCGGCCCTGGTCGGCGCCCGCGAGCTCGTCGGGCCCATCGTCGCGATGACCATCACCCTCGCCGCGGTCTACGCGCCCATCGGCTTCCAGGGCGGCCTCACCGGCGCGCTGTTCCGCGAGTTCGCCTTCACCCTCGCCGGCGCGGTGTTCATCTCGGGGGTGGTCGCGCTCACGCTCTCGCCCATGATGTCGTCGCAGCTGCTCGCCGCGCACGACAAGCAGGGATTCCTCAGCAAGCAGATCGACAAGGGCTTCTCGGCGATCCGGCGCCTCTACGGCCGCATGCTCGCGGGCACCCTCGCGGCCCGCCGCAGCGTCTACGTCGTGTGGGTGATGCTCACCCTGCTCGTCGTCCCGCTCTACCTGTTCTCGCCGGCCGAGCTCGCGCCGAACGAGGACCAGGGCGTGGTGTTCGGCGCCATCGACGTGCCGCCCAACGCGAGCCTCGAGCAGATCGTCCCCTACACCGAGCAGATCGAGAAGACGTTCGAGTCGGTCCCCGAGTTCGACCACAGCTTCCAGATCACCTTCCCGACCGGCGGCTTCGGCGGGGCCATCATGAAGCCGTGGGAGGAGCGCAAGCGGCCGATCTTCCCGATCCAGGAGGAGCTGTTCGGCAAGCTCTCCGGCATCGCCGGCGTGCGCGCACCGGCGTTCCTGCCGTCGGCGCTCCCGAGCCCCGGCACGTTCCCCATCGAGTTCGTGATCTCGTCCACGGCGAGCCACGAGGAGCTCGTGGGCTTCGCGCAGAAGCTCGTGCAGGCCGCGACCAAGAGCGGGCAGTTCGCCTTCCCGCCGCTCATGGACGTGCGCATCGACCAGGCCAAGTCGGAGGTCGTGCTCGACCGCGACAAGATCTCGACCATGGGCCTCAGCATGCAGCAGATCGGCGGCGACCTCGCCTCGATGCTCGGCGGCAACTTCGTCAACCGCTTCAACATCGACGGCCGCAGCTACAAGGTCATCGCGCAAATCGAGCGGTCCGCGCGGCTCACCCCCGACCAGCTCGGCGCCATCCACGTGGCCGGGCCGCAGGGCAAGCTCATCCCCCTGAGCTCGATCGCCACGCTGAAGGAGGGCGTCGAGCCCCGCTCGCTCAACCGCTTCCAGCAGCTCAACGCGGTGAAGATCTCGGGCCTCGCGCCGCGATCGCTCGCCGAGGGCCTCAAGGTGCTCGAGGACGAGGCCAAGAAGATCCTGCCGCCGGGCTACCGCGTGGACTACACGGGCGAGTCGCGCCAGCTGCGGCAGGAGGGCGGCAAGTTCCTGCCCGCGATGGGGCTCGCGCTGCTCCTCATCTTCCTCGTGCTGGCGGCCCAGTTCAACTCGTTCCGCGACCCGTTCGTCGTGCTCGCGGGGTCGGTGCCGCTCGCCATGTTCGGCGCGCTGATCTTCACCTTCCTCAAGTTCGCGGGCCCGCCCGGCATGCACTTCAAGCCCACCGAGGGCTGGACCACGACGCTCAACATCTACTCGCAGGTGGGCCTCGTCACGCTGGTCGGCCTCGTGTCGAAGAACGCGATCCTCATCGTCGAGTTCGCCAACGCGCAGCAGGAGGCGGGGATGTCGAAGCTCGAGGCGGTGCAGGCCGCCGCCGAGACGCGCCTCCGGCCCATCCTCATGACCACCGTCGCCACCGTGGTCGGGCACTTCCCGCTCACGCTGGTGACCGGCGCCGGCGCGGCCGCGCGCAACTCGATCGGCATCGTGCTGGTCGGCGGCATGAGCATCGGCACGCTGTTCACGCTGTTCATCGTGCCGTCCGTCTACGTCCTCATCGCCAAGGACCACCGCAAGGCCCGCGCGAGCGAGCCCGCGCCGGCGCCTCCCGAGCTCACCCCGGCGCCCGCGGAGTAGGCGGTCGGGGCGCCCACGCCGGAAACGTCACCACGAGATGGGCGCCCGGCCCGTCGGAGCGGAAACGCGCGCTCCCACCGTGGGCGCGGGCAACGTGGGCGATCAGCGCCAGCCCGAGCCCGTGCCCCTCACCACCCCGCCCGCGGACGAAGGGCTCGAACATCCTGTCCTGCTCGTCGACCGGCACCCCCGGCCCCTCGTCACGCACGCCGAGCACCACCTGGCCCGCCGCTTCGTCGATGGACACGCGGACGGCTCCCCGACCGTGGCGAAGCGCGTTCTGGATGGCGTTCTCCATCAGTGCTTCGACGAGAGCCTCGTCACCGCGAATCGTGCCCTCTCCGGGCTCGACGACGACCCTGTCCCGCTCCTCGTCGGCGAGGCCTCCCACCACCTGCGTCGCGAGCTCGCCGAGCTCGACGGCATCGCCGAGCGGCACCCCGTCCGTCGCACGGGCCAGCGCCAGCAGTCGCTCCGTCAGCTTCGCGAGCTTCGCGGTGGTGGCGCGAGCGCGGGTCAGCTGGGGCTGGAACGCCGGCATGCGCTCCTCGATGAGCTCGAGCTCCGCTGAGAGCGCCGAGAGGGGAGTGCGCAGCTCGTGCGCCGCGTTGGCGGAGAAGCGCCGCGCGGTCGCGAGCGCCTCGCCGAGCCGGGACCACGCGGTATCGAGCGCGTGGCGGAGCTCGTCGACCTCACGGACGCCGTCGTCCGGTCCGAGATCGATGTTCGATTCCGCCCGGGAGACGCGCTCGGCGAGGTTGCTGAGGGGCTCGACGGCCCACCGAGCTCGCCTCCGCCCGATGAGCGTCCCGAGCGTCGCGGCGATGGCAACGGCGACCAACGCGGCGATCCCGAAGGTCGCGAACCGTCCGGCGATGAGCTCCCGCGTGCCGACGACGCAGGTGCGCCCGGCGCCGGCGACGCCGCAGCGGCGGACCCCATCCGCGACCTGACAGCCGACGCCGCTGCTCGCGATCGTGGGGTCGCCGCCCAGCAGCACGCCGCCCTCGACGACCGCGATGCGCAACCCGACCGCCTCCAGCTCGCGCACCTCGAGGCCGACTTCCCTCGCCGCCTCGTCGCGCGACATCGACGACAGCTCGGAGAGGAGAGCCGCTGCTTGACCCAGCAGTCGTCGCTCCTCGGCCTTGGTGATCACTCGCTCCGCGACCAGCGCCGCGAACACTGCGGCGATCAGCGCCGCGGTCGCAGCCGAGACCGTCGCCGCCCACGTGACGCGGCCGAGGAGGTCACGGGGAGCCGAGCGCATATCCGTAACCGCGCAGGGTGCGGATCAGGCCGTCGCCGAGCTTCTTGCGGATTCGCGCGACGAGCACCTCGAGGCTCGCGGCCCCCTCCGTGGCGTCGCCCCAGACGATCTCGAGGATCTCTGCCCGCGCCACGGTGCGCCCGCCCCGCGTTGCGAGGAGATCGAGCACCGACCACTCGCGGGTCGTCAAGGGGACCTCGACGCCCGAGAGCGACGCACGCCGACCGAGGAAGTCCAGAGACACCGGCCCGCGCTCGACCCGGAGGGGCTTGGGCATCGCCCCGCGTCGACCGAGGGCGCGGACCCGCGCGCGCAACTCCGCGACCGCGAACGGCTTGCCGAGGAAGTCGTCGGCCCCGGCGTCGAGGCCGTCGACGCGGCGATCGACGGCAGAGTGGGCCGTGAGCAGGAGGATCGGCGCGTGGAAGCCCTGGCCACGGAGCTGTCGACAGAGATCGACCCCGCTTCCATCCGGGAGCCCGACGTCGAGGACCACGAGGTCGACCGTGGTGGCCGCGAGGAGATCCTGGGCCTCGCGCCGGGTGCTCGCACCGACGACGTGGTGGCCGTCGCGCGCGAGCGCGGACGAGACCAGATCCTGGACTTCCGGATGATCGTCGACGACGAGCAGTCGCATCGTGCTCCGACGCTAGCACCACCTTCGGGCGTCTCTACCGTCCTCGTTCGGCCGGCGTTCAGGGTGCGGGGGGATACTCCCGTCGATGCGCCCTGCCTCCGCCTTGATCGCCCTCTCTGCACTCGTCGCTCCCACCGTCGCGCAGGGCACGGAGAGCGTGGTCATCGACGCGCTCGAGGCCGACGGCCTCGGCTCGACGAAGGTCGCCACGCTGGTCGAGCTGCTGCCGCGCGCGCTGCCCGCTCGGCTCACCGCGGCGGAGATCGCGGAGTTCACCCGGCGCGTGAAGAACCTGGCGCTGTTCGACGCCGTGAAGGTCGAGGTCGTGGGCCGCGTGCTTCGCGTGACCGTCCGCCGCAAGGCGAGCATCTCGCCCATCCTCGACTTCTCGAGCGGCAAGACCCTGGCGGACTCGAAGGTCACGCTGGGCGCGATCGAGAACGACGTCGACGGTCGCGGCACTCGCCTCGGCGCCAAGGCCAGCTACAACCAGCGCGGGCTCAACTTCGCCGTGTGGTTGAACCAGCACCCCTACGGCCCCCGGCGCTGGATGAACGAGGCCGAGGTCTACTACCTCGGTTCCTCGTTTCGCTTCGAGCCCGCATCGCCCGACAAGTGGCACCGCAACCGCTTCGGCGGATTTCTCGAGTTCCTCTCGCCCTTCGTGTACGGCAGTCGGCTCCGCTACGAGGTGCAGGCCGAAGTGTATCGGGAGACCTACAGCGGCATCGGCGAAGGCTCGCGCGCACCTCGCCCCGGGACGTACGTCGGTGGCCTGAGCGAGCTCATCTGGGACGCGTACACGTGGAACGACCTCACGCCGAGCGGACTGCGATGGTCGGTGGAGCTCCGTCCCGGGGTGTTCCTCGGCGCCGCCCAACCGCGACACGAGGTGCGTGGCAAGGTCCTCGGCGCGCTCAAGCTCGGGACCCAGTCCGTGTTCGTCGGCCTGGCCCAGGCGGCGGCCGTGAACGGCGGCAACGTCAACCACAGCCTGCTCGTCGGGAGCCAGTCCGGCGTGCGTGGCCTCGCCGACTCGCGGTATCGCGCCGAGCGCTTCGCCACCCTCAACCTGGAGCTGCGCCACGCGCTCTCGCTCGGCAACCGATGGTACCTGCAGGGCGTCTTCTTCACCGACGCTGCCCGGTTCCAGCCGATGGACGCTCTCGGCAAGAGCGCTCCTCCGGTCAACGCGATCAACACCGGCGTCGGCCTGCGAATCCTTCCGACGGCGCTCGTCGACACCCTGCTGCGGTTCGACGTCGCCCGCCTCCACGCGCCGGATCGCGCGTGGTTCTTCCAGTTCGGCATCTCCCAGTACATCTAGGAGCGATGTCTGGAGGACGGTACCGTCTTACTTCATCTGGGCCTGCAGCGCCGCCGCGTCGGGGCTCTTCGGGTCCAGCTTGAACGCCGCCGCGAGCTCCTCCTTGGCCTTGGCGAGCTGCTTGTCCTTCCACAGCGCGCGCGCCTTCTCCACGCGCACCATGGCCTCGAGCGGGGGCTTGGGCTTGGTGGCGAGCCCGGCGTCGGCCTCGTCGATCGCGTCCTTCGCGCGGCCCTTGTTGGTGAGCGCGCGCGCGTAGAACGCGTGGATCTCGGGCGAGTACACGTCGACGTAGACCGCCCCCTCGCCCACCTTGATCGCCTCGTCCCACAGCGACTTCTGCACGAGGGTCTCCAGGAGCTTCTTCCACGGCAGCCGCTCGTGCGGGTCCATGAGGACCATCTTGCGCAGGAGGGCGAGCGCGTCGTCCGCGCGCTTCTCCGACTCGGCGAGCTGCCAGAGGTCGACCAGCGGCTCGATCTGCGTCGGGTCGAAGGTGGCGGCCTTCTCGAGCGCCGCGCGGAAGCCCTTCTTGTCCTTCTGGGCCTCGGCGAGGTCCGCCAGCATGTTCTGGAGCGTGTAGCCGTCGCCGCCCGCCGCCTGGATCGCCGTGATGTGCGACTTGGTCTCGGCGACGTCCTTCTTGAGGCCGAAGGCGAGCTTGGCCGCGATGAAGTGCGCGAGCTGATTCTTGCCGTCGAGGCCGATGGCCTTCTGCGCCGCCGCCTCGGCCTCCTTGTACTTGTGGTCGAGGAACAGCGCCGCCGCGAGCGTGGCCACCTTGTCGGCGTTCTTCGGGTCCGCCGTGACCGCCGCGTCGGCGAGCTTGGTCTCGGGCACGCCCGCCCCGTCGAACATGAACTGCCCGTCGTAGCGCGCGAGGCGCTTCTTGAGCCACGCCTTGAACGACTCGTCGAGCTGGTCGGCGGTGACGCCGAGGCCCTGCTTGATGACGTCGTTGCCCTTCTTGCCCTGCCCGAAGAGCTCGAGCATCTTCACGATCTTCGGGAAGCCGTAGGTCTCGGCGATGTGGACGATGATCTGCGAGCTCGCGTAGTAGGCGACGATGACGTCCTGCTGGGTGCGCGCGTGGGTGAAGGCGCGGTTGAGGCTCTCCACCTTGGGGATGCGCCCCGCCTTCATCGCCTGGTAGAGCTGCGGGTCGAGCGCGCGGTGCCACTCGGGGCGCGTGACGATGGTCTCGTACTCGCTGAGCCCCTCGGTGAACCAGCGCGGCACGCGGTTCTTGGAGAGCTGGATGGCGAACACGTGCCCGAGCTCGTGCCACAGCACGAGGCCCCAGTTCGAGGCCTCGTTCTTGGGCGACACCGCGGTGATCACGCGCCCGAAGCACACGCCGGTCGGGCCGATGTTGGGCACGCCGTCGGTGCGCACCGAGAAGTGCTGGCGCTCGGGGAAGATCTCGATCTGGACCGGGTTCTTGGGGGTGAAGCCGTACTTCTTCACCATCGTGCCCCAGGCCTTGCCCATCATCTCGGGCACGTACCGGGCGAGCAGATCCGTCTCCTCCTTGTGGAAGCGGAACTTGAACACCTTGGCAGGCCCGGTGCCGTCGACGAGCTCGTATTTGCTCGTCAGCGTCTTCTCGAACAGGTTGAGGATGTTGACGAGGCGGACGTTGTACTTGTCGAGCTTGTACGCCTTGTCGAGCGCGTCGAGCCCGAGCTTCTCGTCGCCGCGGCGCAGCAGGTTCACCCCGAGCTCGGCCCACGCCTTGCCGTCCTTCGGGTCGACCTTGGTGGCCTCGGTCATCATGTCGACGATGTCGTCGTACCGGTGCTCCCAGTCCATGAACTCGGCGATGTCGACGAAGAAGCGGGCGTAGAGCGGGTTCTTCTTGAGGACGTCGGCCTTGATCTTGTCGTAGCCGGGCTTGTCCTCGTCCACGAGCTTCACCGCGGCGCGCAGCGAGAGCAGATCGAGCGCGTTCGGGTCGATGGCGAGCCCCTTGCCCACCTCGGCGTCGGCGCCCTTGGTGTCCTGGTCGTGCAGCAGCATCGACCCGCGCACGAAGAAGGCGCGCGTGAGCTTGGGGTTCACCTTGAGCGCGGTGTCGAGCTCGCGGTTGGCGGCGTCCCAGTCCATCGTCTGCGCGAGCTTCACCTCGGCGGCGAGCAGGTGCCCGAGCGGGTGGTCCGGCGCCGTCGCGAGCACGTCGCGCACGCTCTCCTCGGCGTGCCCGATGTCGTACCAGTCGAGGAACAGGCGCGCCCAGGCGACGTTGGTCTCGACGTGCTTCGGCTTGAGGCGCTGCGCCTCCTTGAACGTCGAGTTCGCGTACTTCACGTCGCGCATGGCGTGGGCCGCGCGACCCACGCAGGCGAGCGAGGCCGGGTCCTTCCAGACCGGGTCGTCGCCCTCGCTGTCCGCCTCGAGCGCGTCGGCGACCTTGCGCGCCTCGTCGCGGTCGCCCTTGCGCACCAGCGCCTCCACGAGGATCCCCCGCGCGCGCGGCGCCTTGGTCTCGTCGCGGAGCGCGTCGGCGATCTTGATCGCGTCCTCGACGCGGCCGACGGCGAGCGCGGCCGTGGCCTGCCAGCCGATCGCGTCGTGCTTGGCGTCCTCGTCCTTGCCGGCCTGCCCAGCAGCCTTCTTGGCGAGCGACTCCGCGTCCGCGTAGCGCCCGCTGTCGAACGCGATGCGCGCGAGCCCGATGGTGGCGCGCGCGAGGTCCTTCCCGCTGACCGCCTCGAGGTCCTTCTTGGCCGTCGCGTAGTCGCTCTTCTCGAGCGCCTCGAGGCCCGTGGCGAGCTTGCCGGTGGGCTGGAACCCGACGACGGAGCTGGCGGGCTTGGCGACGCTCGCCTTGCCGGTCGGGGCCGGCGCGGAACCGGTGGGCTTGGCGATGCCCGCCTTCTCGGCGAGGCCGCTCCCCGAGAACGACGAGACTCCCACCAGCAAGGACAAAGCGACGAAGAGCGGCGGGGCGAGCGGGCGGCGGCGCATGGGGTCGCTAGCTTAGACGTCCGAGCCGCCCATACCATTGCCGACTGCGCCCCCGTGCAGTCCCCCCTTGACCAGGCCGGCGGGCCCGGTATGCTTCGCCCCCCTTTTCCGTCGATCGAGGAGTCCCCGTGGCCAATCACGCGTCCGCCGAGAAGCGCAACCGTCAGCGCATCAACCGTACCACTCGCAACAAGGCTCGTAAGAGCGCTGTCCGCTCCTTCGTGAAGAAGGTCCGCGCGGCCCTCGAGACCAAGGACGCGAAGGGCGCTGCCGAGCTCCTCAAGACCGCGACGAGCGAGCTCGATCGCGCGGCCACCCGCGGCGCGATCCACGTCAAGGCGGCCTCCCGCACCGTGGCCCGCCTCGCGGCGCAGGTCCACCAGCTCACGACCGCCAAGTAGTCCGGTTCCGGTCCGCATCGCTCGCCGGTCGACCGGCGACGTGGCCCCTCAGCGCCCGCCCTTCGAGGTGGGCGCTGCTGCATCCGCCGTGGCATGCGGGGCGGCAGAGCGCGCCGCTCGAGTCGGCTGAATAGAACCCTCTCGACCGCGCGTTGCCCGCAGATTATGTGTGCGGACCGCGTGAGCCTTCCTTCCCAAAGCCCTCGAGGGGGTCGCCACCTGGCGATCGCCATCGCCACCGTGGCCGTCCTGGCCGGTTTCCTGCTGCTGCGCGACCTCGCCAGCCTGGGGATCTGGGACCCGCACGAGCTCGGCCTCGCCGACCATGGCTGCCGGCGCGCCGCGGCGAGCGGCAAGGTGAGCCTCGCCGCGTGCGGCATCGAGGCGGGCAGCAAGGCCACCGACGTGCGGCCCATCGTGATGGTCCAGACCGTCGCCTTCGGCTTCAAGACCTTCGGCGTCTCGGAGTGGGCCGCGCGCCTGCCGCTCGCCCTCTGGCTCGTGGTCGGCGCGCTCGCGATCACCCTCGCCGTGAGCCGCCTGGTCGACGCGCGCGCGGGCCTGTTCTCGGGCGCGGTGTTCGTCACCATGCCGACCATCCTCGTGCAGGGGCGGCTCATCCTCGGCGACGCCGCCACCATGGGCGCGTTCGCGCTCGCGCTGTCCGGCCTCGCGGTCGCGGCGTTCGACACCGAGGACGACGGCACCCCCACGCCCCTCGGCGCACGTGTGCCCTGGCTCCTGGTCGGCGCGGCCGGCGTCGTCGCGGGCGTCGGCTGTCGCGGCGTGGCCGTCGGCACCGCACCAGCGCTCGCCATCGGCATCGCGTGGCTCGTGCGCACCGCCAACGACGACGACACGCCCCGCCTCCAGGTCCTCCTCGGCGTCGCCACCCTGGCGGTCGCTGCGTTCGTCGGGATCACGATGGCCGACGGCGAGCTCAAGGAGCTCGTGCTCCGCCCCGCCAGCACGCGCGCGATGATCGGCTGCGCCATCGCGGGCGCTCTCGCGCTGGCCGCGGGGGGCAAGGGCACCGTCGCCGAGCGCATCGAGCGCGGCGTCGTGGGCGCGGTCCTCGGCGCGGGCGCGTTCGGCGTCGCCGAGGGCGTCGCGGTCGGCCTGCTCGCCGAGGACGGCAAGTTCATCGGCGCCGCGGGCGCCACGGCCAACGGCTCGCGCAAGTTCCCCACCTACGACCTCTACGTCCGCCAGATCGCGCACGGCGCCTTCCCGTGGAGCTGCTTCCTGCCGTTCGC
>JAEUKC010000317.1:0-5497 GCA_016794445.1 Myxococcales bacterium
GCCTTCCGCGATGCCACCGAGCTGTTCGCGTTCCTGGAGCCCGTGCTCACGCCGCTGGAGAAGCGGCGCATCCGTCAGCTCCTGATCCCCCGCGGGCTCGCGGCCGCATGATCCACCTTTGAACTGTCCCGTGCATCGTGGTAGAGTCGGCGTCCACGAGGAACCCATGAGACTCCATCGCCTTCTCCAGGATCTGCGGCGCCCGTCGAAGGCGCTCCGAACACGCGCGATCTGAGCCGTCCCTCGCCCCTCGAGAGCCGCCAGGTCATCCCCCGGCGGCTCTCTTCGTTTTGTCCGCCGGTAGGTTCAAATCGGTATCCTACCCATCTTCACATCGGAGACTCCCTGGCGCGAGCCGCGGAGGCAACCAGTCATGTCTTTCAAGCACATCGCCGTCCCGGTCGGCGAACGCCACTACGTCCTGCCGCAGGTCGCCGACATGCGGGTCGAGATCCACGCCTACCTCTCCGCGGCGCTCTACGAGGCCTCGGACGAGGCGCTGTGGTCGCAGGCCGCGCACGCGGCCAGCTACCCGGGCGTCACGGGCGTCTACCTGATGCCCGACACCCACCTCGGCTTCGGCGTGCCCGTGGGCTGCGTCGTCGTGACCGAGGACACCATCCTCCAGGCCGGCTCCGGCTACGACATCTCGTGCGGCGTGCTGTACCTGCGCGTCCCGGGCCTCGGCGCCGCGCGGGTGCGCGAGAAGAAGGTGCGCGGCGACTTCCTGCGCGAGGTCGAGAAGCGCGTGGCGACGGGCGTCGGCAACGGCCGCCCGAAGCACATGCCGCGCTTCTCCTCGACCAAGGCCGAGCAGGTGCTGCGCCACGGCGCGCAGGCGCTCGGCGTGCGCGCCGACGTGTGCGAGCGCGTGTTCATCCCGATCCCGGACGACACCGACGTCCGCCAGATCGAGCGCGCCTGGGACAAGGTCGTGCCGCAGCTGGGCTCGGTCGGCGGCGGCAACCACTTCGTCGAGATGCAGGTCGACCGCGACGACGGGTCGGTCTGGGTCATGATCCACTGCGGCTCGCGCGGCTACGGCTGGCAGGTCGCGAACCACTACTTCCACGAGGGCGCGCGCCTGCGCGGCCTCGCGAGCGCGCGCCGCGAGGACAGCTGGCTCCGCGCGGACGAGCCGCTCGGCAAGGCCTACTGGGCGCACCACAACGCCGCGGCGAACTACGCCGTCGCGAACCGCCACGTGATCGCCGACGGCGTCCGCGAGGCGCTCCGCGAGGTGTTCGGCGTGGACGGCGAGGTCTACTACGAGATCTCGCACAACCTCGTGCAGGAAGAGACGCTCGTGCTGCCGGACGGCACGCACAAGCGCGGCTTCGTGCACCGCAAGGGCGCGACGCGCGCGTTCCCGGCCGGCCACCCGGACCTCGTCGGCACGCGCTGGAGCGACACCGGCCACCCGTGCCTGATCCCGGGCTCGATGTACACGGGCGCGGCGATCCTGTTCCCGCAGGCGGGCGCGCACGCGACGGCGTGCTCGGTCAACCACGGGTCGGGTCGCGTGCTCGGTCGCGGCGCCGCCAAGCGCCAGCTCGAGCACCGCCAGGCGGAGATCGACGCCGAGATGCGCGAGGTGAAGCGGAGCTTCGCGGGCGTCGAGATCGAGGGCATCGTCGGCAACACGCGCACGACGCCGCTCGACGAGTGCGGGCACGTCTACAAGGACCTCGACGAGGTGCTCGACGTGCTCGAGGGCGAGGGCATCGCGAAGGTCGCGCACCGGCTGTACCCGGTCGCGAACATCAAGGGCATGGACTGACGATCGTGGCGTTCGGGTGACGTCGTTGCGCTGGCGCATGGCCGATCCAGCTGGGGACCTCACCCGTATGCCTCGTGATGAATCGTCGCCCGCCCCCCACGCTCCTGGCCGGACTGCTCGTCGTCGGGTGTGCGCCGACCCCGGACCCGGAGCCGCCTCCGCTCGTCGAGGCGGCTTCGGTGCTCGCCCGCGTCGACGTCGATCGAGTGCAGTTCTCCGGGAAATCGGCGGAGCAGGGCGGGTTCTCCTGGTCGTTGCAGGGGCCGGCCGCCAAGCAGGTCACGCGGCGGCCGGACCGCCTCGAGCTCGATCACGGAGGCGTGGTCGAGTGGTATCGGAGGCGTCCCGGCGGCGTGGAGCTCGGCTTCACCATCGACCGCACGACGAGCTCGACCGTGGATCTCACCTACGTCGTCGCCGGTCTCACCCCGCGCATCGCGTGCCCTGCCGACGCGTGCGTCGCCCTCGTGGACACGGCGGGTCGGGCCCGCTTCGACGTGCGCGATCTCGAGGCGTGGGACGCCGACCGCGTGCCCCTCCGCGCGTGGTTCAGCGTCGCGAACGACACGCTCGCCATCCACGTCGACGTCGCCACGGCCCGCTTCCCGGTGACCATCGATCCGACCATCGGACCGAGCGCGCGCCTGCGGGGCAGCGCCACCGCGGACGTCGACGAGCTCGGCACCGCGCTCGCGCTCCAGAAGGACCTCCTCGCCGTCGGGGCGCCCGGGGATCCCCTGGATGGAGGTGGGGTCTTCGTCTACGGGTGGGCCTCCAAGACCGGCTGGACCAACCAGGCCCTGTTGCCCCGGCCGACCGACGCCGACCGCTTCGGCAGCGCCCTGTCCTTCAGCGGTGACCTGCTCGCGGTGGGCGCCGACTTCACCGACGATCCGCCGGTGACCTCCGCGGGTGCGGTCTTCGTCTTCCAGCGCGAGGCGACCACGTGGAAGTCGATCCAGACGCTGCGCGCCGAGGCCAAGGCCCCCGTCGCCTTCGGCCACGCGATCGCCGCGAGCGGAGATCTGTTGCTGATCGGCGGGCAGGGGAGCTCGCTCGATGGCACCAACGGCGTGGCCGAGGTCTGGGCGAAGGCGGGCACCACGTTCTCGCGCGTGGTCGCGCTGTCACCGCCGAAGGTGTTCGAGGACTTCGGCAGCGCGGTCGCGATCGCCGGCGACGTCGCGGTCGTCGGCGCGCCGTTCGCCACCGTGGACACCGTCGACGAGGCCGGCGCGGTCTACGTGTTCGTGAAGAGCGGCGGCACCTGGAAGCTCGATCAGCGCGTCGTCGCGCCCGCGCCGTCCGACAGCGCGCACTTCGGGTATGCCGTGTCGGTCAGCGACAAGCGGCTCGTCGTCGGCGCGCCCGGCGACGACGACGGCGCCAAGGCCACGGGCTCCGTCTACGTCTTCGACCGCGTGGGCGCCACGTTCGCGAGCCCCAAGGGCAAGGCGTTCCAGGGCACCGCCGACCTCGAGGAGTTCGGGTACTCGGTCGCCACGGCCGACGACCTCGTCCTCGTGGGCGCTCGGTCGGCCGGCAAGGACAACGAGGGTGAGGTGCACGTCTACACGTACGACGGCAAGGCGTTCGTCGAGAAGTCCAAGCTCCTCCCGCTCACGCCGGTGTTCGGCCTCAATTTCGGGGCCAGCGTCGCCCTCTCGGGCAACGATGGCGCCGTCGGCTCGGCCCACCAGTTCGGCGCGGGCGAGGCGTACGTCTATCGCCCGTTGATCGCCTTCGCGGACGGCAAGGGCTGCGCGGTCGACGCCGAGTGCGAGCACGGCCACTGCGTCGAGGGCACCTGCTGCGCCGCCACGAGCTGCGCGCCGTTCGGGTGCGCGACGGGCAGCTGCGCGACGACGTGCACGGCCACCACCGGATGCGCGAAGACCGCCTACTGCGAGGGTGGGGCGTGCAAGCCCCTCAAGGTCGACGGGACGGGCTGCACGGACAAGGCGCAATGCGCGAGCGGCTTCTGCGAGGGCAGCTACTGCTGCGACACCGCGTGTCTGCCGTTCGTCTGCGCGAGCAACGGCAAGTGCAAGACCACGTGCGTCGCTCCGGCCGACTGTGCCACCGGCTTCGTCTGCACCGCGGGCAGCTGCGTGCAGGGCGCCCGCTGCAACGCCGAGGGCACCGCGTCGATCGGCAAGGACGAGGTGGTCACGCCGTGCAGCCCGCTGCGGTGCGTGGACGGTGCGTGCCTGAAGCAGTGCGCCACCTCGGCCGACTGCCAGTCGGGCTTCGCCTGCGACACGTCCTCGGGCAAGTGCCTCGCCGGCGCCGCACCCACGGACACTGACTCGGGCGGCGGCTGCACCACCCACCGAGGCCGACCCACCCACGACGGTGTCGCGTTCGTCGCGGTGCTCGGCTGGCTCGTGCGCCGTCGTCGCAAGGGCGCGTGATCGCTCAGCGCGCGGCGAAGGCGGCGTGCGCCGCCTCGGGCGTGACGCGGTGGTTCGCGAGGCCGACCACGTCCCACTCGTCCTGCTCGTCGACCCCGTGCACGCCGAGCACGGCGAGCGCCTGATTCACCGTGCAGCGCTCCTTCGTGCGCACGCCGCCCTCGTAGACCGTGGCGATCTGCGAGCCGCTGCCGCCGAAGTAGTCGGTCTCGACGTAGGCCACGGGGGCCTTCGCCGAGGCAGCCTGGAGCACGCTCGGCAGCACGCCGCCGAAGTGGACGAAGCCGTCCTCGGTGTTCGCCGAGGGGACGCCCGCGCTCTTGGAGACCGCGTCGAGGAGCTCGTCGAAGACGGGCACCCACGCGACGCCGGCGCTCAGGGGGACGACGATGGTCCCGGGCAGCTGCTTCACGACGGAAGCGAGGGTCTCGGGAGCCGCGAAGATGCCGTGGATGTTGTGCGCCATTTGCTCGAGTAGCGAAAAAGAAAAGTCGAAGGCCCGGATCCGCTACGAGATCCGGGCCTTCGATGGTGACCCCAACGGGACTTGAAGCCGTTGCAGTGCGCCAATCGTCGAAGGTTGCGGGGGGTAGCACGGCCCCGATCGATGCGGAAGAGGACGTCTCGGATAGTTTCGGCGTGAGTTTCGGCGTGGCACTCGCCGCTCATCTCGAGGGCCGCACCTGGGGTGACCTCGACCTCGACGGAGGTGCATCGTGACCTCGGCGCAGTGGTACGCGCTCGCCCGCGCCCACGTCAAGCAGGCCCGCGCGGTCCGGTGGGGCACACCTGCAACCGCCTCGCCTCGACGCCGTGCGACCGCCGAGGCGGCGACGGAGAAGCATCTGCGCATGGCCTGCGACGCCCGCGCCCGGGCCCGAGCTGCTCGGCGGAGCTCGCCCGCGTAGGCGCCCCCGCTTCGGGGCCTGACCTCCGGGTCGGACTCCGACGCGGGCGCACCTGCACCTGCGACCCGAGAAGGAACACCCCATGTCCACCGAGAAGACCCCCGCCGCGATCGCCCTCGACGACCTCCGCGACAACATGGTCGACCTGTTCAGCGGCCCCGACACGTGGGAGGGCATCGCGCGGAAGCCGCGGACGATCGCCGAAGACATCAGCGCGTTGCAGTCGGCCCTTGCCCGCGCCGCGCTGGCGGTCGACGAGCTCCTCGACGCGGGGCGCGCCCCGGCGTGCGACGTGGACAAGCGCACGTCGAAGGCGCTCCTCCACTTCTCCGCCCGGCTGGGCGACAACATGCACGCGATCCTTGGCTTGCTCGAGGAAGAGACCTCCGACGAGA
>JAEUKC010000114.1:0-31676 GCA_016794445.1 Myxococcales bacterium
GGGCCGAGGGCGCGCGCCTCGCCAAGGAGCCCCCGTCGATCGAGCCCTTGCTCGCCTGGATCGAGGGGCCCTCGCTGCACCTCCCGACCAGCCTGGCGTTCCGGGCGTTCGCCCTCCTCTTGCCGGTGTGCACCGTGGCGCTGCTCTTCTTCGGCGGCGCGCTCCCGTTCTTGCCCCGGGCCGCGTGGGTGGCCCCGCTGCTCCTCCAGCTCGCCCTGCACGCGCGGCACCGGGTGGCGATCCGCGCGGCGATCGAGGCCGTCTCGGACCACCACCTCGACCTCGCCCGCTACGCGCGCATGTTCGCGGTCGTCGAGCAGGGCGGGCTCCTCCCCGGCCCGAAGACCTCGGCGGCCATCGCGCGCCTGTCGCGGATCGCCTCATTCGTGGACGCGCGCCGCAACGAGGTGTTCCGCCTGTTCATCGGGCCGCTGCTCTCGTGGGACCTCTCGTGCGCCCTCGCGTGCGAGGCGTTCCGCGCCACGGTGGGCGCCGACCTGCGGGCGCGCCTCGCCGAGCTCGCCCACATCGAGGCCCACGCGGCCCTCGGTACGCGCGCGTTCGAGCGACCCGAGGACGTGTTCCCGGAGATCCTCGAGGGGGGCGCTCCGCGCCTGTTCGCCGAGGAGCTCGCGCACCCGCTGCTCGCGGCCGACAAGGCCGTGCGCAACTCCGTGACCATGGACGGCGCGGGCACCGTGCTGCTCGTGACGGGGTCGAACATGTCGGGCAAGAGCACGCTGCTGCGCGCGCTCGGCGCCAACGTCGTCCTGGCGCTCGCGGGCGCCCCCGTGCGCGCCAGGCGCCTCGCGACCTCGCCGTTCGACGTGCGCACCAGCATGCGGATCCGCGACTCGCTCGACGACGGCGTCTCGCACTTCTTCGCCGAGCTCCGCCGGCTCAAGGCCGTCGTGGACGCCGCCGACGCCGCCACCACCGACCCGCAGCGGCCGCCGGTGTTGTTCCTCCTCGACGAGATCCTGCACGGGACCAACTCGCGCGAGCGGCACATCGGTGCGCGCGCGATCGTGCACCACCTCGTGCGGTGCCGCGGCTGCGGCGCCGTCTCCACCCACGATCTCGACCTCGCGGCGCTCGAGGGCGAGGCCCAGGGGCACGTGCGCAACGTGCACTTCCGCGAGCAGGTCGACGGCGACACGATGACGTTCGACTACGTCCTGCGCGAGGGACCGGTCACGTCCTCCAACGCCCTGCGGCTCATGCGCATGGTGGGGCTCGAGGTGGAGGAGCCGCGGTGATCGGCCGCGGGATGGCGCCGATCGGCGTCCACCTCGAGGCGCTGGAGGAACTCTCGGCGATCGAGCGCGCGCTGGTGGACTCGTTCGGCGCCGCGCGGCGAAAGGCCGAGTTCGTCGCCGGTCGCCGAGCCGCCCGCGCCGCTCTCCTGGCCCTCGGCGTGGTGCCGGACGCCATCTCGCGCGCCGACGACGGCGCGCCCGTGGTGCACGCCACGACCGCGGTCGTGCTGTCGATCTCGCATGGCGAACGCATGGCGTTCGCGGCGGCCACCCAGGTCGGGCCGCTCGGGATCGACCTCACGGATCGCCGCGACGCCGCGCGCATCCGGCGGGTCGCGCGTCGCGCGTTCCCCCGCGAGGCCGAGCGGGCTCTCGCGCTCGTGGACGACGAGAGCGCGTGCCGCGCGTGGGCGATCAAGGAGGCCGTCGCCAAGGCCCTCCGCATCGGCATGCTGGAGCAGAGCGGCGTCGAGCGGATCGAGATCCTCGACCTCGCGGCGCTGCACCTCTTGGTCGATGGCGCGCCGCCCGCGCTGTCGCTCTCGATCGAGGACGTCGAGGACGGCGTGCTCGCCATCGCGGGCCCGATCAGGCGTCCTTGAGCTCGAGGCTGCCGATGAAGTCCTTCTTGCCGACCTCGACGCCGTTGTGGCGGAGGATCGCGTACGCGGTCGTGAGGTGGAAGTAGAAGTTGGGGGCGGCGAGCTCGACGAGGTAATTCTCGCCGCTGATGGTCTTGCCCGGCATGAACGACAGCGTGATCGCCCGCGCCTCGGCGCCCTCGAAGTCCTTGGCCGAGAACGTGCCGAGGTAGTCGACGACCTTCTGGATGCGCGCGTGCAGCTCTTCGACGGTCTGCTCGGTGTCGGGGTGCGCCGGCGGGTCCTTGCCCGCGAGTCGCGCGGCGGCGAACTTGGCCGCGTCGCACGCCGCCTGCACCTGCCGGGTGAACGCGTACTGGTCCGGCGCGAGGCGCGCAGTGAGGAGCACCGACGGCTCGAACGAACGCTGCTTGGCGTGGGCGACGCCCTTCTGGAGGAAGGTGTCGAGGTTCTGCAGCATCTTGCGGAACTGCGGGATGGTCGCGGCGATGACGGACATGAAGCCTCCTCGATGGAGCCGCTTCGATGCCGAGGCGCGCGGGGCGGTCGCAGGCAATCAGCGGGGCTGCAGCGCCGCCGTGATGCGCGCCGCGACCGTCGCAGCGTCACCACCCTCCGCCTCGACGTAGAGGTGCTTCATGCGCTCGTGCTCGAGATCGACGGCCACGATGTTGCCCTCCTTGAGGTGGTGGATGTCGATGAACACGAGGCCATCGCCCTTCTTCCAGAAGTAGCCGAGGTGCGTCTCGACCAGCGAGGCGCCGAACACGCGGAAGATGAACGTGTCGTCGAACAGCTCCTCGGGGCGCGCGCGCACCGCCTTCACGTGAGACAGCGGCAGCCGCACCTCGCTGCGCAGGGCCATGAGCTTCTCCCCGAGCCCGGTCATGTGGATGACCAGGTCTTCCCCCTCGACGTCGATGGTCGCCATGCCGCCGAGGATACGGGGATCACTGCGCGACGGCGAAGATCCTCCGCAGCTGGGCGCCGAGGCCCGGCTGCTCGTCGATCTCGTCGAAATCCCAGTGCTTGGCCTCGAGCGCGAACGGCGTTCCCTCGTCGTTGCAGGCCAGTGGCACCGCGCGCGGCTGCACCTTCCAGGTCCCGTAGTCGGGCGTCGCGGTGAACATCTCGAGCGGCAGGGGCGCGCGCGCGACGACCTCGTTCGGATACGGGAGGCCGCGCAGATGGGCGAGCAGCTTCACGAGCGAGGCCACGTCGTAGTGCGCCTTGGCGACGTAGCCGCGCTTGACCCAGGGACCCGCGAACACGAGCGGGGTGCGGTGCAGGTCGACGTGGTCGCCGCCGTCCTGGGGGTCGTCCTCGGTGATCACGACCAGCGTGGAAGCCCAGAACGGCGAGCGGCCGAGGGCGTCGAGCACCATGCCGGTGGCTTCGTCGTTCACGGCGATCATGGTGCCCGGGCTCGGTCGCGAACCGCCGCCCCCGAACGTGTGGTCGTTCGGCAGCGTCATGTACGTGAAGGCGTGCAGATCGCAGAGGGCGCGCGTGCGCGCGGCGAAGTAGCAGGCCTTGGTCACGTCCTCGAGGCCGACGTTCTGGACGATCCCCGGGTACCGCGAGTCGACCGGGTT
The DNA here is from genome assembly GCA_016794445.1 of Myxococcales bacterium. Classification (GTDB taxonomy): domain Bacteria; phylum Myxococcota_A; class Polyangia; order Polyangiales; family JADJMO01; genus JADJMO01. The sequence continues at coordinate 3,457 of JAEUKC010000114.1, forward strand.
GCGCTTGCCCTTCGGCACCCTGGGCAGACCCGTGCCCTCGCCGAGGATGTCGAACTCCTGATCGTGCTTCAGCAGCCACTCGAACACGGAGCCCTCTTCGGCGCGACCGACGTCGAGCACGCCCCCGAGGCTCTCGCGGCCCTTGCCCGAGGCGGCGACGACCCACGTGCGCTCGGTGTAGTCGGTGGTGCGGCCGTAGGTGAGCCAGACGTGGCCCTGGTTGCTGTACTCGGCGTCGGTGTAGTAGTTGTCCGCGATCGTCCAGGTGCGCCCGATCCCCCGGAAATTGCGCCAGTACTCGTCCATCTTGCCGGGCGCCATCACGAGCGAGGCCTGGCCGTTCACGCCCGGCATGTCGCCGAGGATCGAGTCGAAGTTCTTGTTCTCGCGGACGATCCACAGCACGTGCGTGATGAGCTTCGAGGCCCCCTCCGTGTTGGTGCGGGGCACGGGAAAATCGTACGGCGCGCCGTCGGGGCAGTTCACCGTGGGGTAGCCGCCGACGTCGGCGAGGGCCGCGTTGGCCGCGACCTTCTTCGTGGCTGCGGCGAGATCGAGGGTCGAGAGGTCGATGACGCGCACCGTGCCCTTCATGCTCTCGGCGATCTCTCCGTAGCCGGGGCCGAAGGCCTTGCCCGTGCGGCCCTTGCCGGCGCCGTAGCCCCGGCCCTCCACCACGAAGAGCCTGGTGCCGTCGACGACGACGTCGGTGGGCCACCACGCCGTGGGGATGCGGCCGAGGCTCGTGAGGAGGGGCGCCTTGCTGGCGTCGAGGGTGACGTCGAACACCTCGATCGCGTCGAGGATGGTCTCGGCGACGTACAGGCGATGGGACGCGGCGTCCCAGGCCATCGCCGTGGGAGAGAAGCCGTGCGAGCCCGCGGCGCCGATCGAGACGGTGGCGACGACCGTGCCCGCGACGCGATCGACGAGGGCGAGCGTGTCCCCATCGGCGGCGGCGACGACCATCCAGCGCGCGTCGAGGAACGCAAAGCCCTCCGGGTTCTTGCCGGTGGGAACGGTCTGCTTGACCGCGCCGGTCTTGGTGTCGAGCGCGACGATCTTGGCGTCGCCCCACAGCGGCACCCAGGCGACCTCGCCCTTGGAGTCCGCCGGGTCTATGGCGACGCCGAAGTGCTCCGTCCCCCCGAGCCCGGCGGCCGCGAGCTGCTTGCCGTGATCGGCAGGGGCGATGGAGAAGACCCGCGCCTCGCTGCCCTTGACCGATCCCACCACGAGCCTCGTCGCGTCGGGGGTGGCGGCGAGCGAGGTGGCGAAGAACGGTACGGCCCCGTCGGACGTGGCCACCGTGCCGAGGTCGATGTTGAACTTGGCGTCGAGAGCGAGGGCGCCGGTCGCGTCGTCGAGGACCACCGCGTACACCTTGCCGAGCGCCCCGCCCGAGACGTACGCGCGGTGCTTGCCGCTCGCGTCGGGCACGACCACCACGCCCCAGTTGGCGCGTGGGACGACCACGGTGGAAACGATGGCCTTCTTGCCGGCGCCGGCCGCGAGGGCGTCGGCGTCGATGGCGCGCACGAGGTGCTCCCCGAAGCCCGCCTCGACCACGAGCACGAAGCGCGTCGACGGCACCCGGGCGACCCGGACCGGGAAGCCTCCGAGGTGCGCGTCGTCGACCAGCTCCGCCTCGGCGCCGGCCGGGGTGATGCGGTGACCGTCGGGCAACACGAAGGTGGAGGCGTCGACGGCGCCTGCGGTGCGCAGGGCCTCGCCCGTCGGCGCGCTCACGGAGCAGCGACCCGCGACAGGGGACGGGAACGCAGGCGCAGACAGGCCACAGGTCACCGCATGGGGAACCAGGCTCCAGTCGGCCAGGGCCGGACAGACGAACGGGCCGCCCGCCTTCTCCTCGGGACACCCCTTCTTGCAGTCGAAGGCGCAGGATGTAGGCAAGTCCTTCACGAACCCCTCGAGGTCCGGCTCGGCGGTGTCGGCGCCTGCATCCACCGGAGGCGTGGCCTCGTCGGAACCGCAGCCCGAGACGCAGCCCGAGACGAGCGCCAGCGCGGTGAAGAGGGAGCAAGCTCGCATCCCCCGATCCTCCGGCGGAACGGCGGACGCCACAAGCGAACGTTGCGTGGCGCGCCCTCGTCGGCGGTGGCGTATCATCCGGGCTCGGATGCCTGCGCCGTTCTTCGAGCCCCACGCGGGGCACCTCGTGACGCCTTCGGTGCGGCTGGTCCGCCCCCTCGGCCAGGGGGGGATGGGCAGCGTGTGGATCGCCGACCACCTCACCTTGCGCACGAAGGTGGCGGTGAAGTTCATGTCGACGACCCTCGCCACCGACGAGGTGTTCCGCGACCGCTTCTCGCGCGAGGCCGGCGCCGCCGCGCAGGTGCGCAGTCCTCACGTCGTGCAGGTCCTCGACCACGGCGTCGGCGAGGGCGGCCTGCCGTTCATCATCATGGAGCTGCTCGAGGGCGAGTCGCTCGCGGCCCGCCTGTCGGTGCCGCCGAAGCTGCAGCCGGGCGAGGTGGTCGCGATCGTGGGACAGGTCTGCAAAGCCCTGACCCGCGCCCACGAGCGTGGGATCGTCCACCGCGACATCAAGCCGGACAACGTGTTCCTCTGCGACGCCGATGGCGACGTGTTCGTGAAGGTCCTCGATTTCGGCGTCGCCAAGGACATCGACACGCTCGGCGCCACCACGGCGAGCGGCAGCCTGGTCGGGACCCCGGTCTACATGAGCCCCGAGCAGATCCTCGGCAAGCGCGACATCGACGGTCGCGTCGACCTGTGGGCCCTCGGGATCATGGCCTACGAGATGCTCGCCGGGAAGCGGCCCTTCCACGGCGACACGGTCGGCGCCCTCGCCATCGCGATCCACCAGCGCGACTTCGAGCGCCCCACCGCCCTCGCGCCGAACCTCCCCGCGGCGATCGACGACTGGTTCGAGAAGGCCTGCCACCGCGACCGCGAGCAGCGGTTCCGAACCCCGCGCGAGTTCGCCGAGTCGCTCGAGAAGGCGCTCGGGATGGCCTCGGTGGTCGACAAGAGCGGCCCCATCCGCGTCGAGCGCACGGAGCTGCCCCTGTACTCGGTGCCGAGCGACGGCCTCGCGGCGACGGTCAACGTCTCCTCGCAACCGGCGGTGGCGGTGTCCAAGGAGACGGCGGCGACCCTGGCGATGACGCCGGCGCCCTCCCCGACGCTGGGCGGCGCCAGCGTGAGGACGGCCGCGCGGCCGCGCACGCCGAAGTGGTGGATCGCGGCCCCCGTGCTCGCGGCGATCGCCGCGATCGGGTTCTTCGCCACGCGCCGAACGACACCTGCTGCGCCGACGCCGGGTGCGGCCGCACCCACCGTGATGGTGGCGAGCAGCGCACCGCCCACCGTGAGCACCAGTGCTGCGGCGTCGACGAGCACCCCGAGCCCGGAGGCCTCCGCCGCCGTCTCCGCCAAGCCGACGGCGTCTGCGACCACGGTGGCGCCGAAGATCTCCTTCAAGCCGAGCGTCCTCCCCAAGGCCAGCGCCTCCACCGCGCCGGTCGTTCCCAAGCCCAAGAAACCCGATGAAGACGACATCCAGTAGGCTGCTCTCTGCAGTGCTGCTGCTCGCCCAGGTGCCCCTCGGCCTGCCGCTCGCTTCGGCGGCGCCCTCCGCGATCGACCTCGAGAGCGCGCGCGAGCTGTGGCGCGACGGCAAGAAGCTCCGTGAGGCGGGCAAGCTCCCCGAAGCGCTCGAGAAGTTCCGCGCGGCGTGGGCGCTCGCGCCGACCCCGATCACCGGCCTCGATCTGGCGAAGACCCTCGCGCTGGTGGGCAAGCTCGTCCAGGCGCGCGAGATCGCGCTCACCGCCAGCAAGCTCCCCGTGCCGCCGAACGAGAGCGCCACCGCGCAGAAGGCGCGCGAGGAGGCCGACGCGCTCGCGCTCTCCCTCAAGGATCGCATCCCTTCGCTCGTGCCGAAGGTCAGCGGCATCGACCCGGCGACCGTGAAGGTGCTGGTCGACGAAGCCGAGGTGCCGACCGCGGCGCTCGGCCAGCCGCGGCGCCTCGATCCCGGGACCCACGTCGTGCGCCTGGTGCGCGACACCTCCGAGCTCGCGACGAGCTCGGTCGTGCTCGCCGAAGGAGAGACCCGTGAGGTCGTGCTCACGCCCACCCTCGCGGGCGCCGAGCCGCCCCCCAAGGCGTTGGCCCCGCCGAACCCCGCTCCACCCGCGCCGATCGCCCCCGCGCCTTCGAACGGCATCCCGGCCTTCGGCATCGTCGGGCTGTCGGTCGGGGTGGTCGGAGTCGCGGTCGGCGGCGTCGCGGGGATCGTCGCGCTCACGCGCCTCGGCAAGGCGAAGGACGTGTGCGCCACGGACAAGTCGTGCCCGCCGAGCGCGAGCTACGACCTCGACACCTCTCGTCGCGCCGGCAACATCTCGACCGTGGGCTTCATCGTCGGTGGGGTCGGCCTCGCGGTGTTCGGGGTGAGCCTGTTCGTGCGTGGAGCCAAACCCACCACCGTGGGATTCTCGGTCGGTCCCACGACGGCGGGCCTGCGACTCGAGGGGGCGTTCTGATGCGGCCTCTGTGGCTCACGGCGGCCCTGCTGGGCTGCAACGCGATCACCGGCGTCGACGGCTACCAGGTCCGCGTCGACGGGGGCGCGAGCGACGTGGCGGACGGCGCTGCCCTTGGCGAAGGGCACCTGGTGTTCGTCTCGTCGGAGATGCTGAGCGCCAACTTCGGGGGAGACGGTGCCGCCGCCGACGCCGTCTGTCAGCGGCTCGCCGGCACCGCCGGTCGCAAGGGCACGTTCCTCGCGCTCGTGGTGCGGGAGCCGAGCAGGGGTCCTGATCTCAAGACCCGCCTCGGATCGATCTCCGGCTTCGTGCGCGTGGACGGGAAGTACCTGGCCCACACGGTCGACGATCTGCTCTCCGGTCACTTCCACCGCGCGATCTCGCTCGACGAGAACGCTCGCGAGATCACGCTCGAGGGCGTCTGGACCGGCTTCGCCCCGGGCGGCAAGCCCTCGTCCCACTGCAAGTACTGGTCGAGCAGGTCCAAGGCGGACGAGGGGATCTACGGCGTCCCCGAGTCCGGGCTCTATGCGGCCGTCGACTACCTCGACGGGGTGGGCGCCGCCTGCAACGAGCAGAACCACGTCTACTGCGTGCAGACCGACGGCGGAGACCGTCCGCCACCCGCGCCCGTCGCCGGCAAGATGGTCTTCATCACCCGGACGACGGCCAGCTCGGCGAGCATCGCCGACGGCGACAAGGTCTGCCAGGCGGACGCCGACGCGGTACGCACGGACAAGCGCACCTTCAAGGCGCTGGTCGCGCGCAAGGGCGTCGCAGCGAGCGCGGTGATCTCGCCGACCGCCCAGTACATCCGCCCCTCGGGAGCCCTCATCGGCACCGGCAAGGCGCTGATCGAGGGGGCGTTCGACACGGGGATCTGGGAGACGGCCGACGGCGCGTACGCGAAGCTGAAGTTCGAGTCGTGGACCTGGAGCGGCGCGACGAGCCCGTCCGAGCCCGGGAGCGACACCGGCACGTGCACCAACTGGACCTCGAGCTCGAGCACCGAACAGCCGCGCATCGGCGAGCCCACCCTGGCCAAACTGGACTACTTCCGCAACCCCAACGCCAACATCACCGGCAGTCCCTTCAACTACTACTGCTCGGACTTCGGCAACCTCTACTGCGTGGAACAGTGACGGCTCAGCCACGAGTGGATTGGAAGCGACGCTTGCGCCGTGGCAAGACTGCGCGATGCGCCCTGCCCTGCTCTTCCCCTTGATCCTCGCTGCCTGCAGCTCGTCGTCCACGCCCACCACGACCGATGCGGGGTCCGACGCCGCCGACGACATGGGCGAGATGGACATGGGGACGACCGACACGGGCGCCGTGGACGCGACCGGCGAGACCGCGCCGGGCGAGCACGTGGTGACGGTGAGCAACTTCAAGTACTCCCCGGCCACCATCACCATCAAGGCCGGCGAGACGGTCACCTGGAACTTCACCCAGGGCACCCACACCGTCACGAGCGGCGCGTCCTGCACGAAGGCGCCCGGCTTCGACAGCGGCCTGCACAGCGCTCCCTACACGTTCAAGCAGACCTTCCCGACCGCCGGAACGTTCGACTACTTCTGCGACTACATGACCCACTGCACCAGCCGTGGGCAGGCCGGTCGGGTCATCGTCACGCCGTGAGCGGCTAGTCCCGGAGCTTCGCCGAGAGCGCCTCTTCGGCGAGCTCGTCGAAGCTCAGGCGCGCCGCGCGCCGCTCGTCCTCCTCGTCGATCAGGCGCACGAGCACGCTGCCGGGTACCCCCGTCGCGCGCTCGAGGAGTGGGCCGATGGTCGCCGACGCCCAGGGCCGGCGATACAGCTCCTGCAGCGCCATCATCACCCGCACGAACGGCCGGCGCTTCACGTTGGGCTTGGCGCCGAGGATCTGCATCCGCCGGAACGCCTCCTTCATCCGCTTGCCGCTCGGATCGACGACCGCCATCGGCTCGAAGAACACCGCGCGGATGAACGGGCTCGCGTGCCACAGCATGTTGGCGAACGCCCACTGCCCGGCGACCCGCTCGCGCAGGGAGGGCTTCGGCCGCTGCGAAAGGGCCCGGTCGTACTCCTCGGAGCTGTAGTACTCGAGCATGTGGTAGTCGACCGCGATGTGCCGGGACTCGTCGCGGTTGACGAGGTCCATCGCGCGCTGGCTCATCTCGTCGTGCACGTAGTCGTTGATCGAGCGGAGCAGCGCCACGTCGAGGATCAGCTCGCCCGCGGTGATGTAGATGTTGGCGATGTCCGGCGGCATGCGGCGGACGGTCTCGATGAAGCACGGATAGAACGCGGCGAGGTGCGGGTTGGTCTCGTACTTCTTGAGGTGTCGCACGTCGTAGAACTCGGCGAGCCGCTCGGCGACCGCCGCGTGCCGCATCTCGTCGGCGACGAACGAGCGGAAGATCTGCGCGAGGATCGGGTCGTCGACCTTCTGCTCCTGCTCGCGGAACAGCGCGCCGGCGAGGCGCTCGATCGACGCCATGTCGACGAAGTACTGGACGATGGCCACCTCGTCCTCGCGGGACATCTCGCGCGGCTTGGCGTTCCAGTCGAGATCGGTGAGCTTCCACTGCTCGCGCTTGCACTTCTCGAGCATGACGGCGGGCTTCATGCCCGAGATGCTACCCCACCGCGCCGACCGCGAGATCGAGCCCGCCGAACGGGGCGCGAGGTATCCAGACGTGGGAGGCTTGCGCACCGAGGAGGGCGATCTCCCAGCCGAGGACCGCGCTGCCCTCCTTGCCCACGGAGCTCGGCGTGGCGCCGCTCTTCGGCACGTTGGCGCCCGCGAAGGTGGCGAGCGCGATCGCCGCGCCCTCCGCGGTGTCGTCGATCGGGCGCACCAGGTCGAGGAGGAGCGGGAAGCGCCCCTCGGCCTCGACCCGCGCGAAGGTTGCGTCGTCGAGCACGCGGGCGATGCCACCGAGCTCGCGCGCGAGGATCTCCGCGGCGCCGACGAGCATGGGCTGCGACACGCGGGCGACGACGGCGACGTTGGGGGCGAGCGCCGCCGTGTCCTGGGCGCCGGCGGGCTCCGCCGCGACGTGCCCGCGCCGCAGGAGGCCGAGGTGACCGAACCGATCGGCCGGCAGCGACTCGAGGATGCGGTGGACGGCGCCGGGTGACCGGAGCTCGGGCACCTCGGAGCCAGCGCGGAGCCCGACGTAGCCGAGCGCACCGAGGTCCATCGGCCGGGCGCCGGGGCGCGGCGCGAAGAGCCCGTCGGCGAGGTACGAGAGCTCGCTCTCGAAGCGCTCGAACGTGCGCAGCGAGCGCGCGAGATCGACCACGCCCTCGAGCTCGAAGCGGTTGATGCGCGGCAGGCCCGAGGGCTGCACGCCGACCGCCGGCGTGGTGGGGCGGCGCGTGAGCTCGAGCACGGTGGTGCTCTCGCGCTCCTTGACGGAGAGATCCCACCCACCGGTCGGGAGCAGCCGCCGCGGCTCGATGCGGGCGATGCCGGCGAGGGGTGTCGCGAGTCGCCGCATGAGCGCGTCGGGGTCGAGGAAGCCGGGGAACACCACCGATTGCTCGCCCTCCACGCGGGGGACCGGCACGTCGCGCAGGGCGAGGCGCGCGCCGCGGCTCTTGGCGGCCGCGAGGGACGCGAGCACGTCGCTCGGGCGCAACCCGGGCACGAGGTCGACGCGCAGGCCGTTCTTGATCTCCTTCGGTCCGGCGAGCGCCCCCTTCGGCTCGAGCATGCCGTCGACCGCGCGCACGTAGAGGGGTGGGTACAGGGTGGCGGCGAGCAGGGCCGCGCACGGGTCGCCGAGCGCGTGCGGATCGGGCGCCTTGACCGGCCACGGCCACTTGAAGCGCACCGGCGGTGCCGCCGCGGCGTCGAGCTCCCGGGTGAGCGCCGCGAGGCCGAGCATCGACGCGCCGGCGAGGAACGCGCGTCGCGTGCTCGTCACTCGGAGGCCTTGGTGGACACGGTGGAGGCCGAACCGCTCGGGGGGGTGGCCCACGGGTCCTCGGGCGCGTCTTCGGGCGGCAACGGGGACTTCTTGCCGGTGGGAGGGTCGGCGGTCTCCTTGGGCTCGGTGCCCACGAGGAAGATCTCGTCGATCGAATCTTCCTGGTCGGGGTAGGGGAGCTTGCCGGTCTTGGGGTCGATCTTGACGGTGACGACGCCCGCCGGCCTCGGGAATTCGGCCTTGGGCCGGTCCTTCTGGGCCTGCTTCATCCAGGCGATCCACGCCGGCAGCGCCGTGCGCGCGCCGGCCTCGCCGGCCCCGAGCGCCTTGCCGTCGTCGTAACCCACCCAGCTCACCGCGACGAGATCGGTGGAGAACCCGGCGAACCACGTGTCCTTGGCGGCGTTGCTGGTGCCGGTCTTGCCAGCGAGCGGACGCCCGAGGACCTTGGCCGCCTGCGCCGTGCCGCGCTCGACGACCGAGGTCATCATGCTGGTGAGCACGTAGGCCTCGGCCTCGCCGAACGCGCGCTGCGGGGGTTTGCGCGCGGGCAGCGCGAGCTCCTTGCCGTCGGGGCCGACGATGCGCACGAGGATCTGCGGCGCTTCGTAGATGCCCCCCGAGGCGATCGTGGTGTAGGCGCCGGCGAGCTCGAGCGGTGTGACCTCGTACGCGCCGAGCGCGATCGCGAGGTCGGGCTGCAGCTTGGCGGAGATGCCCGCGGCGTGCGCGAAGTCGACCACCATCTGCGGGCCGATGTCGGCGGCGACGCGCACCGCGACCATGTTGATCGACTGCGCGAGCGCGTCCCGCAGGCGCACGGGCTCGTCCTTGGTCCAGGCCTCGTAGTTCTTGGGGTGGTAGCCGCCGAAGGTGGCCGCGGTGGCCTCGACCAGGCTCGCGGGCGTGTACTTCTTGGCGGCGAGCGCGGCGCCGTAGACGAACGGCTTGAACGTGCTGCCGGGCTGGCGGTGCGCGTGGCTCGCGCGGTCGAGGCCCCCGACCACGCCCTCGATGTTGCCGACCAGCGCGAGCACCCGCTTGGTGCGCACGTCGATCGCGACGAACGCGGCCTCGGGACCGAGCTCGAGCCGGAGCGGCACCTTGGCCGAGGCGGCGGCGGCGAGGCTCGAGGCGGTGGGGGCGACCGCGCTCGCGGAGCCACTCGCCGAACCGGCGGCGGCGGGCGCGGTGGGCGGCGGCGCCAGCAAGGACACGCGCAGCCGCGTGCCAAGGGCGGCCCACGCGCTCGGCGCGAGGTCACCTGCGTAGCGATCTTTGGCCTCGAGCTTGATCACGCCGTGCAGGTTGCCGACCGCCACGTCGATGGTGCGGGCCAGGTCGTCGTGCCCCACCACGACGCCGACGTAGACGTCTCCGTGCCCGTAGCGCGGCGTGCCCTCGAAGGGTTTCTCCTGCGGCGGGAGCTTCTTCTTGGTCTTCGGGTCCTTGCCGTCGGCGGGGTACGGAGGGAACGGCCCGAGCAGCTTCCAGCGCTTGTCGTAGGCCGCGGCGCTGTCGCGCACCGCCGTGCGCGCGAGGCGCTGCATCGCGGGATCGATGGTGGTCTCCACCGTGAACCCACCCTTGCGCGCGGCCTCCTCCCCGGCGACCTCCTTGATGGTCTTGCGCACGAGCTCCACCACCTCGGGCGCGAGATCGTCGCCCGTCTCGATCGCGGGGGCGAGGTGGATCTGCTCGACCATCGCCGCGTCGTAGGTGGTGGCGTCGATGAAGTTCTTGGCGCGGAGCTGCCCGAGGACGTGGGTGCGGCGCGCCTTCGCGGCCTCCAGGTTGATGCGCGGGTTGTAGCCGTTGGGCGACGCCGGCAGCCCGGCGAGCAGCGCGGCCTGCGCCACGGTGAGCTCGGCGGCGTGCTTGCCGAAGTAGCCGAGTGCCGCCTCCTCGATGCCGTAGCGCCCGGCGCCGAAGTAGATGTGGTTGAGATAGAGTTCGAGGATCTCGTCCTTGGAGAGCTCCTGCTCGATGCGGCGCGCGAGCAGGATCTCGCGGATCTTGCGGCGGTACGTGCGCTGGTTGTCGAGCAGCAGGTTCTTGACCACCTGCTGGGTGATCGTGGACGCGCCCTGCTTGGTCTTCTTGTTGCGGAGGTTCACCCAGACCGCGCGCGCGATGCCGATGTAGTCGAGCCCCTGGTGCTCGTAGAAGCCGGCGTCCTCGGCCGCGAGCACCGCGAGCTTCACGTGGGCGGGGAGCTTGTCGAGCTTCACCACCGTGCGCCGCTCCGTGTACAGCTCGGCGAGCAGGCTGCCGTCCTTGGCGAGCACGCGGGTGACCTGCGGCGGCCGGTAGCCCTTGCGCAGATCGGCGACGCTCGGGAGCCCCCCCTCGATGCGGCGGACCACCACCGCGAGGGTGATGGTGCCCGCGGCGGCGAGCACGAGACCCGCGAGGGCGAGGCGCTTGAGCCAGAGGACCAGGCGGCGGCGCGCGCGCTTCTTGGTGCGCGAGGGCGAGGACGTGCCGCCCGTCGTGGTCCGCTGCTCGCGCGGCGGCTCGTCTTCCCCGGGCGCACCCGTGGGGAGGGTCGACGGCGAGAGGCCCGAAGTCCCGGTTCCGCCGGCCTTGGCGGGCCGCTCGGAAGAAGACCGTCCACGATCGGCCACGTTCACGGAGGTAGCAAGGGAACGACGGCGGCGCGAGGGATGTTCCCTCGTGTCAGGGAGCGGGCCCGTCTTCGTCCACCACGGTGACCCGGTGGGAGTACTCGTTGGGCTCGATCGGCCGGCCGCGCCGCTTGGCCCACTCGGCGGTGAACGCCGCGCCGAAGAAGAACATCTGCGCCGAGTAGTGGACCCAGAGGAGCAGCGCGACGAGCGAGCCCGCCGCGCCCCAGCTCGAGCGCACGCCCTTGCGTCCGAGGTACATGCCGAGGAGCCCGGCGCCGATGGAGAAGAGCGTGGCCGTGAACGCGCTCCCGAGCCACACGTCGCGCCAGCGCACGTGCACCTCGGGCACCAGCTTGAAGATGGTGGCGAACAGCGTGGTCGCGACCAGGAACGAGAGGCCGTTCTCGAGCGCCTGCTGCTCGAGGGTGACGTGCAGCACGTTGCCGACCGCGTTGCTCACCGCGCTCATGATGGCCTTGAGGATCACCATGCCGAGGAGCCCCACGCCGACGAGCACCACCATGCCGAACGCGACCGAGCGGCGGCGCAGCTCCCACAGCGCCTTCTTGCGGAGACTCTCTCCGCTCCGGGACTGCACGCCCCACACGTGGTTGATCGCGTACTGCAGCTGGTCGAACAGCTGGGTCGAGGCGTAGACCAGCACCACGATGCTGAGGACGCTCGACAATGGCCCGGAGCTCGAGCGCAGCGCGGTGTCGAGCAGACCGACGATGGTGTCGGCGCCGTCGCGGCCGACCCAGCGCGCGAGGTCCTCGGTGAGCGTGTGGCGCACGATGGCCTCGCTCGCGAGCAGGCTCGCCACGTGGATCGCGATGACCAGCACGGGCGCGATCGAGAGCAGCGAGTAGAAGGCGATGGCGCCACCGAGCAAGGTGCCGCCCTTGTTCGAGAAGCGCGAGTAGACGTCGCCCAGCAGGTCCCACGCGGCGCCGATCATGGACCCTCGTAGGCGCAGCGGAAGCCCACCCAGGGGAGCCGGGTGCCCTCGGGCAGGACCTTGCGCCAGCGCGCCCGCAAGGCCGTCGCGTCGTCGTCCTCGAAGCTGCCGCCGCGCACCTCGCCGTGGTTCGGCGGCGCGCCGTCCTCGACCCACTCGGCCACGTTGCCGGCGAGGTCGTGGACGCCGAGCTTGGTCTGCCCCCACGGCCGCGCTCCGGCTGTATCGGGCATCGTCGCGCCCTTGGCGCAGCGGCCGCGGACGAGGCCGTAGCTCGCGCGCAGGCAGAGCGCGTCGGGGTCGCCCCACGGATAGCGGGTCTCGACGTCTCCGAGCGCGGTGCGCAGCCACTCGGCGTCGCGCGGGAGTCGGCCCCCCGCGAACCGGCAGAACGCCCGCGCTTCGCCGAGGGTCACGTTCGAGACCGCCTGGCCCGGGTCGCCGACCCTGGCGAGCGGCGCGCACGCGCCGGCCTGGGTGCACGATGCATAAGCGCCGTAATGCACCTCGTAGGCGTCGATCCGGAACGTGCCGGTGACGGCGTATTCGCCCGGCCCCACGGTGTCGTCCGGCGGCTTCCAGGCCGAGGTCCCGGCCGGAATGGTCACCTTGCGACGCGGCGCGACGCAGTGCCCGTCGACGAGCGCGAGCCCTTCGCTGCAGCGCTTGGCGTCGACGCAGCGGTCTCCGTCGAGGTGGGCCCCCTCCCCGCAGCAGCGGGTCCCGAGCGCGACCATGCCAGACGGGCAGCGCGGCGGGCCCTCGGCCCGGACCTGCACGAAGAGGAAAAGGACGCCCGCGGCGATGAGCGCGGCCCCGGCGACGGTTCCGTCCTTCACGCGGAACAGCTAGGCCGGGGTCTCGGGGCTGTCACCCCGTCGTGGACCTCCGCGTGGGGGTCCGGCATCGTACCCTCGAAGGAGCTGGTCCCCATGGCAGGCAAGAACGTCGTCACGCTGAACGATCTCAACTTCGAGTCCGAGGTGCTCAAGAGCGACAAGCCCGTGCTCATCGACTTCACGGCCACCTGGTGCGGCCCCTGCAAGATGATCGCGCCGATGATCGACGAGCTCGCCGACGAGACGGCCGGCACCTACAAGGTCGCCAAGCTCGACATCGACGAGGCCCCCGCGACCGCCGCCAAGTTCGGCATCAAGGGCGTGCCCACGATGGTGGTGGTGAAGGCGGGCAAGGAGACCGCGCGGCACGCTGGCGCGAACACCTCCAAGGCCAAGCTCAAGGCCATGTTGGGGTAGTTCGCTGGAACACCACGGCGTCCCAGGTGACGCCGAGGGATCCTCCGAGGAACGTGTGGGAGGCCGTGGCATTCAGATCCTGCTCGGCGCTCCCACTCGTGTCTTTGTCCTGGTAGGTCACCGAGCCGTAGCTGCCGAACGCGAGCCACCCCGCGGCCACGAGCGCGACGGTCGAGGCCAGCTGGTAGGTGAGGCCGAGCCGGATGCGGGGCTCGGTGCCGCGGAACGTGGCCGTGGCCTGGGCGTTGAGGTCGATGTCGAGCCAACGCCGCGTGAGCGAGAGTTCTCCGAACACCGCGAACTTCTTGGCGAACTTCGGGCTCTCGAGGGCCACGCCGAGGCCGAGTGCGTGGGTGGAGGCGGACGAGTTCGAGTCCAGTTTGCCGACGCCGCTCATGGACAACCCTGCGCGCTGGCCGAGCAGGAACACCGTCAGGGCCGGTAGCACCCGGACGCCCACGTCGAGCTCCAGCGCGAGCCCGAAGCCCACGTAGTTGGCCTGGTCCGCGTTGCCGTCCTGCTTGAACAGCGGTGCCTGACTCGCCGCGGGGTCGAACAGCTGGCCACCGGGCGACGCGTTGCCGACGTGGAACGACACCACGAGCGAGCGCGCCGGCACCAGATCGGCGGCCTCCACGGGTTTCTTCGGCTCGGGGTCCTTCTTGGGCTCCGGATCCTTCTTGGGCTCCGGGTCCTTCTTCGGCGGCGGATCCGCGACCGGCTTGCCGGGCTCCTCGAGCTCGACGCTCACGTCCTTGAGCTCCTTCTCGGCGACCGTGACCTCTTGCGGCTTGGCGACGAGGCCGTCGGCGCTCACCTCGACCACGTGCTTGCCGGGGTCGACGAAGATGGGCGTGTCGAGCAACGCGCTCGCGATCGGCGTGCCGTCGATGCGCAGCTCGTACTTGCCCTTGCGGGGCATCGACACCTTCACGTGCACCCGCGGGACGCGCGGCCGCAGCGCGGTCTCGGCCTTCTTCGCCGCGTCGACGGCCTGCTTCTGCTTCGGGTCGCCCTGCCCCTCGAGGACGGCGCGGTTGTAGGCGTCGAGCGCCTCGACCCAGCGCCCGAGCTTCTCGGCGCAGTACCCCTCGTGGTAGCGGACCACCCCGGTCGACTTGATGGTCGCGACCTTGCGGAACATGCCGAGCGCGGCCGCGTAGTCCTTCTTCTTCTCGAGCTCGACCGCGTCCTCGAACAGCGCGCGCGCGGTGGCGAGCTCCTGGGGCGTGGGCTCGGCGTGGGCGTCGCGCGCGAGCGGGCCGACCACGAGGGTCAGGCCGAGCGTGGCGGCGACGATCCAGGGGCGCATCGGGCAGAACCATGCACCGGGATCGGCCCGGAGGGATATTTTTCTGCGTCGCGTCGCGTCCGCACCCAGAGACCTCGAGTGGGCCTTGACGAAACGAACGACCGTTCTATTGTTGGAGGTGTGACCAAAGGCGAAGACACCCGCAGCAACGTGCTCGACGCGGCGCTCGCCATGGCGAGTCGCGAGGGCCTGGCTGGGGTCACCATCGGCCGGCTGGCCGAGCAGGTCGGCATGTCCAAGAGCGGGCTGTTCGCCCACTTCGCCTCGCGCGACAACCTCGAGGTCGCCATCCTCCAGGCGGGCATCGACCGCTTCATCGCGCGGGTGGTGAGCCCGGCGCTCAAGGCGCCGCGCGGCGAACCCCGCCTGCGCGCCCTCTTCGACCGCTGGATCGCCTGGGGCGACGACCTCCCGGGGGGCTGCATCTTCCGCGTCGCGGCGGTGGAGCTCGACGATCGCCCGGGCCCGGCGCGCGACCTGCTCGTGGCCTCCCAGCGCGACCTCGTGGACACCTTCTCGACCATCGCGAAGGTGGCGATCGAGGAGGGCCACCTGTCGAAGGGCCTCGATCCCCAGCAGCTCGCCTTCGAGATCTACTGCCTCGGCTACGGCTACCACCAGGTCGCCCGCTTGCTGCGAGACCCCGCCGGCCCCGCGCGCCTCCGCGCGGCCCTCGACCGATTGCTCCACGCCGATCGCGCCTGATTCCAACCCCACGAACGAGGAGACCTCCGATGCACCCCAATAAAAGCACGACCGTTCGTTCTTATTCGAAGAAGGTCGAGGGCCTCGGCTGGGCCTGGCCGGTGCTCCGCGCAGCCACCGAGGTCGAAGCCAGGGCCGCCGACGTGGCGGCGTGGGTCTCGGAATCGCTCATGTTCCGCACCACCCGCCGGACGCCTCCCGAGGCGGAGCAGGCGTTGCTCGCGACCGGGCGGCGTTTCCGCGTGCCTTCGGCGTTCGGCTCGCTCGCCGGCTTCCGCTGGGGCGAAGGGCCGGTCGTCTTGCTGGTGCACGGCTGGAACGGGCGAGGCGCGCAGCTCGGCGGCCTGGTCGCGCCGCTGGTCGCGCGCGGGTTCGAGGTCGTGACCTTCGACGGCCCGGGACACGGCGAGAGCCCCGGCGCGCGCTCGTCGCTCCTCGAGATGGCCTCGGCGATCGAGGCGGTGGTGGACGTGATCCGGCCGGTCGGCGCTTCGCTCCACGCGGTGGTGGCCCACTCGATGGGCGCCGCCGCCACCGTCGTCGCCGCCCACCGCGCGCTGGGCTCCACGGAGCGCACCACGCGGGAGGCGGGCCTGTTCCAGCGCTACGCCTTCGTCGCGCCGCCGATCGACGTGCGCGAGTTCATGCGCGTGTTCTCGGAGCACGCGAGGCTGCGCGCGCCCGTGGTCGAGGCGCTGCGACGGCGCGTGGAGACCCGGTTCGCGACGAGGCTCGAGGACCTCTACGCCCCCGAGCTCGCGCGCGACTTCGAGGCGCCGCTGCTCGTGGTGCACGACGCCCTGGACAAGGAGGTCCCTCTGACGACCAGCCAGCGTCTCGTCGCGGCGTGGCCCGGCGCGCGGCTCGAGGTGACCGAGGGCCTCGGTCACACCCGCATCCTCCGCGACGCCGACGTGATCGAGCGACTCGCCGACTTCGTCGCTGGCTAGCCCGCGAGGTGGCGCTTGGCGTCGGCGAGGAACCGGGCGCGCGCGGTCGCGTGGTCCACGATCGGCCGGGGGTAGTGCTCGCCGAGGCGTACCCCGGCGGCGCGGAGCTCGAGCTCCGGCGCCTCCCACGGCGCGTGGAGGTACCGCGTGGGCAGGCGCGCGAGCTCGGGCACCCAGGTGCGCACGTACGTGCCCTCGGGGTCGAAGCGCTGGCCCTGGGTCACGGGGTGGAACACCCGGAAGTAGGGCTGCGCATCGCACCCGCAGCCGGCCGACCACTGCCAGCCGAGGTCGTTCGCGGCCCAGTCGCCGTCGACGAGCCACTCGAGGTAATGGGCCTCGCCGCGGCGGAAGTCGATGCCGAGGTGCTTGGTGAGGAAGCTCGCGGCGATCATGCGCGCGCGGTTGTGCACGTAGCCCTCGCCGAGGAGCTGCCGCGCGGCCGCGTCGACGACCGGGTAGCCCGTGGTGCCCTCGCACCAGGCCTTCCAGCCCTTCGGGTCGTCGCGCCACGGGAACCCCTCGAAGTCCGCGCGGAACGGCCGCTCGAGCAGCTCGGGGCGATCCCACAGCGTGTGGTGGGCGAACTCGCGCCAGAGGAGCTCCGTGAGGAACCGCTCGCGCGCTGCCTCGGGTGCCTCGGCGTCGCGCACCGCGCACCACGCGGCGCGGGGCGACAGCGTGCCGAACTTGAGGTCCTGCGACAGGCGACTCGTGCCAGCGCGATCCATGCGGTCGCGATCGGTGTCGTAGGTCGCGAGCCCGGCGGAGACGAAGTCGGCGAGGCGGGTGCGCGCTGCGCGCTCGCCGGCCGGCAACAAGCGAGGGTTCTCGCGCAGACCGAGCTCCGCGAGCGCGGGGATCGACGCCGTGTCGACGCTGACCTCGAGAGGTTCCAGGGTCGGTGCAGGGAGCGGCGAGGCGATCTCGACGCTCTTGCGGAACGCCCGCGCGAACGGCGTGAACACGGAGTAGACGCCGCCGGTCTGGGTGCGGAGCGTGCCGGGCGGCGCGAGGGTCTCGCCTTCGTGGAGCACGAACGGGATCGGGCCGAGCGCCGCCGCGACGCGACGATCTCGCTCGCGCCCGAACGGCTCGCTCCAGCGCTGGGCGACCACGCGGTCGACGCGCAGCCCCTCGGCGAGCCGCGGGATCGCGTCGGTCGACTTGCCCGAGACCACCAGCAGCCGACCGCCGAGGTGGGCGAGATTGCGCTCCAGCGAGCCGAGCGCGCCGAGCAGGTGCTGCATGCGGTGGGGGAGGCGGGCCGCGCGCGTCGGGGCGAAGAAGTACGGATCCAGGCAGAACACCGCGACGACCTCGCCCCGAGCGGCGGCGGTGAGCGGCGCGTGATCGGCGACCCGCAGGTCCTTGCCGCGAAACCAGACCAGGGTTCTCAGGCGTTGCCCCGGCGCAGGAGGTGGACGATGGCGTAAGCCCCGCCGAAGAAGATGGCGACCGCCACCGCCCAGAGGATCGCGCGACCGATCAGCGCGAGCGGCGCTGTGGAATCCGCGCCTGGCCCGCGGCCGGTCGCGAAGCGATAGACCCCTTGCACCCCGAGCACGTAGCCGATGGTGGCCGGCAACCCCGCGAGCCACGCGGCGCCGCGGCCGTGACGCCCGACCTCGGCGTGGGAAATCGCCTGACCGCCGTGCTGCTCGGTGACGACCAGGAGGACCAGGCCGACGACGAGGAAGAAGGCGCCGAGCCCGATCATGCGCAAGCCTGCCCGTCGGATGGGGCCGAGATCGACGAGCGTCACGGCGCGAGCATAGCGGATCGCTGCGTTTCATCCTCGCTGCACCCGGCGGAGGCTCCCCGCATGTCGGTGGTGGTGGGAGGCGCGAGCGCGGATCGCGAAATTGTTTCGGCGGCGGGGAGGCGTTCCGCAGCGACTGCGCGCAACCGGCGCCGCGGCCGCGCAAACGCCGCATTTCCAGCGCATCGACTGCGGCATCGGTCCTGCAACGTTCGATGATCAAAATCATGGACGAGAACCTCGACCGGTACCGCGCATCGTTGAAGGGGATCGAGACGCTGAGCGTGGCGGAGGAGCGCCTCCTCGCGCGCAAGTTCCGCGAGGGCGACCAGGCGGCGGGGGCACGCCTCGTCACCTCGAGCCTGCCGTTCGTGATCACCATCGCCCTCGAGTATCGCCGCTGGGGCGCGCCGCTCGAGGACCTCGTACAGCAGGGCAACCTCGGTTTGCTCAAGGCCGCGCACAAGTTCGATCCGGCGCGCGACTGTCGCCTCGTGACCTACGCGGTCTACTGGATCCGCGCCGAGATCCGCGACTACGTGGTGCGCGCTTACCGGACGGTCCGCATCGGCACCACCAAGGGCGAGCGCAAGGCGCTGCGCCTGTACCGCAAGACCAAGGAGGACGATGCCGTCGCGCTGGCCGCGGCGAGCGGCCTGCCTCTCGAGCAGGTCGAGCGGTTGCTGCCGGTGCTGCGCGCGCGCGACACCTCGCTCGACGCGACGTTCGACGGCGAGGCGGCGAAGGTGGACTCGCTCGCCGCGGTCGCGCCCTCGCCCGAGGAGCAGGTGGGGCAACAGGAGTTCGAGCACGATGCCCAGCGGCGGGTGCGCGCTGCGCTCGCGACGCTGCCCGAGCGCGAGGCGATGATCGTGCGGGAGCGCCTGCTCGCCGACGAGCCCGTCACCCTCGAGGCGCTCGGACAGCGGCTCGGGATCAGCAAGGAGCGCGTGCGGCAGCTCGAGGATCGCGCGCGCGCCCGGCTCCGCGCCCAGCTCTCCGAGGCCTCGATGCACGCCGCGGCATGACGCGGCCGCGCTGACGCGGCGGGACGAGAAATACTGGCCCGAGCTGGTATCGTAGGTGCAAGGGGTGGGACCTATGGAGCTCGTGACCGTTCACGTGGTGCCAGTCGTTCGCGGCTGGAAGATCGAAGCCGAAGGCAGCTCGCTGCCGACCTTGCTGCGCGAGTCGAAGGAAGAAGCGCTGCACGTCGCCCACATGATGGCGCGGCGATCCGACCGGAAGGGCCAGTCGTCCATCGTCGTGCACGACGAAGGCGGGCGGGTCGAGAGCAGCTTCCCGCCGCCGAGCGACGACACCGACGACGCCTGACCACAGTGCGAAGGCAGGTTCGCGGAGTGGGCCTGCCTGAGAACGCGGTTACCCTCGCCGCCCGTCGCGCGATGCGTCATCATGGGTCGATGCCCGCCGTGCGTTGGAAGCCCGTGGCAGCGCTCTGCGTGGCGGCTTGCTTCGGGGGTTGCTTCAACGGTGGCAACGCCGGCGCGGGCGCCTCCGTCGACCTCGACGCCGCGACGATCGACGAAGGAGTGGTGGACGCCTCGATCCCGGAGACGGCCGATCTGCTCGAGATCGGGCCACCGTCGGACGCGGCCCTGTTCGAGATCGAGCCGCCCGACGGCGACGCCGAGATCGACGCGGCGTTCGACGCCCCCTACGAGGTGGAGCTCGACGCCGGCGGCGACGCCGATCCGCTGCTGCCCGGGTGCGCGCTCGGCACGTTCAAGGCCCACACGTACGTGTTCTGCGAGCGCGACGCGACGTGGGACGAGGCGCGCACCGCCTGCGGCTTCATGGGGCGCGACCTCGCGAAGGTCGAAGACGCCGAGGAGATGGTGTTCCTGCGCACGGTCATCGCGGTGAAGGGCCCGAACGACTGGCACATCGGGCTCAACGACCGGGGCAAGGAGGGCGACTTCCAGTGGACCGACGGCAAGAAGCCCGGCTACACGAACTGGCACAAGAACGAGCCCAACAACGGCTTCTGGATCTGGAACAACGAGGACTGCGTGACGGCCTACAAGGACGGCACGTGGAACGACGTGGACTGCGGCAACAAGTACGGGGGTTTCATCTGCGAGTCGAAATGAGCTAAGGCAGCGCCATGCCGAGCCTCTCCGACGCCCTCCTGAACGAAGACAAGAAGGCCGCCGTCATCGCCGACTGCTGCACGCTCATCGACGAGGAGGTCGCGAGCAAGAGCGGGATCTCGGGGCTCGCGATCAAGGCCGGCTACGGCGCCGTGAAGGGCATCAAGCCCGGGTTCGTCAAGCAGGTGGTCACCGACTTGCTGCCCGAGTTCGCGAAGGCGCTCGAGCCGATCTGGCTCGAGGCCAAGGAGGCGAGCAAGCCGGTCGTCGCGCACTACGAGGCCAACGCGCCGCGCGCCGCCGATGCGCTGCTCGCGATCACGGACGCCAAGGCCAAGGTGAGCAAGAGCGGGGTCGTGAAGGGCACCTACGAGAAGCTGCGCCCGACGGCGAAGAAGCACGTGGAGGCCGCGGTCCCGCGCCTCGCGCGGCTCGTCGAGAAGCACGGCGGCTGAGGCCGACCTCCTTCGTTCTGACCACGATCCCAGGCGCCCACCGACGGGCCACCACCCTGGACGGCATGGCCAGATTGGCCCTTTACTGGGCCACGGCGACTTGCTGTGATGCGGCCGCTCCGGCTTCCGGAACGAAAGGTAGGAAGATGCACTCTGATCAAGCCGCTTCGCGTGGGCCTCGGGCCGCTTCGCGTGGGCCGTCCCTCCGCGCCTGTGTGGGCGCGCTGTCGGCGCTCGGACTCCTGTTCTCCGTCGGCCACGCGCGCGCGCAGCAGCAGGGCTTCGCCCTCAACCGCTACGAGCCCGCCGAGCGCGGGAGCGAGTGGTTCGCGCAGGACACGCTGGACCTGCGAGGGCACCTGCGTCCCGCCGTCGGCGTGACGGGCGACTTCGGGTACAAGCCGCTCGTCATCTACAACGCGGATGGCAGCGAGCGCACGGCGGTGGTGGAGCGGCAGCTGTTCGCGCACGTCGGCGCGAGCCTCGTCCTGTTCGACATGGTGCGCTTCGGGGTCAACATCCCCGTGGCGGTGAACCAGGCGGGCAGCGGCGGCACCGTGAACGGCACCACCTACACGCCGGCCGACAAGCCGGCGATCGGCGACATCCGCGTCGGCGGCGACGTGAAGCTCGTCGGCAAGTACGGCGAGGCGTTCACCCTCGCCCTCGGCGTCCAGGCGTTCATTCCCTCCGGCAACCGCGACCAGTACACGGGCGACGGCAAGGTCCGCATCGCGCCGCGCCTGCAGTTCGCCGGCGACGTCGACATGTTCGCTTACGCGGCCCGCATCGGCCTGAACTACCGCGGCCTGAACGAGACCTTCGGCAACTCGAGCACCGGCACCGAGCTCAGCTTCGGCGCGAGCGCGGGCCTCCGCGTCGCCGACAAGAAGCTGGTCATCGGCCCCGAGATCTACGGCACCACGGTGCTGGTCGACGGACACGCCTTCGAGAAGACGGCCACGCCGTTCGAGCTCGTGTTCGGCGGTCACTACACCGCCGGCGACTTCCGCTTCGGCCTCGGCGTGGGCCCCGGCCTCACCCGCGGCTTCGGCGCGCCGAAGGTGCGCGCGCTGCTCTCGCTCGAGTGGGCGCCGGCGTTCGAGGAGCCCAAGGCGCCGGGCGATCGCGACGGCGACGGCATCACCGACGACAAGGACCAGTGCCCCGACGTGAAGGGCGAGCCGCCGACCGGCTGTCCGAAGAAGGAGGAGCCCAAGGACCGCGACAAGGACGGCATCCTCGACGAGAAGGACGCCTGCCCCGACGTGCCCGGCATCAAGACCGACGACCCCAAGACCAACGGCTGCCCGGACAAGGACGGCGACGGGATCATGGACTCGGTCGACGCGTGCCCCGACCTCAAGGGCGTCAAGACCGAGGACCCGAAGACCAACGGCTGCCCGCCCGACAAGGACGGCGACGGCATCTACGACGCCGACGACGCCTGCCCCGACGTGAAGGGCGTCAAGAGCGACGACCCGAAGAAGAACGGCTGCCCGCCCGACACCGACGGCGACGGCATCATCGATCCGGAGGACGCGTGCCCTGACACGCCCGGCCCGAAGAACGAGGACCCGAAGAAGAACGGCTGCCCGGCGGCCGCGATCGTCGCGGGCCAGATCAAGATCCTCCAGCAGGTGAAGTTCAAGACGAACAGCGCCGAGATCCTGAAGGAGTCGGACGAGATCCTCACCGCGGTGGCCACCATCATGAAGGACCACCCGGAGATCACGGTGATCCGCGTCGAGGGCCACACCGACAACAAGGGCAACAAGGCCTACAACAAGGACCTCTCCAAGAAGCGCGCGGCCAGCGTCGTGAAGTGGCTCGTGACCAAGGGCAAGATCGACGCGAAGCGGCTCAAGAGCGACGGCTTCGGCGACGAGAAGCCGATCGACACCAACGACACCGACCCGGGCCGTCAGAACAACCGCCGCGTGGAGTTCCACATCGAGGGCAACGCCTCCGGCAAGGTCGAAGAGAAGCCCAAGAAGTGACCCGAGAGGCGCCCCTCGCGGCTTCGTTCTCCTCGTTGGGGACCCGAACTGGGTCCCACCAGAGTGGGATGGTGGCGGTGAGGGGCGTCGCAGTTCACAGTGAATCCTCTGCGCCACTCTCCCACCCGGCGCGCCGGTGTCGACCGCGCTGCGCCCTTCCAAACTTCTCGCAGTGAGGTGTCCATGACTCAGCACAAGACCTTCCTTCCTCGTCTCCTCGCGCTGGGGATCGTGTCGGCCGTCGGCCTCGGGGCCTCGGCGACCTCGGCGGCGCCCGTCAAGCGGTTCGGCGTCGACCAGAAGGGCGACTTCCACATCATCGGCAACACGCTCGGCCACGACTGCCGTGGCGGCGTGCCGGCCCCGCTGACGGGGAGCGTCGTCGGCGCCTGCGGCTCCAACACCGGCGACAGCGCGCCGGACGTGTTCTGGCGCTCGGAGAGCCCGACCACCGGCGCCGAAGCCAACACGGGCATCGCCCCGGCCGGCGCCCGCAGCACGGCCCGCCTCGCCGTGCCGGCGGGCGCGACCATCACCTACGCGCGCCTCTACTGGGCCGGTACGGTGGCGCCGAAGACGCCCCTGTCGACCAGCGCCGACCTCAGCGTGACCCTCGACCGCCCGGGCAGCGCCGCGACCCCGGTCGCCGTGACCGCCGACGGCTCCAACGTCGTCGCGGTCGGTGGCTCGGCCTTCTACCAGTCGACGGCCGACGTCACCAAGACGGTGCAGGCGCTCGGTGAAGGCCTGATCCGGCTCTCCGGCGTCGACGTCGTCGACCTGCGGAACCTCAACAACAACACCACCTTCGGCGCCTGGTCACTGGTCGTGTTCTACACGTTGCCCGGCGACCCGCAGCGCAACCTCGTCATCTTCGACGGCCTCGATCTCGTGCAGGGCGGCGCCCCGGCGACCGGCAGCCTCAGCGGGTTCCTCGTGCCGGCGGCGGGCTTCGACGCCAAGCTCGGCGTGGTCGCCTACGAGGGCGACTTCGACCTCACCGGCGACAGCCTCGAGTTCTTCACCACCGGCGCGGGCGGGGCGGCGGCGCGGCTCAGCAACGCAGCCAACCCGGTCGACAACTTCTTCAACGGCACGCACAGCTACCTCGGCAAGGTCGCGAGCGACGCCACGCTGCCGGCGTTCCAGCAGAACACCGGCTACCTGCCGCGCCTGACCGGCGGCTCGGGCTCCATGAGCGGCGTCGACATCGACGTCGTCGACGTGACCGGGCGCCTCAAGGCGGGCGACACCTCCGCCACGGTCCGCGCAACCAGCTCGGGCGACGTGTACGCGCTCGGCATGTTCGTGACCTCGATCTCGACCCTCGAGCCCACGTTCGCGACCAGCCTCAAGTCGGTGAAGAACCTCGCGGCGCGCGCGGGCGGCGAGACCCTGCCGGGCGACACCCTCGAGTACACGGTCGTCGCGAAGAACACCGGCACCGACAACTCGGTCGGCACCGTGCTCGTCGACGATCTCCCTGTCGGCGTCACCTACGTCCCGGGCTCGCTGAAGATCACCGCGGGCCCGAACACGGGCGCCAAGACCGACGCGGCGGGCGACGACCAGGGCGAATACCTGGCCGCCACGCGCCGCGTGGTCGTGCGGCTCGGCACCGGCGCCAACGCCACCACCGGCGGCCTGCTCTGCGGCCTCTCGCCGGCCGTGTGCCCGGCCGGCTCCACCGACACGAGCACCGTCGTCTTCCAGGTGAAGGTCGACGCCACGGCCACCGGATCGCTGAAGAACCAGGCGAAGATCACCGCGTCCGGCGCCAAGGGCGCGCCCTCCAAGGACACGCCCACCGACGGCGACACGACCACGCCGGGCAGCGACCCGACCGTGACGCCGCTCGACGAGTGCCTCACCGACACGGACTGCAAGACGCCCGGGAAGCCGACCTGTGACACGGTCGCCAAGCCGCACACCTGCACCGCGAAGTGCACCAAGGACGACCAGTGCGGCTCGCTGACGAGCGGCAAGGTCTGCGTCGACACGACCAAGACCTGCGGCGACGGCTGCCGCGGCACGGGCGGCAACGGCTGCCCGGCCGACTTCAAGTGCAGCAGCAAGGACGCCACCATCGGCACCTGCGAGCCGGTCGACACCGACGGCGACGGCATCTCGGACATCGTCGAGAAGACCCTCGGCACCGACCCGACCAAGGCCGACACCGACGGCGACGGCATCCCCGACGGCGTCGAGACCGACGGCGGCAAGAAGATCGACACCGACGGCGACGGCACCATCGACGCGCTCGATCTCGACAGCGACGGCGACGGCATCCTCGACTCCACCGAGACGAGCACCGACGCCGACGGCGACGGCATCGGCAACTGGCGCGACCTCGACAGCGATGCCGACACCCACCTCGACAAGGACGAGAAGGCGGTCGACACCGACGGCGACGGTGTGCCGGACTTCCTCGATCTCGACAGCGACAACGACTGCCTCGCGGACGCGAAGGAGACGGCGACCGGCCGCATCGACGCGAAGCTGCCGGGCGACCCGACAGCGAACTGCCCGAGCGGCAAGAAGTGCGACACCGCCAAGGGCATCTGCGCGGACATCTGCGCCAAGGACAGCGACTGTGGGGACAGCAAGAGCGGCACCGTCTGCGACGACGGCGCCAAGTTCTGCAAGAAGGGCTGCCGCGGCAAGGACGGCAACGGCTGCCCCGACGGCTTCGTCTGCACCTCGAAGGACACCACGATCGGTTCGTGCACCGAGCCGGTCACCGACGGTGGCGTCGACGGCGGCGAAGACGGCGCGACCGACACTGGCATCGGTGATGGCGCCACCGACACGGGCGGCTCGAGCGACGGCAGCGTGATCACCGACGGTGGCGACACCGACGGTGGGCCGACGGCCGACGAAGGCACCCTCGAGGGTGGCGGGTTCTCCTGCTCCACGCCCTCGGGCAACGGCAGCACCACCGTCGTCGCGGTCGCCGGGCTCGCGGCCCTCGTCGCGGTCGGCGCGCGTCGTCGCCGCCGCTAGGTCGCGCGGCTCGCGCTGAGAGAGGGGGACCGTCACACGGTCCCCTTCGCTCTTTTGTGCGCCCGCCGGGTTCTTGGCCGTCGTCGAGAGACAGGCGTACCGGTCGGGCATGTCGTCGCGCTGGGAACGCCTCCGTCGCCGCCTCGTTCGTCTGCTCGAGCTGGAGCTCCGCCGCCCTGCGGCCGCTCTGCTGCTCGGCGCTTCGCTGGTCGGGTGCCTCGGACCCGCGTCGACGCCGCGCGGGAAGCTCGAGGACGCGGTGCAGGAGACGAACATCGCCGTGCGCTTCGGTCGCACCGACATCGCGCTCGAGCACGTCGCGATGGCCGACCGCGACGGGTTCCTCAAACGCCACCGCCTGTGGGGCGTGGAGCTGCGCATCGTCGACCTGGAGTTCGCGGGCATCGAGAAGATCGAACCCAAGCAGGCGACGCTGTTCGTGACGTTCGCCTGGTACCGGCCCAACGAGGGCACCATGCGTCAGACGAAGGTGAAGCAGACCTGGAAGAGCGAGGGCGGCCCCTGGTTCCTCACCGACGAGGAGCGCGCCGATGGCGACGTGGGCCTCCTCGGCGAGCCGGCCGTGGTCGTGCTGAAGCCGACGCAGCAGAAGCCGACGCACTTCGAGACGACCGTCATCAAGTGACGGGCCTTCGCGCCACGACCTGACTGCACGGAGTCAGTCGGCGACGTAGGCGTGTTCGCCGGCGAGGCCCGCCGGCAGATCGCCTTCGGCGGACTTGGCGACGTAGCCCTGCGGGCCGAGCTCGACGCGCGCGCGCCAGGGGGACGGCTTGCTGACCGCGCCCGCGAGGCCCGCGCCCATGGCCTGCACCGGCGTGGAGCCGGCGGTCTGGATGGCGACGGGGCACGTGGTCTTGCCCTCGCCGTCGATGCCGCAGACGAAGAGGCGCTCGGAGGCGTCGACGGCGAGGCGCAGCTCGACGCCCGCCGGGGCCATGCCGGGGAGGTCGACGGGCTGCGTGGAGAGCGCGTGGGCGGCGCCCTTGCCCAGGGTGCGCGCGACCCGGAAGCCCGCAGCGGTGTGGAGGGCGAGGAGGCTGTGGTGACCTGCGCCATCGACGACGTCGAGGAGGGCAGCGCCACGGACGGCGCTGTCGGGCACGGACTTGTAGGCGAGCGGCGAGGAGACACAGGTGGCGTTGCCGCCGACCTTGCCGGCGACCGCGGCGCAGAGACCCTCGACCGTGGCGGCCTTGGTGTCGACGACGCTGCACAGATCGTCACATGCGGTGAGGTTCCACCCGGTCTGCCCGCCGTTCGGCGACAAAACGTTGGCGAACGTGCCCTGGCCCGGGGTGGACCGGCCACAGCCGGCGGCGGCTCCGAGGAGCGACACGCCGATCAGGAGGGTGCGAACCAGGTGACGCATTCGATGTGAATAGGTAGCCACAAACCGTGGCTTGACACCCCTAAGAAAGATGTCAGGGCGAAATGAGTAGGACATCGCGGCACACGAATGCGTCCAAGTGCGCGACTTTACAGTCCCCGCACTGCACACATGCGCGGTGTCACTCGCGTGTTTCGCCACGGAAACGGGCCAGGAGACGCTCGCAAGCCGTGTAGGGATCGTGGGCACCCGAGAGCACCCGTGCGGTCTCTTCGTCGATGGCGGGGCCGAGCGTGGTGAGCGCGGCCTCGACGAGCGTGTCGCGGAACATGCCGAGCAGGCGCTCGCGCTCCTGTCGCTCGTGGTGCGCACGACCATTGGGTGTGGCGAGGAACGCGCGGTGGCGGTCGATGGCCTGGCGCAACGGCTCGATGCCCTCGTTGCGCGCGGCGATCGTCTTGAGGATCGGCGGCGTCCACTCGTCGTCGGTGGCCGAGAGGTCGTGACCGAGCGTGTGCGCGGTGGAGGCCGCGGTGTGGCCGTGGCTGCGCACGCCGGCGGCGGCGTGGCCCGCGCGGATCTCGCGCCCGAGGGCCAGCATGGACTCGAGGTGACGGACCTGCGCGTCGGCGCCCTCGCGGTCGGCCTTGTTGACGACGAAGACGTCGGCGATCTCGAGGATGCCGGCCTTGTTGGCCTGCACGTCGTCGCCGCCGCCGGGAGGCACGACGACGAGCGTGGTGTGCGCGTGGCGGGTGACCTCGAGCTCGTCCTGACCGACGCCGACCGTCTCGAGCAGCACGACGTCGCAGCCGAAGGCGTCGAGGATGCGCGTCACGTCGCCGGCCGAGCGCGAGAGCCCACCCATCGCGCCGCGCGTGGCGACGCTGCGGATGAACACGCCGTCGTCGAGGAAGTGACGCTGCATGCGGATGCGGTCGCCGAGGATCGAGCCGCCGGAGAACGGCGAGGTGGGGTCGACCGCGACCACCCCGACCTTCTTGCTCTCGGCGCGGAACAGCGCGATCAGCCGGTCGACGAGGGTGGACTTGCCCGCGCCCGGGGTGCCGGTGACACCGATCACGTACGCGCGGCCGACGTGGCCGGCGAGATCCTTGAGGAGGGCGACGTGGCCTTCGGCGCGCTCGTCGACGAGCCGCATGGCCCGCGCGGCGGCGCGCACTTCGCCGTCGAGAACCCGCTGGGCGAGGGGGTGCATGGCGGGGTACTACTACGCTCGGACTGCGCATGAAGGAGCTTTTCGCGATC
>JAEUKC010000324.1:0-15964 GCA_016794445.1 Myxococcales bacterium
GAGCTCGTCACGCCGCTGGTGGAGCGCGAGAAGCGGCGCTTGCTCTCGGCCACCAAGCCGATCAAGCGCCCGCCCTGACTATCGCAGCGCTGCGCCCGACAGCTCGAAGATCTCCGGCTTGCCCGTGCGGAAGTCGGTGTATCGGACCCAGGTGGGTCGCACGCGAAAATAGCGGATCGCGCGGCCCATCGCGCGCTCCTTCGCGTCGGGGAACCGCGCGAGGTACGCGGCGAACAGCGGCGCGAGCTCCTCACCCTGCGGCTCGTCGGCCACGCCCTCCAGCTGCAACGTCTGGCCGTCGTCCCACCCGATGGTGAGCGCGATGCGCGGGTCGCGGAGCAGGTTCTTCGCCTTGCGCGAGTCGGCGTCGGTGTCGAAGACGATCTCGAGGCGATCGGTGACCACCACCCCGATCACCGCGGCCTGCGGGGCCCCGTCGGCGGCGACGGTGGCTTCGACGGCCCAGGGCTGGCGGCGGGCGTACGCGACGAGATCGGCGAGCTGCATGCGCGCTCGATAGCATCGTCAATCCTCGACGACGATCCCCCGCGCGCGCAGGCGGGCGCGGAGCTCATCGAGGGTGGTCGGGTCGGCGCCCTCGGCGACGATCGAGAGGACCCCGTCGTGGTGCTCGAGGGTGACCGAGGCCGCGGACAGCCCCGCGCGGGCGCGCGCGTCGAAGCGCAGGCGGGCGACGCCCGAGTGACCGTCGCCCCACAGCGCCACCTTCTCGAGCACGTCGCTCGCGCGCTCGAGGCTCGTGGCGAGCTGCGCGTCGCTCGATCTCGGCGCCGGCGCGCCTCCGATCGGCGATGGCGGTGGGGAGGGGGGAAGTGGCGTCGCCGCGTAGGGCGTACCGAGCACGCGGAGCAGCGGATCGAGGGTGTCCGGCTCCGATGGCCTCGGCTTCGGATCCGTCGGCGGGGCGTCCGGTCGCGCGAGGGCGGGCTTCCTCGTGGGGCCCGTCTCGGTCGGCTTCTCTCGCTTGCGGAGCGCGCCGAGCAGACCGGCGAAGGCGACCCTGGGCGCGGCCGCGGGTGGCTTCGGAATCCGGACCGACGGTGGGCCCACGATCGGGCGAGGGGCAGGGCTCATCGTCCAGGGGTCGGCGCGAGCGGGGCGAGAGTTGCGTGCCGGCACGGACATCGGCACCCTGCCTCCCCCATGAGCCGCGCCAGCTGGGACGACTACTTCATGAACATCGCGCGCGAGGTGGCCACGCGCGCCACGTGCGACCGCAAGCACGTCGGCGCCGTCATCGTGCGCGACCGCAGCATCCTCGCCACGGGCTACAACGGCTCGATCGGCGGCCTCCCGCACTGCGACGAGGAGGGCCACATGATGGAGGACGGCCACTGCGTGCGCACCATCCACGCCGAGGCCAACGCCATCATCCAGGCCGCCCGCAACGGCGTGCGCATCGACGCCGCGGGGATCTACGTCACCGCCTCGCCCTGCTTCGGCTGCTTCAAGATGATCGCCAACGCGGGCCTCCGCCGCATCGTCTTCGGAGAGTTCTACCGCGACCAGCGCATCTTCGAGCTCTCCCAGAAGCTCGGCATCGAGCTCGTGCACTGCCCGGTCCAGGCCTAGCGGGTCGCCGCCGACCCGTTGCCGGACGAAGTGGATGATGCTCTCGTCCGGGGATGCGCTGGCTCCTCGCCCTCCTCGCGTGCTCCCTCCTCCCGGCGTGTGGCGCGCGGGGGAACGTCGACGTCTCCGACGCGAGCGCGCCCGCGCCGACGCCGCAAGCGGGGCGCGACGTCCTCGGCCTGCTCGCGAAGGTGCCCGTCGTCGACGCGCGGATGCGCGCCGCGCTGCCCCTCGATCGGGTCACCCAGGGCTACCGCGTCGCGCCGACGGCGTGGTCGCGTCCCTTCGCGACCCTCCCGCGTCGCTCGGTCGAGCCCACCCGGATCGACGGCGGGGGCTCGGGGATCTGGCTCGAGATCCGGCCCCTGGGTCTCGCCGACGTGCCCGCGAAGGAGGGCCCGCGCGGCCTCGTCTACGCCGACGTCGCCAAGGACACCGACCTCGCGTGGATCGCCGGCAACGGGCTCGCCGAGGAGCTGCGTGTGCTGCGCGGCCCCGAGGCGCCGAGCGTCGCGCGCTGGAAGCTCGGGCGCGGCCCCGGCGTGCCGAGCCTGCGCCTGCACGAGGGCCGCGTCGAGGCGCTCGACGCCGCCGGCACGGTCCGGCTCGCCGCGGAGGCGCCGTTCGCCGTCGACGCGAAGGGCGTGCGGCGCGCGCTCTCGCTCGAGCTGGTCGAAGAAGCCGGCGAGGTCACCCTCTCGGCCGCGCTCGACACCACGGGGCTCGCCTATCCGATCGTCGTCGACCCGCTGTGGATGAACACGGCGGGGTCGCTGCCCGGCACCTACTACGAGGGCAGCGGCGTGCTGCTCCCCTCGGGCAAGGTGGCCATCTTCGGCTCGGGCACCAAGGTCGTGCAGATCTTCGACACGAGCACGCGCACGTTCAGCACGGGGTCGCCGCTGCTCGTGAGCCGCGTCCTGCCGCCCTCGTTCGTGCTCGGGACCGGCAAGGTGCTGCTGGCCGGCGATTCGGCGGCGCCGAACGCCGAGCTCTGGAGCGAGGCGGGGAGCATCGCCACGGGCCCCGCCAGCACCACGCGCGCCGAGACCGTCCCCGTCCACGTGGGCTTCGGCACGGGCGCCGAGGCGGTCTACTTCTTCGGTGGCCGGCCCACGAAGGGCTCGGGGACCATCCTCGCCACGGCCGAGAAGTACGTCGTGTCGACCGGCCTGTTCGTGAGCCTCGCCTCGCTCCCGGCCGGTCGCTTCGGGAGCGCGAACGCGCCGCTCGCCGACGGCAAGATCCTCGTCGCGGGCGGCAGCGGCTCGGCCGGTCAGTTCGACACCGGCCTGCTCTACGACCCGGGCACCAACACCTACGAGTCGCTCGTCTCGCTCATGCCGCAGAAGCAGTGGTATCCGCAGGCGATCGTGCTCTCCTCGGGCAAGGTCCTCATCGTGGGCGGCTGGGCGAGCGCCTACACGCCGACCGCGAAGGTGTCGATCTACGACCCTGCGACCAAGACGTTCGCCGCCGGCCCCTCGATGGCCTACGAGCGCATCGACTTCGGGTACGCCAAGCTCTCGGGCAACCGTCACGCGGTGTTCGGTGGGCGTGGTCGCCTCGCCGGCGTCGGCACCGGGGACTCGCTGTCGACCGTCGAGATCTACGACGAGGGCACCAACTCCTGGTCCGCCGGCCCGCCCATGGGCGCCATCCGGGAGCGCGCCCAGACCGTGGCGCTCGGGGGCGATCGCGTGCTGGTCGCGGGCGGTGTCTCCGGCGCGGTCTACAGCACCACCGCGGAGCTCTACCTCCCCGATCCCGTCACCTGCACCACCTCGGGCCCGGGCTGCGCGAACTGCGTGGACGGATACTGTTGCGATCGCCCCTGCACGGGCCAGTGCGAGGCGTGCGATCTCGCGGGCTCGCTCGGCTTCTGCGACTACGTCGTCGGCGGCCCCGTGCACGGCACGAGGCCCGCGTGCACCCCCACCATCCTGTGCGGCGCGGGCGGCGCGTGCCAGACCACGTGCTCCACCGACGGCAACTGCGGCAGCGGCAAGTACTGCGGCGGTGGCTCCTGCTTCGCCAAGAAGGCTGCCGGCGTCGCGTGCGCGGCGAACAACGAGTGCACGCTCGGGTTCTGCGTCGACGGCGTGTGCTGCGACACGGCGTGCACGGGGCAGTGCGTGGCGTGCGACAACCCCGGGAAGGTCGGGACCTGCAGCAACACGACCGGACCCACCCACGGTGCGCGGGCCGCCTGCACCGGGGGCTTCGGCTGCGACGGCACCGGCGTGTGCGCGACGACCTGCTCCTCGAGCGCGGTCTGTGGCACGGCCTACCGCTGCGACACCGGCACCTCCACGTGTGTCCTCAAGAGCGATCTCGGCACCACGTGCTCCGCGCCCACCGACTGCAAGTCCAACAACTGCGTCGACGGCGTGTGCTGCAACACGGCGTGCACCGGCAACTGCCAGGCGTGCGATCTCGCGGGCACGCTCGGCACCTGCTCGAGCGTCAACAGCGGTTCCCCGCACGGGCCGCGCACCTGCTCGCCGTACGGCGTCTGCTCGCTCGGCGCCTGCTCGAGCACCTGCACGGACAGCACCCAGTGCGCGACCGGCTTCTTCTGCGTGGGCGGCACCTGCACCAACAAGAAGAACCCCGGTGAGGGGTGTGGGGCCGGCGCCGAGTGCAAGAGCGGGTTCTGCGCGGCCGGTGTGTGCTGCGATCGCGCGTGCACCGCGGAGTGCGAGAGCTGCGGTCTCGCGGGCGCGCTCGGCACCTGCAAGTTCCGGCCGGTGACCGACAGCTGCGGCCTCAGCGGGTGCATCGGCTCGACCCTCGTCGCGCGCGGCACGTGCTCGGGCACCGACGCGACGTGCAAGCCCGGCACGGCCACCGCCTGCCCCGACGGCCTCAAGTGCGCGGGCGCCGCGCTCTGCAAGACGACCTGCACCAGCGACGCCGACTGCGCGGTCGGAGTCTGTGACACCGGCGCGGGCAAGTGCGTGCCGGCCCTCGACGCGGGCGTCGACACGGGCACGGAGACCGGCGATGGTGCCATTGCTGACACGGCCGACGCCGTCCCCACCGACGCCGGCCCCGCCGACACTGGCGCGACCGACAGCGGCGCCGACGCGCCCTCCGACACCTGGACCACCGCCGACGGCGCCGCGCCCACGCTGCCCGGCAAGCCCGAGGTCTCCGAGTTCGTCCGGTGCACCAAGAGCTCGGAGTGCGCGACCGGACACTGCGTCGACGGCGTGTGCTGCGACACCGCGTGCAAGGAGCGGTGCCACTCGTGCGCGCTGCTGAGCAACCCGGGCAAGTGCACCGTCGAGCCGGTGGGCGTCGATCTGCGCAACGAGTGTGGCCCTTCCAACACCTGCCTCGGCACGTGCGGCGGCGCGGGCGAGTGCGTGGGCTCGGGCAAGGGAACGATGTGCGGTCGCAACCGCTGCACCGGCCCGGCGACCGGCGTCGGACCGGCGTTCTGCGCAGGCCCCGGCGCCTCGTGCCCCGGCGACGACGCGGTGCCGTTCGACTGCTCGCCGTTCGTCTGCGAGCCCGCGTTCGGCGCCTGCCGGAACAGCTGCGCGACCAGCGCGGACTGCGCCAACGGCTTCGCGTGCGACACCACGAGCCGGCTCTGCGTGGCCGCCACCACCCCTCCCGTGGAGGACGGAGGCTGCGCGATGCCC
Organism: Myxococcales bacterium; assembly: GCA_016794445.1. Classification (GTDB taxonomy): domain Bacteria; phylum Myxococcota_A; class Polyangia; order Polyangiales; family JADJMO01; genus JADJMO01. The sequence continues at coordinate 5,247 of JAEUKC010000324.1, forward strand.
GCCGGTCGGTCCGGGGGCGGCGCACAGGGTGCCGTCGTCGTCGCGCTCCTCGCCCTCGGCGGGCTGCTCCGCCGGCGTCGCTAGCACCCGCGGGTTGCACGATCGCTCTCCGCGACGCATACTCCGCGCGCTGCTGCTCGGGTGCTCGGCACCCGTGAATCGACCGGTCTTCCGTCGCCGTGTGGGCGCCGCTGGAGGCCGCCTGTCTCTTCACGTGCCCGGTTCGACGCGTTCGACCCGGAGGAGCTCGCAGCTTTGTCTCATCCCACGTCTGCTCTCTCACGCCTCGACGGCGTGCGCTCGAGCATCGCTCATCCGTTCGGTTTTCCTCTCACCCTCTACGCCCGCCCCGACGTCCGCGTCGAAGCGGACGCCATCACCCAGGTGCTCTCGGTCGCCTCGATCGCGGGCACGCTGGACACGCTCGCGCGAAGCACGCCGCCGTTCTTCGGCGAGGTGCCGGGGCGCATCGCCGCGATGGTGCTCACGCCCGACTTCCATCGGGGGTCGGGCATCCCCGTGGGGACCGTCCTCGACGCGCGCGGCTTCGTCATCCCCGGCGCCGTCGGCAACGACGTGTGCTGCGGCATGCGTCTGCTCGTGACCGACCTCCGTCGCGAGACGGTGGAGCGGCACGCGCGGGCCCTCGAGCGCCGCCTGCGGGGCATCTTCTTCCGCGGCGAGCGCGACATCCCCATGTCCCCTCGCCAGCGGGACGCGCTGCTCCGCCACGGGCTCGTCGGGCTCCACGACACGCGCGCCGACAACCAGGCGCGGGGGCTCTGGACCCGCTACGACCCGGCGCAGCAGCGTCGCGACCTCGACCGCGTTCACTTCGACGGGACGCTGCCGGCGCGCGACGTCTTCGCGTTCGAGCGGTTCATCCAGGGCTCGGGCGCCCAGGATGGGCGCGATCCGCAGATCGGCTCGGTCGGTGGAGGCAACCACTTCGTCGAGCTGCAGGTCGTCGAGGAGATCCTCGATGCGCCGCCGCGCACGCGTACGGCGTCAGCAAAGGTGCCGTCACCATCATGGTGCACACTGGCTCCGTCGGCCTCGGTCACCTCGTGGGCGGTCACTTCGGCGAGCTCGCACGGTCGCTGTATCCCGCGGGGCTCCGCCATCCGGCGCACGGGTTCTACGTGCTCCCGACGACGGGCCCCCACGCTCGCCACGCGCGCGCGTACCTCGACGCGCTGCGGAACGCGGCGAACTTCGCGTTCGCGAACCGCCTGTTCCTCGGCCTCATGGCGGTGCGCGCCCTCGAGGAGGCGACGGGGGCCTCGGTCGCGGCGCAGCTCGTCTACGACGCGCCGCACAACCTGATCTGGGAGCAGGGAGACGAGCGCTACCTGCACCGCAAGGGCGCGACGCCGGCGATCCACGAGGACCACGGGCCGTATCGCTGGTTCGGCCAGCCGGTGATCATCCCGGGATCGATGGGCGCCTCGAGCTTCCTGCTCGCGGGGCAGGGGGACGAGGCCGCGCTGTGCAGCGCGTGCCACGGGGCGGGGCGCGCGCTCACCCGCGGTCGCGCGACCCACGTCGACGACGCCACCTACGAGCGCGAGGTGGCGCCGCTCCGGGTGGTGACGCCGATCGACCCGGAGGCCCCGGAGGTCCGGGGGCGGCGGGACGTCCTCGACAAGCACCGCCGGCGGCTGATGGAGGAGGCGCCGTACGCCTACAAGCCCATCACCCCGGTCGTGCGCACCGTCGAGGAGGCGGGCGTCGCCAGGGCGGTCGCTCGCCTCGAGCCGCTCCTCACCGTGAAGGGCTGACGAGACGCTGGCTCGCGACGTGCAGAGTGACCAGGCACGTCGCGAGCCCCGCTCGCCGAAATCGAACCGCCCACGGGGAGGCAAGCCCATGATCGAGGTCGCCACCGAACCGGTGCAGAAGGAGACCCTGTACCGCCGCATGCTCAAGGAGATCGTCGAGGTGAAGCCCTCGCCCGACCTCTGTCACACGCAGTTCCCGCCGCAGGTCGTCATCGAGTCCACCGCGGCCTGCAACCAGAACTGCACGTTCTGTGGCCGCAGCTACCTCGAGCGCCCCAAGGGCCACATGCCCCGCGCGATCTACAACCGCATCGTCGACGAGATCGCCCGCGAGAGCCCGCTCACCGAGATTCTCCCCGCCTACATGGGCGAAGCGCTGCTGCTGGGCGACGAGCTGTTCGACCGCATGGCCACCGCGCGCCGCCTCGGTTGTCGGAAGATCACGCTCAACACCAACGGCACCCTCGTGGAGAAGCACGTCGACCGGCTGCTCGAGGGCAACATCGACCGCATCAGCGTGAGCTGCGACGCCCACACCGAGGCCACCCACCGCCTCGTGCGTCCGGCGAAGAAGACCAGCGGCCTCGAGGGCGTGTACCGCGGCGTGCACAAGCTCCTCGAGGAGCGCGCCAAGCGGGGCCTCGCGCGGCCTTTCGTCGAGGTCGGCTTCACCGTGTTCGGCGAGACCGAGCACGAGGTGGACGACTTCGTCCGCTACTGGTCGTCGCACGACGTGATCATCAAGACCCGACCGAAGGGCTTTCACGCGGGCACGGTGCCCGGCGGCGACTACCGGATCACGACGGGCGAAGGCCGCACCCCGTGTGGGTGGCTCGTCGACACGATGACCGTCCTCTGGAACGGCAACGTGGTGCTCTGCGCGGCCGACGTCGACGCGAAGTTCATCGCCGGAAACATCGAGCAGTCGAGCCTCCGCGAGATGTGGAACGCCTCGCTCAAGTGGGTGCGTGAGATGCACTTCCGCCGCCGCTTCGGCGACCTGCCCGAGATCTGCCGCAAGTGCACCGACTGGCAGTCCCGGAGTTCGCACACGTTCTACCCGAACGAGGCGACCAAGGCCGCCTACCTCGACTTCGTGCGCGCTGGACGAATGGTCGTGTACGACGCGGGCTCGGTGCACGCGCTGCCCGAGATCGAACCCTGAGGTGACGGCACGGGCGTGGCGCCGCGCCAGCCCGCTGACGCCTACGCGCGGAGCCCGTGGCGGCGCAGCTTGTCGAGCAAGGTCACGCGCGTCACCCCGAGGCGGCGCGCGGCCTCCGACTGGTTGCCGTCGCACTCCTCGAGGACCCGCGCGAGCAGCGCCCGTTCGAACGCGCCGACCTGCGCGCGGAGGCCTTCCCCCGAGGGGCTCCGCGCGGTCTCGCCGAGGAGCGCGAGCGCGTCGACGTCGAGCGCGCCGTCGTCCGAGAGCGCGAGCATGCGCGCGACGGCGTTCTCGAGCTCGCGCACGTTGCCGGGCCAGTCGCGCGCCGAGAGCGCCGCGAGCAGGCCGGTGGAGAGCCGCGCGTGCACGCCGAACCGCGCCCCGAGGCGCCGCGCGAACGCCTCCGCGAGCGGGGCGATGTCCTCGCGCCGCGCGCGCAGCGGCGGAAGCACGAGCTCCACCACCGAGAGCCGGTAGTAGACGTCCTCGCGGAACGCGCCGCGCTGCACCTCGGCGAGCAGGTCGCGGTGCGTGCACGCGACGATGCGCACGTCGACCTTGGTCGGGGCGCCGCCGACGGGCTGGATCTCGCCCGACTGCAACGCCCGCAGGAGCGAGGCCTGCACCGCGAGCGAGAGCTCGCCCACCTCGTCGAGGACCAGCGTGCCGCCGTGCGCCTGCGCGAAGAGACCCTTGCGCGTCGCGGTGGCCGAGGTGAACGCGCCGCGCACGTGGCCGAACAGCTCCGCCTCGGCCACCCCCTCGGGCAGCGCCGCGCAGTTGAACCGCACGAGCGGCCCCTTGCGGCGCGGGCTCGCCGCGTGGAGCAGCTCGGCCACGAGCTCCTTGCCGGTGCCGGTCTCTCCGCGCACGAGCACGGTCACGTCCCGCTGGCCCACGCGGTGCGCCGCCTCGAGCACCGCCACGAACGCCGGGGCCGTGCCCACGACGGGCCGCCCGAGCTGCCGCTCGATCGAGAGGTCGCGCGAGCGCCGCCGCAGCCGCCGCGCCTCGGCCGCGCGCGACACGGCGAGCCGCACCTCGTCGACGTGGAACGGCTTGGTCAGGTAGTCGTACGCGCCGGCCTTCATCGCCTGCACCGCGGTGCGCTCGGAGCCCTGCGCGGTGAGGAGGATCACCGGGAGCTCGGGGTCGCGCGCGCGGATCGCCGCGAGCAGCGCGAGGCCGTCCATGCCGGGCATGACGAGGTCGGTGACCACGACGTCGACGTCCTCCACGAGCTCGAGCGCCTCGGGGCCGCTCGCCGCCTCGACGGCCTCGAACCCGGGCGCCTCGAGGGCAGAGGCCAGCGTGAAGCGGACGCCGGGCTCGTCGTCGACGATCAGCACCTTCACGGCGCGCCCTCGAGCGTGAACGTGGCCGTGGTCCCGCGTCCCTCTGCGCTCACGAACGACAGCGTACCCCGGTGGTGCTCGGCGACCTGCCGCGCGAGCGCGACGCCGAGCCCCGTCCCTCCGCCGCGCGTGGTGAAGAACGGCGTGCCCACGCGCGCGAGGGTCTCGGGGGCCATGCCCGGACCATCGTCGACGACCTCGATCTCCACGGGCCCGGTCCCCGAGAGGACGACCCGCACCGCGCGGCCTCCCGACTCGATCGCGTTGAGCACGACGTTGAGGATGGCCTCCTCGAGGCGCGGACCATCGCCGCGGATCGAAGCCTCCCCCGCGCAGCGCAGCGTCACCCCCGCGCGCGCCGCGCGCCCCTCGAGCCCCGCGAGCACACGCGCGACGAGGGCCCCGAGGTCGACCTCGCCCGCCTCGGCCGCGAGGGGACGCGCGTACGCGAGGTAGTCCTTCACGATGGTCTCGATCCGCGCGACCTCGCCGACCATCACGGCGAGTCGCTTCTTCGCGCGCGGTTCGCTCGCGTCCTCGGCGAGCAGCTCGGCCAGGCCCTGGATCGAGGCGAGCGGGTTCTTGATCTCGTGCGCGACCTGCGCCCCCAGCGTCGCCACCGCGCGGCTCCGCTCGATCGCCGCCTCCACCGCGGCGTCGCGCGCCGCGTCGGTGTCGGCGCGCGCAGCGCCATAGGCGTCGCCGAGCGTGATCGCGCCCGTGCCGGCCAGCACCAGCGCGGCGGCCGTGGCGAGCAGCGCGATCGGTCGGTGGATCTCGGGCGCGAGGGCGGCGAACGGCACCCCGGCCGGGAGGAGCACGAGGCCGAGCAGCACGGCGGCCGTGACCCCGAGCACGCCCCCGCTGGCTCGACGCCGACCGAACGCGGCGAGGCCGACGATCGTGGGCGCGAGCAGCATCGGCAGGAGTGGCCCTGCGAGCCCACCCGAGAGGGCGCACGCCGCGCCGATCCCGATCTCGGTGAACACCATCGACCCGAGGAGCGCCCGCTCCGAGACCGTGGAACGACGCGCGCGGATCGCCTCGAACACGAAGAACGCCAGCATCACCGAGAACCCGGCCGTGAGCCCGGCGCGCTGGCGGAGCGGGACCGCGGCGTGGGTCAGGAGGACGAGCGTCGTCACCATCACCGGCGCCACGATCCACGGGCGCCACCGCAGGAACGCGGTCGAGGCGGCGAGCGTGCGCGCGCGATCGGGGGTCACCGCGCGCCTCCAGCAAGTCGTGAGCCCGCGACGGCGCTCGGCCGGAGCCGCTGCACCTGCAAAGGATTCCGACACCCCCCTGCATCGGGGCCCGACAGCCGTGCTGGCCCCGCCCGCGCGATCGCGACGGCACGGGGGGTGGATGGAGGGGCGCCATGAACGTCCGCTCCCGCCTCTTCCTCCTGGTCGCCTGCTGGGCCGCCGTCGCCCTGTTGCTCGCGGCCAGCAACACCCTCGCGCGCGCGCCGCGTCCGCTGATCCCGGCCATGATCTTCGGCCTCACCGGGGCCGCCGTCTTCGCGCATCGCCGGAGCGCGGCCCTCCGCGCGTACGTCGCCGGGTTCGATCCCCGCCTGGCGATCGCGTTCCACCTGGTGCGCATCCCCTTCGGGCTGGCGTTCCTCCGGGAGGCCGCGCAAGGGACCTTGCCGGTGGCCTTCGCGCGGGTGGCCGGCCCGGGCGACCTGCTGGCGGGCGGCCTCGTCGTCGTGGCCCTCGTCGCGGCCGCGGATCTGACGCCCCTGCGGCGCGCGGTCGTGTTCGCGTGGAACACGTTCGGTCTGCTCGACATGATCGTCGTCGTCGCCACCGCCCAGCGCCTCGTGGTCTTCGCACAGGATCCGCGAATGCAGGCCACGCTCGGGCGCTTCCCTTACGCGGTGCTCCCCACCTTCGTCGTGCCGATGATCCTGATCACCCACCTCGCCGTGTTCGCCCGCCTCGCTCGCCCTCACGCGAGCAACGAAGGCGCGTATCCCTCGGGCGCCGCGTAGCCGAGCAGCTGCAGCGTGGTGGCCGCGAGGTTGGCGAGCCCGGCGTGCTCGTTCACGACGAGCTTCACCCCGGGCGCGCCGACCACGTAGAGCGGCACCTTGTTGAGGGTGTGGCTCGTCTTCGGTCGGTAGTGCCCGTGCGCGTCGCGCTGGAGCTGCTTGGTCTTCTTGTCGATCTCGATCATCTCGTCGGCGTTGCCGTGGTCGGCGGTGACCAGCGCGGCGCCGCCGAGCGCGGTGATCACGGGCAAGAGGCGCCCGAGGCAGAGATCGACGGCCTCGACCGCCATGATGGCCGACTCTCGCACGCCGGTGTGCCCGACCATGTCGCCGTTCGCGTAGTTCACCCGCGCGTGCCGGTACCGCCCCGTCTTGAGCTCCTGGATCAGGCGGTCGGTGATCTCGGCCGCCTTCATCCAGGGGCGCTCCTCGAACGGCTTCACGTCGCTCTCGATCTCGACGTACGTCTCGGTCGACGCGTCGAACGGCTCGGTGCGGTTGCCGTTCCAGAAGTAGGTCACGTGGCCGTATTTCTGGGTCTCGCTGATCGCGAGCTGCGGGACCCCGGCGTGGGCCAGGTACTCCCCGAGCGTGCGGTCGATGGTGGGCGGCGAGACGAGGAAGCGCGAGGGCAACCGCAGGTCGCCGTCGTACTGCATCATGCCGGCGTAGAACACCTTGGGCACGGGGCCGCGGTCGAAGTGGGTGAAGCTCTCCTGCTCGAACGCGCGCGTGATCTCGATCGCGCGGTCACCGCGGAAGTTGAACAGGATGACCGCGGCGCCATCGCGGATCGGCCCGACGGGCTTGCCGGCGCCGTCCACGATCACGAACGTGGGCAGGTTCTGGTCGATGACCCCGGGGTGCTCGGCGCGGAGGCCTTCGACCGCGGCGCGCAGGCTCGGGAACCGGTGATCCGACCGCCCGTGCACGTGCGCGTTCCACCCGCGCTCGACCATGCCCCACTCCGCCTCGTAGCGGTCCATGGTGGTGGTCATGCGGCCGCCGCCGGAGGCCACGCGGTAGTCGCGGCCGTGCTCCTCGTTGATGCCGCCGAGGACCCGCTCGAGCTCGTCGACGTAGTCGAGGGCGCTGGTCTCGGCGACGTCGCGCCCGTCGAGCAGCACGTGCACGCGCACCGAGTGGACGCCGCGCTCGTGGGCCCGCTCGATCATCGCGATGAGGTGGTCGATGTGGCTGTGCACGTTGCCGTCGGAGAGCAGGCCGATGAAGTGCAGCGGTTCGCCGCTCTGACGCACGGTGCCGACCGCGCCGCGCCACGCGGTGCCTTCCCAGATGCGACCCGACTCGATGGCGCCGCGCACCAGCTTGGCGCCCTGGTCGAACACCCGACCGGCGCCCATGGCGTTGTGGCCGACCTCGCTGTTGCCCATGTCGTCGTCGCCGGGCATGCCGACCGCGGTGCCGTGGGCGAGCAGGGACCGGTAGGGCACCGTGTCGCGGAGGTGGTGCAGCACCGGTGTCCGCGCGAGCGCGACCGCGTCGCCTTCGTCCCCGCGCCCGATGCCGACGCCGTCCATCACCACCACCACGACCGGCCCGGACACGCCGGGGAAGGTCTCGTGCCGTGCGAGGGGTTCCATGCCCCTGTCCTAGCCCTCCGCGCGTGGCCCCTCAATCGTCAGAGCGGGATCGCCGAGGCTCGCTCGAGCAGCAGATCGCGAAAGGCAATCACTTTGGCCGGCACGTGCTGCGCCGCCGGGTAGACGAGGTGCAGCTGCCCGCCCGGGTTCGGGGTCCAGCCCGGCAAGACCTGCACGAGTCGGCCCTCGCGCTGGTCGCCGTGCCCGAGGAATCGCGGCAGGATCCCGACCCCGCAGCCGCTCCGCAGCGCGCCCCGCACGAACGCAAAGTCGTCGGTGTTGATGCGTCCGCGGACCTCGACGCTGGCGGTCGCGTCCCGCGGACCGACGAGCCTCAACGTCAGCCGGTGATCTTTGCTCTTGAAGAGCACCATCTCCTGGGCTCCGAGGTCAGCCGGGGTGCGGATCGGCGTGGAGCGAGCCAGGTAGGCGGGCGCCGCGAAGAGCCCCGCCTCGAGCGACCGCACCTTCTTGGCGACCAGCGTGGAGTCGCGGAGCCGACCCGCGCGAATCGCCACGTCGAAGCCCTCGGACACGAGGTCGACGGTGCGCCCCGAGAGGTGCACGTCGACGCTGACGTCGGGGTGGCGCGCCACGTAGAGGGCGACCAGCTCGGGGACCCACTCCGTGCCGAGATCGTAGGGCGCGGTGAGCCGGAGCACGCCGTGGGGTCGATCCGCGGGCTCGATGACCGCGCGCACCGCCTCTCGCAGCGAAGCGAGCGCCGGGCCCGCCCGCGCGATGAACGCCGCGCCGTCCGAGGTGAGGGCGAGGGCGCGGGTCGTGCGCGTCAAGAGCTGCACGCCGAGCGACGCCTCGAGCCGCGCGACGCTGCGGCTGACCGTGGACGTGGGCAGGTGGAGCGCGCGGGCCGCCCGCGAGAAGCTCTGCGCCTCGACCACCCGCGCGAAGGTGTCGATGTCGTCGAGCGGGGCTTGCCCCGCAGGCCTCGAGCCGGTGGAGCCCCGCGCCGTCACGGCCAGCGCGCCCGGATGGCGTCGACCACCGGCCCGAGGGTCGGTGGCAGCACGACGGGCGCGTTGGCGCGGCGCGACTCGATGCCGGCGAGCGCGCGCTCGTGGTAGCCCACCTTGAACTCGGTGAACTTGAGCCCGCTCGCGGTGGAGATGACCACCACCCGCTCGTTCTCGCCGATCGCGCCCTGCGCGCGCAGCTTGAACAGCGCGGCGAGCGCCACGCCGGTGTGCGGGTCGCAGTAGGTGCCCGTGAGGTCGGCGCGCGCCGCGGCGTCGGCGATCTCGTCCTCGGTCGCGTCGATGGCGAGCCCGTTCATGGCCGTGAGGGCCATCATCGCGCGCGGGGCCGAGACCGGCGCGCCGATCTGGATCGCGTTGGCGACGGTGGGCTCGGCCTTCATGGGCGTGACGGTGGTGGCGCCGGCCCGCACCGCGCGCACGAGCGGGTTCGCGCGCTCGGCCTGCGCCACCACGAGGCGCGGGAGCTTGAACGTGAGCCCGAGCGCCTTGAGCATCGCGAACCCCTTGTAGAGCGCGCTCGCGTTGCCGAGGTTGCCGCTCGGCAGGATGATCCAGTCGGGGACCTCCCAGTCGAACTGCTGCACCACCTCGATGGCCACCGTCTTCTGGCCCTCGAGGCGCAGCGCGTTCATCGAGTTCGCGAGGTAGACCAGGCCGGCCTCGGCGAGCTGTTGCACGATGGCCATGCAGCCGTCGAAATCGGTGTCGAGCGCCAGCACGAGGGCGCCGTTGGCGAGCGGCTGCACGAGCTGCGCGGTCGACACCTTGCCGCGCGGCAGGAGCACCACCACCGGGATGCCGGCGGTGGCGCCGTAGGCGGCGAGCGAAGCGCTCGTGTCCCCGGTCGACGCGCAGGCGATCGCCCGGACCGACAGCCCGTGGTCGCGCATGGCCCAGCGCACCACGCTGACGAGCACGGTCATCCCGAGATCCTTGAAGCTCCCGGTGTGCGAGTTGCCGCACATCTTGATCCACAGGTCGCGCATGCCGAGCTCGCGCCCGAGCCGCTCCGCCCAGAACAGGTTGGTGCCGCCCTCGTCGAGCGAGACGATCGCGTCGTCGGGCACCTCGGGGATGACCCACTCCTTCTTGCCCCACACGCCGCTGCCGAACGGCCACACGGTGCGCTTGTAGCGGCTGTCGAAGATCGCCCGCCACGCGTCGGGGCGGGTGTGCCCGAGCGCGTCGAGATCGTGGACGACGTCGAGCAGGCCGTTGCAGCGAGGGCAACGGTAGATGGCCTGGGTGAGCGGGAAGTCTCCCGGGCACCCGGCGAAACAGCGAAGCGTCGCGCGCGGCATGGGTTCGGCCCTCGTCGAGTTCGGTTCAGCCTTCTTCTTCGTCTTCGATCAGCCAGCGCCGCATCGCGGTGATGGCGATGGCCGGACCGCAGCGCGCGCAGAGCGGCGCCTCTTCGAAGCGCAGCTCGCGCCCCCGCGTCCAGAGGTAGAGCCCAGCGCCGGCGCGCTCGGCCACCCTTTCGTCGGCCCCCGGCTCGTCGGTCCCCCGTTCGTGGGCATCGACGTCCACGAGCAGCACGTCACAGACGTCGCACCGGGCGCGATCGATGCGCTCGTAGAGCGCGTGATGACTCGCGACCTTCCGGCCGCGCCTCGGCGCAGGCGCAGCCAGTTCTGGCGTGTGGCGTGCTTCGTGAGACCGAGCGTCCATGAACCCTCGTCGTCTAGCACGGCGGCGAGGCGCTTCGAACCTTGACCGCCGGGTCTAGTCTCGGTGGAATCGGAGTGGGGGCTCGTACAAGGGGGGTGACGGATGGGGGCAGACGACTCCGTAGCAACGGCATTGGCATCGG
>JAEUKC010000165.1:0-4209 GCA_016794445.1 Myxococcales bacterium
ACCATGGGTTACCTTTCGTGCGTGCTGCCTGCGCCGACCGCACCCGACTGGGACCGCCTGTTCGACTTCGCCGTCGGACAGGATGGTCTGTTCACGACACAACAGGCGGCCGAGGCCGGGTACTCGCCCCAGCTGCTGCTCAAGTACCTGAAGAACGGCCGGGTGGTCCGTGTGCGGCGGGGCATCTACCGCATCGTCCACTACCCGGCCGGAGAGCACGAAGACCTCACCGCCATCTATCTGTGGTGCGAGCAGGAAGGTGTCTTCTCTCACGAGACCGCCCTCTTCCTGCACCAACTGTCCGACGTCCTCCCCCGCAAGGTGCACCTCACGCTCCCTTCGAGCTGGGCCAGGCGGCGCCTTCGCACGCCCAGGGGCGTGGTACTGCACCACGACGACGTCTCGCGCCGCGAGCAGATCGAGGTCGGCGCGGTACCTGTCACGAGCGTGCCGAGAACGCTCCGCGACTGCGTGCGAGCACATGTCTCGCCCGAGCTCGTCGAGGCCGCCGTGGGCCAGGCCGAGCGCCGAAAGCTTGTCACCAAGGTGCAAGCCCGCCACATCCTCGCGCAGGGGAGTGCCGCGTGACGCCGATTCGCTACGCCACGGCGGCCGCCTTCAAGCAGGCACTGGAGACGCGCCTCCGCTCCGCATCGTCGAGCGGCACCGACTTCGCTCGGCGTCGTCAGCTACTCGTCTTCCAGCGGCTACTCACGCGCATCACCGTCGAGTTCGGCGATGCCGTGACGCTCAAGGGTGGTCTCGTCGTGGAGCTCCGCGTCGACCGCGCTCGCACGACCAAGGACGTCGATCTCCGACTGGTCGGCTCGCCCGTCGACCTGCTCGAGCGACTCCAGCGCGCCGCCGGGCTCGAACTCGGCGACTTCATGCGCTTCGAGATCGTCGCCCACGCCGAGCACCCCGAGATTGCCAACGAAGGCATGGTCTACGAGGGCCGTCGGTACCGTGTGTAGGGCCTCGCCCCCTGTCGTGATCCCCCGTGCCTCCGGTCTCGATCTTCGTACTCGTTGGATTGCGTGAGACGGCGTCGTAGTGCGGGAGGTTGGCGAGACGCTGGGGCTGGGCGAGGGTGCCCGTGAAAGGTGAGCCCAAGCGTCTAGTCCACGCTTGGGCTCGTGCCGACTCACGTGCAAAAACACTGGAATTGCCCGCTGGCCGACGAGCGGTACGTTAGCGAACGCGCCTGGGAGGATGCAAATCTCGACGCCTGCCCCTTCCATCCTTCGGGTGGATGCGGGGTCGAGCGGTTGGGGAGCTACCGACGGGTGTCTCCTCCCGGAGCACGGGTGCCGCGCTGGTGGTGCCCGAAGGCCAGGGCCTCGATCAGCTTGTTGCCCAGCTTCTTGGCTGCGCGACTGTCGTGCACACTGGCGGCTGTCGAGCGGGTGGTGGCGGCCGTCGAGGTCGCGGGCAGTGTCGGTGCCGCGGTCGACGTCGTCCACGCGCCCGACGCCGCCGGTGTCGTCCTTGGCTTCGCCGGTGCGGTGCGCTCGATCCGGCGTCGGGTCGCGGCGGTGCGTGCGGCGCTGGTCGCCATCGCAACGCTGTTGCCCGAGCGCTTCGTCGGCGTCGGACCGACTCTCAGCCAGTTCCGGGCGACCCTCGGGGTGACCGAGGTCCTCGTCGTCCTGCGCAAGGTGGCGGAGCGACACCTCGGGTCGTTGCCGACGCCTCTCGGATTTCGCACCTGGGGGAGCGGGTGAGATGGGCTCGTCGAGGTCGCCCCACACGAAGCGGGGCCAGCCGCCGTAGCCGCGCTCGACGAGCTTGTCGGCACGTCGCCCGGAGCAGGTCCGGAGCGGCGCACCGAAAGGCCGTCGTCATGAAGACCGTCTCCACACCGTCCACCCATCCCGAATCGCCTCCGGCGCAAGGCGAGCTCGACGAGCGTCGTCGGGAGATCGCGCTCTTTCGCTTCGGCGTGATCGCCGACCTCGTGCAGCTCGAGCCGCATCAACGCGGGCTGTACGCGATGCTCACGAAGAAGGCCGAGGCCGACTACACGATCCCGGGATCGCTCCGCCGTCACGTCGCTGCCGAGACCATGCGCGGGTGGCTTCGCGACTACCGTCGCGGCGGCTTCGACGCGCTCGTGCCTCGCGAGCGCGCCGACGTGGGCTCGTCGCGCTCGATCCCAGCGGAGGTCGTCGACCGCCTGTGTCAGCTGAAGGAGGACTGCCCCGAGCTGTCGATTCCACTGCTGATCAAGAAGGTGCGTCTCGACCACCACGACGTCGCGACCGAGGAGGTGGCACTACCCGAGTCGACCGTGCACCGTCTGCTCGCACGTCGCGGGCTGATGAAGAAGAAGCCTGACGACCCGACGAGCAAGGATCGTCGCCGCTTCGAACACGAGGCTGCCGGCGATCTGTGGATGAGTGACGTGATGTACGGGCCGAAGATCCGTGAGGGCACTCGGACCCGGCGCACGTACCTCATCGCGATCATCGACGACGCGACCCGGGTCGTGCCGTACGCGGCCTTCGCCTTCTCGGAGGGCACGGTGGCCTACCTCCCGGTGCTGGAGCAGGCGGTGCGCCGCCGTGGCATTCCCAAGCGCCTGTATGTCGACAATGGCGCGGCTTTCCGCTCGAAGCAGCTCGCGCTCGTGTGCGCCAAGCTCGGCATCGCGCTCATCCACGCGAAGCCCTATGCGCCGCAAGGCAAGGGCAAGATGGAGCGCTGGTTTCGGACCGCACGCATGCAGCTCTTGCCGATGCTGCGACCCGAGCAGCTCGCCTCGCTCGAGGCCATGAACCGGGCTCTGGCCGCGTGGATCGAGGGCGAATACCACCACGCCCCGCACCGCGGCCTCGGTGACGAGAGCCCCGCCGACAAGTGGGCGCGCACGAGCGAGGGGGTGCGGATGCCGGCGGCGGACCTCGGCGACCACTTCCTCGCCGAGCAGAAGCGCTTCGTGCAGCGTGACCGCACCGTCACCCTCGACGGGGTGGCCTTCGAGGTGGACGCGGCGCTGGTCGGCGAGCGCGTGACGCTCCGCTTCGACCCGGCGCGCAAGCCGAACAAGCGCGCCGTGGAGGTCTGGCACCAGGGTCGCCGCGTCGAGATCGCTCGTCGGGTCGACATGCTGGCCAACAGCTTCATCAAGCGCAACGGCTCGACCAAGAACCTCGAGATCCCGAAGGACTCCGGCGCCGACGAGCCGGTGGGCATGGCCATGCGGGACCTGACCGAGGACGAAGTACGGAGGCTCTTCTGATGTACCGCAAGCACTTCGCGCTGACGCGCCATCCCTTCGACAAGGAGATCGCTGCGGACGATCTTTTCGAGTCCACATCGCTCGCCGAACTCCGGGCACGCCTGCGCCACCTCGTCGAGATGCATGGCATCGGCATCGCCACGGGCGACAGCGGCTCCGGCAAGACCACGGCGTGCCGCAGCCTCGTCGCCCAGCTCCACACCGGGCTCCATCGCGTGCTGTACGTCAGCATGACGACGGGCAACGCGATGGACCTCTACAAGTCGATCGCCTGGGAGATGGGGCTGCCGACCGAACGCAACCGCGCCGCGCTCTTCAAGCAGATCCGCAGCGAGGTCTCGCGTCTCTGCGCGGAGAACAGGCTGCGCCCCATCCTCATCGTGGACGAGGCCCATCACCTGCGCACGGACCTGCTCGAGGATCTCCGGCTGCTCACCAACTACGCGATGGACTCCGAGAACCGGCTCACGGTCTTGCTGGTCGGCCACTCGGAACTCCGCCGCCGGTTGGGTATGGCCGCACTCGATGCCCTCGCCCAGCGCGTCGTCGTCCGCGCCCACGTGCGGGGCCTCACCCGTGACGAGATCGGGCCCTACCTGACCCATCGCCTCCGGCTCGCGGGGACCGAGTTGCCCCTCTTCGAGCCGCCCACCATCGAGGCCATCTACCAGGCCTCGACCGGCCTGCTGCGCAAGGCCAACAGCCTCGCCCACCATGCCCTCATCGCCGCGGCGATCGGCAAGGCGAAGGCCGTCAACACCGAGCACCTCCAGCTCGCGATGCAGGAGGTCGTGTAGTTGCACAGCGACCACGCTGGGCTGCCCGCGCGTGCCGCGCGGGCACCCGGCGTCTCGCTCTACACCACTGCGTCCAAGTTGCCGAAACGATCACGCACACCGAGAGACGGCGGCGGTGCTGTCACGAGAGAGGGTGAGACGCAGCCGGTGGAATAGCCTGAGAGACGACAC
>JAEUKC010000182.1:0-14117 GCA_016794445.1 Myxococcales bacterium
CCGCCGACGACGACGAGGTCGTGATCGAGACGCACGGGCGTCCTATAGCGCGTCTGGCTCGGACGTCGGTCCCCGTCGGAAATCGCGCCGATTCGTTACCCGGACCGGTACCTTTGAATGGTCGGGGCGGCCCCCCGTCCCTGGATTGGAGGTCTGGCATGCGCGGTCGTTCCCTCGGGGCAGTTCTCACGGTGGCTGGTTTTGCGGTGCTGTCCACGCCCGCCACCGCGCAGGTGGTGTTGCCGCCCGGG
Organism: Myxococcales bacterium; assembly: GCA_016794445.1. Classification (GTDB taxonomy): domain Bacteria; phylum Myxococcota_A; class Polyangia; order Polyangiales; family JADJMO01; genus JADJMO01. The sequence continues at coordinate 252 of JAEUKC010000182.1, forward strand.
CTCCCCCCCATCCCCACCGTCATCCCCGGCATGCCGCTGCCCGGCGTGCCCTCGCCTTCGTCCGGCAAGGTCGCCAAGATCACCTCTGCCAAGCCGGAGGGCGACCTGCGGCTGTCGGCCGGACTCGGCGTCGACGCCTCGGGTGCGCTCTCGATCTCCATGGCCGCCATCAAGCACCCTGATCTGCAGGGCATCCCGGTGAACCCCCTGTTCGCGAACGTCTCCATCACGGCGCAGCTGAGCGGCTCGCTCGCGCTCTCGTGCAGCATCGGCGGCGTCTCGTCGAGCAAGCCCGCGCCCGTCGACCTCGTGTTCGTCAACGACACGACCGGCTCGATGTCCGGCACCGTGCACGGCATCTCCGACTCGATCAAGGCGTTCGCGCAGAAGGTCTCGGCGGGCGGCGTCGACGCGCGGTTCTCGATGTACACCTACGGCGACGCCTTCGCGACGCGCGGCAAGCCCGGCAAGTTCTTCGTGGGCAAGGGAGACTTCGACCCGCCCTCGTTCGACAACGTCGCGCGCCCCTACGTCGGGCTCTCGGATCTGGGCATGTTCGAGAAGTTCCTCGGCGAGCTCAAGGTGAGCGGCGCCCTCGGGGCCGGCGGCGGCGACGCGGCCGAGAACACCCTCGGCGCGTTGCAGTACGCCGATCGCCAGGTCGCCTATCGCCCAGGTGCCGCGCACGTCTTCGTCGTGGTGGGCGACAACCCGGCGCACCAGAAGGGCTCGCCGGGAGCGAGCAAGCTCGGTCCGAGCTGGCTTCCTCCCTCGGGGGAAGACCTCGTGAGCGAGCTCTCGGGCCGCGCCGTGGCCCACGTCGTCGGCAAGGACACGGGCAAGGCGCCGCTCTACAACCTCAAGAACCTGGCCGACGCCACCGGTGGCGATTTCAAGGTGCTCCCCAAGGACGGCAAGGTCGATCTCGCCACCCTCGGCCTCGATGCCTACCTCACGAGCGGATACAAGGGCGTGTGCACGGGTCTCGCCGCCGGCAGCATCGACGTCGTGATCCGCGCCACCGTGGTGGGCAAGAAGGTCTACATGGGCACCCTCGCCTTCAAGGTCACGGTCTCCTGACGCGGGCTTTGCCATCACCCGTGCCGCGAGTTCGTGGCACTCTGCGGGCGTGAGGCGCCCGCTCGTCGCTGTCCTGGTGGCGGCCTGCGCCACCGCGGTGGGATCGCGCGTCATGGCCGATCCGCCGCCCAAGCCGGCGAGCGTGCTCGTCCCGCCGAAGCAGATCGACGCGCCCCTCGTGCCCTACCCTGCCGGCGCCGAGGGCGAGGCCACGGTCGTCGTGCAGGTGATCGTGGAGAAGGACGGCACGGTCTCCGACGTGACCGTCATCGACGGCGACGAGCCGTTCGCCGCGGCCGCGATCGAGAACGCGAAGGCGTGGCGCTTCGAGCCCGCGACCAGGGACGGCCTCCCGATCCGCGCGACCATCCGCGCGAAGATCGTCTTCACGCCACCCAAGGTCGAGCCCCCGCCACCCACGGAGCAAGACCCGCCCCCGAAGCCGGACGAGAAGCCGAAGCCCAAGCCGCCCCCGCCCAAGAAGCCCGACGTCGTCGACCTCACCGTCGAGGGAGACCGCAAGGAGGTCGGCACGGTCACGATGGGAGGCGGCGAGATCCGCCAGCTGCCCGGCGCGTTCGGCGACCCGTTCCGGGCCGTCGAGGCGCTGCCCGGCGTGACGCCGATCTTCAGCGGGGTGCCGTTCTTCTACGTGCGCGGCGCGCCCCCCGGTAACTCGGGCTACCTCGTCGACGGCGTCCCCGTGCCGATGCTGTTCCACCTCGGCGCGGGGCCGAGCGTGATCGCGCCGGGCCTCATCGATCGCGTCGACTTCTTCCCTTCTGCATACCCGGCGCGCTACGGCCGCTTCTCGGGCGCGATCATCGCGGGCGAGACCAAGCCCCCGGCCACGCGCCTGCGCGGCGAGTGGAACGTGCGCCTGTTCGACGCGAGCGCGCTCCTCGAGAGCCCGGTCGCCGAGGGCAAGGGCACGGTGCTCGTCGCGGGGCGGTACGGCTATCCGGGGCTCCTGCTCTCGCTGCTCTCGTCGCAGGTCGGGCTCCAGTACTGGGACTACCAGCTCCGCGGGAGCTACCGCGTGAGCGATCGCGACGTCGTCTCGGCGTTCGTGTTCGGCGCGTACGACAAGCTCACCGACAAGAAGAAGGACTACGATCTCTTCGACGTGCAGTTCCACCGCGTGGATCTGCGGTGGGACCGCCAGCTGCGCGCCGGCGGGCGCTCGCGGCTCGCGCTCACGCTCATGTTCGACCAGACCGGTGGTGGCGGCGACACCAAGGACGACCGGGTCGCGACGCGCATGTTCGGCGTCGGCCTGCGCGAGGAGGTCGAGCAGCGCCTCACGCCCGAGGTGCTGCTGCGCGCCGGCGCCGATTTCGTGCTGCAGCGGTACTCGCTCGTGGCGACGAGCAAGGGCAGCGACGCGCAGGAGCAGGCCGAGTTCTTCCCCACGCGCTGGGACACGCGGGGCGGGGTCCGCGCCGATCTCATCGTGAAGCCGCACCCCCGCGTCGAGCTCGTGGGCGGCGTGCGCGCCGACGTCTACGGCCAGGGCGGCACGTGGATCGTCGCCGTCGAGCCGCGCCTCGCCGCGCGCGTGCGCCTCCACAAGCGCGCCACCTGGATCACCACCCTCGGGGTCGCGCACCAGGCGCCGACGTTCGTGGTCCCGGTGCCGGGCTTCGACCTCGCCACGCTGCGCGACGGACTGCAGAAGGCCTACCAGTTCGCCGAGGGCCTCGAGTTCGAGCTGCCCGAGAAGGTCTCGCTCAGGACCACCGTGTTCTACACGGGCTTCCTGAACATGAACGACATCAGCTCGGTCTGCATCTCGCTCGACGAACAGAACAAGGACTGTCGCCTCGACGACCGCGTGCGTGGCCGGGCCTACGGCCTCGAGCTGTTCCTCAAGCGCGACCTCACCCAGAAGCTCGGCGGGTGGCTCTCGTACACGCTGTCGCGCTCCGAGCGCATGATCCGCGGCGAGGCGTTCCCCTCGGACTTCGACCGCACCCACGCCTTCTCGGCGGTGCTCGGCTACGACCTCGGGCGGGGGTGGCGGTTCGGCGGCCGGTTCTCGTACACGAGCGGCCGGCCGGTGACGCTGAGCCTGCGCGGCTTCTCGGACCAGACCGCCGGCGACATCGCCGTCAAAGACGTCAACGGCACGCCGCTCCCCCCAGGCTTCGATCCGAACCTGCTGCTGAACGGCAGGCTCCGACGCCGGCTGCCCGCGTTCGCCCGGCTCGACGTGCGCCTCGAGAAGCGGTGGGTCTACAGCGACACGCACTCGCTGGCGTTCGTCGTGGAGTGGTTCAACAGCCTGATGGCGAAGGAGGCCACCGACTTCACCAAGTGCCGCATCGTGGACGCCTCCCTCGAGCCCCAGTGTCAACTGGAGGAGATCGGCCCGGTCACGATCCCGAGCCTCGGCCTCGAGGGGACCTTCTAGCGGGGGCCGCTTCCGCTAGGATGCGCCGCGATGCGCAAGACCGCCGGAATCCTCGTGCCGCTGTTCTCGCTCCGCACCGGGCGGAGCCTGGGCATCGGCGACATCGCCGACCTGCCCGAGTTCGCTCGCCTCGCCAAGGAGGCCGGCCAGGGCCTCGTGCAGCTCCTGCCCCTCGGCGAGCTGCCCGACGGCGAGAGCAGCCCGTACTCGGCGTGCACCACGTTCGCGATCGACCCGGTCTACGTCGCCGTCGATCGCCTCGAGGACCTGCGCGAGGAGGAGCGCGGCCCGCTGCTCGGACCCGACGCCGAGGCCACCTTCACGCGGCTCCGCGACGCGGCCCGCGTGGACTACGCGGCGGTCCGCGCGGTTAAGCGTCGCCTGCTGCGCGCCGCCTTCGACCGCTTCTTCGTCGACCACTGGGAGCCGCGCACCGAGCGCGCCGCAGCGCTGCGGGCGTTCGCCGAGGCCGAGTCGGCGTGGGTGCGCGACTACGCGCTCTACCGCGCGCAGAAGGGCCGCTACGGCGAGGCCTGGTGGCTCGCGTGGCCGGCGGGGGTGCGCGAGCGCGACCCGCACGCCCTCGAGGTGGCTGGCCGCGAGCTCGGTCGCGAGGCGCTCTATCACACCTACGTGCAGTGGATCGCCCACGAGCAGTGGGACGCGACCCGCCGCGAGTGCAACGCCATGGGGGTCGAGCTCATGGGCGACCTGCCGTTCATCGTGGGCGTCGACAGCGCCGACGTCTGGCAGCACAAGGGCGAGTTCCGTCGCGACTTCAGCCTCGGCGTGCCGGGCGACGCGTGGGTGCCCGAGGGCCAGGACTGGGGCCTGCCCGCCTACGACTGGGACGCGATGGACGGCGGCGACCTCGCGTGGCTGCGCGCGCGTGGTGCGCACATGGGCCGGATGTTCGACCGCTTCCGCGTGGATCACCTGGTGGGCTACTACCGCCAGTACGTGCGCACCAAGGAGGACCGCGTGGGCCGCTTCGTGCCCGAGGGCGGCGAGCCCGCGTGGATCGCGCGCGGCGAGAAGGTGCTCTCGGCGCTCGTGGCGTCGACGAAGGGCAAGGTCATCGCCGAAGACCTCGGGACCATCCCCGCCTTCGTCGGCGCTTCGATGAAGAAGCTCGCGCTGCCCGGGTACAAGGTGCTGATGTGGGAGCAGGAGGAGCCGGGCAAATGGCCCTACCTCTCGCTCGCGACCAGCGGCACGCACGACACGATCACGATGGCCACCTGGTGGGAGTCGCTGCGCTACGGCGAGCGGCGCCAGTTCCTCGAGCGCGTGCCGCCGCTGCGCGCGGTGGCCCAGGAGTACGAGGTCGACAAGCTGGTGCCGCGCGTGCACGACGCGCTGCTCGACGCCCTCTACGGCGCGGGCTCCGAGCTCGCGCTCCTGCCCTTGCAGGACGTGCTCGGTTGGAAGGACCGGGTCAACGTGCCCGGCGTCACCTCGAGCGACAACTGGACGTGGCGCCTGCCGATGACGCTGGACGCAATGCGCAGGGACGGCGCGGTCGCCCACCGGCTCGGCACGGCGGCGGAGCTCGCGCGACGCCACGGGCGCGGGTGAGTCGATCGAGGTCTGATCTCGACAGCGGCGGCTGGACCGAGGACGCTCGTCGGATGCGCTGGTCCCTCTCGGTGTGCGCCCTCGTCGCCGCGTGCTCGCCCCGTCCCTCGGCGAACCCACCGACCTCCCCCACCCCTGTGACCTCGACCTCGGCGAGCGGATCGAGCGTCGCGTCGAGCACGCCCACCGGGCCGGACGCGTGGCTCACCGATCCGGCGATGATCGCCGCCGGTCGCGCGCTGTTCGGCAACAACTGCAGCCCCTGCCACAAGGCCGATGGCAGTGGTCTGATCGGCCCGAACCTCACGGACTCGGCGTGGCTCCACGGCGGCTCCCCCGAGCAGATCGAGGCCACGATCCTGAAGGGCTGGCCCGACAAGGGCATGGTGGCGTGGGGGACGATGCTCACGCCGCACCAGATCCGCACGCTGGTCGCCTTCGTGGTGTCGATCAAGGACACCAACGTGCCGGGCGGAAAGGCGCCGCAGGCGGCCCCGTAGTCAGAGGGTCGGGGCGATCTGCTCCCAGACCTCCGCGATCCGATCGGCCCACGCGTGCGCCCCCACGCGCGTGTCGACGCCGTCCTGGCGGAGCTCGAACGCCGTGTGCAAGATCCCTCGCCGGACCCCGTGCACGGGGATCGCGTAGTCGCTCTCGTCGCTCACCCAGTACGGCTCGTTGTCGCCGACCAGGAGGCTCGGGTCGCTCGCCCGCAGCGCGTCGCGGAACTGGTGCGCGAGGCGCGCGTCGCGCCCGTACAGCAACGAGATGGGCCACGGCCGCGGCGTGCCGTGCAGCGGCGCCGGGGTGAAGCTGTGGATCGAGAGCAGGACCGTCGCGCGCCCCTCACTCGCCCGCGCGTCGAGCAGCGCCGCGATCGCGTCGTGGTACGGCCGGTGGATCGCCGCGATCCGCTGCGCGCGCGCCGCGTCGTCGAGCCCCTCGTTGCCGGGGATGGGCACCCCACCGCTCACCACCGGCATGGCGCTCGGCGCGTGCGGCGGGCGGTTGCAGTCGACGACCAGGCGCGAGTAGCTGGGCATCACGAGCGTCGCGTCGAGGTGGTCGGAGAGGCGGCGCGCGACGTCGGCGGCGCCGATGTCCCAGCCGATGTGCGTCGCGAGGTCGGCCTCCGAGACCCCGAGCGTGCCGACGGCTTCGGGCAAGCGGCGCGAGGCGTGGTCGCAGATCAGGAGCACGCGACCGCGGGCTCCGGGGTGGTGGATCTCGAACGCGGGCGGCTCGTGCGGGCGGAGCATCGACGCCGACGCTAGCCGCGAGAACCGCGCCTGGAAACGTGCTGCACTCCTCGCGTGCCGACCCACGAGCCCGAGCTCCTCGCGCGCGGTCGGCTCACGACCGAAGACGGCCGCCTCCACCCCGCGGCGCGCGGCTTCAGTCGTCGACCGCTCCTCGACGCGCCGTTGCCCGGCCCGTGGGGCCGTCGCAAGCGGTGGGACTACGCGTGCGTCCTCGGCGAGCGCGGCGCGCTGCAGCTCACGCTGGCCGACCTCGACTACCTCGGGCTCGTCGAGCTCGCGTGGGTGGACCTCGACCGCCGCACGGTGGTGAGCGCGGGCATGGCCTCGCCGTTCGGGCTCGGCCTCGCGCTGGGCGACGGATGCGGCGAGGGCGACGCGCACGGACGGCTACCGTTCGTGCGGGGCTCGCTCGTGCGCCGCGACGGTGGTGTGCACCTCTCCGCGGACGGCCGCGGCGTGCAGGGCCGTATCCAGGCCGAGCTCTTCATCGGGGGCGCAGACGAGTCGCTCGACGTCGTCGTGCCGTTCGACGAAGAAGGCGAGCGGTTCCAGCTCACCAGCAAGCACGTCGCGCGGCCCGCCCACGGCGAGGTCCGCGTCGGAGGCGAGACGATCGCGATCGACGGCTTCGGCGCGTTCGACCACGGTCGCGGCGTCTGGCCCACCGAGACCACCTGGAACTGGGCGACGGCGGCGGGCCTCTCGCGCGGCCGTCGGGTCGGCGTCCAGCTCGGCGCGCGCTGGACCGACGGCACGGGCGCCACCGAGAACGGCGTGTTCGTCGACGGTCGCCTCGACAAGCTCGGGTGCGACGTGCGCCTCGACTACGATCTGCGCTCGGAAGAGGGGCCGTGGACCGTGCGCGATCGCTGCGGTCACGTCGACCTCCAGTTCTGGCCGCGGGTCACCCGCCGCACGAACCTCGACCTCGGCCTCGCGCGCACGGCGCTCGATCTCCGCTTCGGCCGCTGGACGGGGCACGTGGTCGCCTTCGACGAGCGCATCGTGGTCGACGGGTTCCTCGGGTGGGCCGAGGAGCACCGCGCGCGGTGGTGAGGGATTGCTAGAGTGATGGCCACGGCGGCCGCGAACATGGACGCCGAGTACGCCCTCTTCGAGCGCAAGGGCGAAGGAGACGGCGCCGTGGGGGTCGAGCCCCTCGGCGGCGAGCCGAGCGAGCAGCGCGAAGTCAGACCGCGCCGCCCATCGCCTCGAGCTGGGCGCGCAGGTTGGCGAGCTCGTTCGCGAGGGCCGCGCTCCTCTGCTCGACCGGCTCGAGGCTCGATCGGAGTCGGGCCGGCAAACGCTCGGCCATCGCGAGCAGCAAGGCCGTCACCGCCTCGGCGTCGGCCCCGACGGCCGCCTCGATCTCGCCGTACCCGGGCAGCGCACGCAGCGCGGCCCTCGCCTCGACGAGTTCCTGCTCGTGCGTCGGTGCGGTCGGGATCCGGAGCTCCACGTTGGCCGTGAGCGGTGCCACCGCCCGGGCGAGCGCCGCGAGGTCGGGGTGGGCGTGGATCCCGCCGACGATCGGGCCGAGGCGTCCGGCGAGGCCGGACCAGCTCTCGCCGTCGCAGCGCAGGCTGAAGCCCAGCGCGAGGCCGCTCCGTCTCGCGCGCAAGGTCATGAAGCCCCTCGCCCGCCCGGTCGCGGGATCGACCGACTCCATCGCGTGGAACAGACGCTCGACCGGCACCCAGTGGGGCGGGTACTTGAACCGAGCCACGTCGAGGACCAGCGCCAGATCCCGCCGGCTGTGGAAGCCACCGATCGGGGAGAAGTGGCCGCTCCCGGTCTGCCCGAGGCGCGCCCGATCGTAGGCGACGACGACCACGCTCCCACCATCGGCCGCCCCTCGCAGGGCCTCGCGGAACGCAGGCGCATCGCTGGCGTCGGCGCGACACAGGGTCACCTCGGCTCCGTTGCAGCGCGCGAGACAGGCGAGCTCGTCGACGTCGAGGCCGCGTTCGCGGACCGTGGACAGCGGCACGCAGCAGTCGAGGAGGTCCTCGGCGAACCAGCGCCACGGTCCCTTCCAGAGGCGACCCGGATCGATGGCGAGCGCGTTGAGGGCGACGACCAGCGAGCCGAGGCCGCAGAACGCCGGATCGGACTGGGTGTGGAACTGCTCGGCGAGGCGGAAGTAGCCGTCGAGCTCGGACGCCGCGAGCGCCTCTGCAAAGATCCTGCGCCCCTCGGGCGAGGAGAACTCGATGGCCTCGGCGGGCAGCGGTCGTCGGTAGAGGGTCTGTCCCATGGTGCTCCTCCGTGCGTATCACCAGCCTCCCTTCCATGGGGACGCATCGCCGACCTCCCGGACGCAACGCTGTGGTATTCGCCCGTCGTGGGTACGACCTCCGAGGCCTTCCTCGCGCTGGCGGGCGCGGTCGACGAGCTGGTCCACGTCTGGCGGATCGTCGCGACGAGCCCTGGACCGAGGCTCGAGCTCGTGTGGGTCAACGCCACCTTCGAGCAGCGAACGAGCCTGCGGCTGCCCCTCGAGAATCCGGAGCGGATGGTGGCCGCCGCGGATCGACCCGCGCTCGAGGCCGCGCTGACCGCGTTCCTCGCCTCCGCCGATCGGGTCTCGAGCCCCCTCGCTCTGCGCCTCGAAGTCGCCGGGGTCCCGCGCTCGTTCTGGTCGGTGGCGCACAAGAACACCTTTCGGGGTGAGCCCGCGCTCCTGGTCGTCTCCAAGGAGCAAGACGCCGAGCGCCCCTCCGCCGACGACCGCCGCTTCCGGCTGATGGTGGAGAACTTCAACGACATCCTGCTCATCATGGACAAGGACGGCATCGAGCGCTTCGTGAGCCCGTCGTGCCAACGCGTCCTCGGCTTCGGCCCCGAGGAGCTCGTCGGTCGTCACGGCCTCACGTTCGTGCACCCCGACGACCACGCGGGCATCCGCGCGGGTCTCACCGGGGCGACGCGCGGCGGGGTTCCGAGCGTCATGCTCGAGTTCCGACACGCCCACCGCGATGGCGGGCATCGCTGGCTCGAGGCCTCGTGCACCAGCCTGCTCGCCGACCCGAGCGTCGCGGGCATCGTCATGGTGGCGCGCGACGTGACCGCGCGGAAGCGCGCCGAAGAGGAGCGGGTACGCCTCGAGGAACACCTGCGCCACGCGCAGAAGCTCGAGTCGGTCGGCAGGCTCGCCGGTGGCATCGCGCACGACTTCAACAACCTGCTCACCGCCATCAAGGGCAACGTCTCGCTGTTGCTCGACGGCCTCTCTGCCGTCGACCCGCGGCGCGAGCTGCTCGAAGAGGTGGACCACGCGGCGAGCTCGGCGACGAACCTCACCCGACAGCTGCTCGCGTTCTCCCGTCGGCAGGTCATCGCGCCGCGCGTGCTCGAGCTCGCGGAGTTCCTCGGTCAGCTGCAGCAGATGCTCGCGCGCATCCTCGGCGAGCCCATCGCGCTCCGGACCGCGGTGGCCCCGGACCTCCATCGAGTCAAGCTCGACCCCGGCCAGCTGGAGCAGGTCCTCGTGAACCTCGCCGTCAACGCGCGGGACGCCATGCCCGAGGGCGGAAGCCTGTCGATCGCCGCGAGCAACGAGCACCTCGACGAGCGCGCGGCCGCGGCCTGCCACCTGGCCCCGGGGGACTACGTGAAGCTCGAGGTCGAAGACAGCGGCTCGGGCATGAGCGCCGAGACCCGCGCCCACATCTTCGAGCCGTTCTTCACCACCAAGGAGGTGGGCAAGGGCACCGGGCTCGGACTCGCCACCGTCTACGGCATCGTCAAGCAGAACCACGGTCACATCGAGGTCGCGGACGCGAGCGGCCGCGGCACGACGTTCACGATCTTCCTCCCCCGCACCGAGGAGGCACCGTCGTCCGGGCAGCGCACGCCGTCGGGCTCGCGGCTCGGGACCGAGACCCTCCTGCTCGTCGAGGACGACGCCCGCGTGCGATCGCTCGGCGCCCGCGTGCTCGAGCGCCTCGGGTACACGGTGCACGCCTTCGCGAGCGGCGAGGAGGCGCTCGCGGCCCTCGACACGATCACGCCGCCGATCCACCTGCTCCTCACCGACGTCGTCATGCCGGGCATGAACGGCAGGATCCTCGCGGAGCGCCTCCGGGCTCGCGCGCCGGGCCTCAAGGTGCTCCTCACGTCGGGCTACGCCGCGGACGAGCTCACCGACCGTGTCGAGGCCGGAGTGGAGTTCCTCGAGAAGCCCTACACCACGTCGGCCCTGGCCGCCCGGCTGCGGGAGATCCTCGAGGCGTAGCCTCAGGGTGTGGAGTGCACGATGCACTCGGGCGACGGCGGGCCGTCCTTGGGGAACGCTCGCGCGAGCGCCCTTCCGAGCCGGGCCGCGCGCTCGCGGTATCCCGGGCTGTTGAAGTGGATGCCATCGGTCGTGTACCAGCCGTCCTGGACCTCGCTCGCAAAGTCGTAGACGCGCATGTTCGAGTGCCGCGTGCAGGCCTGGATCAAGGCCTGGTTCCAGTTCGCCATGTGCGGGTTCTGGTAGGGGCCCTTGGTCACGAGGGTCTTGGTCGTGGTCCAGAGCACGGGCGCGCCACCGATGTGCCCCATCATGGCGTCGATGCGCTCGGTGAGCGTCGCGAGGTGCCCCGCCACGTTCGCCGGATCGTTGGTCCCGAGGGCGAGCACCCAGCACCCCTCGTAGCCGTGCGCCCGCTTGTACTTCACGATGTCCGTCGCGCTCGGCTGATCCTCGTAGGTCTCCACCATGGAGCGCGCGCCGGAGATCTCGGGCCAGAACTGCTCGACGCCGACCGCGTGGTAGCGCGCGTCCACCCGATCGTCGGGGTTCGGCAAGAACGCGTGCGAGACCAGCCCGAGTGAGGTGGAGTCACCGACGTGGGCGAGCTGGGTGCAGCGGGTCCACGGCGCGCCCTCGACCTTGGGCGCCTTCACCGGCACGGGGTTCGCGGGGGCGGTCGGCACCACGGTGACCACCGGCTCGGCGGCGAGCGCGTCCAGATCGGTCGGGGCCTTGGGCCGACGGAGCGGCCACACGACGAGCGCCGCCGTGGCCACCGGCACGAGGACGATCGCGCGCACGAGGAGACCCCAGCGCGCGCGCCGAGGTCGCATCGCGTACGCGCGGCGGCGGATCGGGTCCTCGAGCAGGGTGTACGAGGCGGCCGCGAGCCCGAGGATGAGGCCGAGCTGCACCGCGCCGCGCGCGACGGGGCGCTCGCCGAGGATCGCGCTCGGCATGAAGGCCACCACGGGCAGGTGCCACAGGTAGACGCCGTACGAACGCGCGCCGAGCCACCGCAGCGGCGCGACCCCGAGGACCTTGGCGACCAGCGTGTCAGGGTGCGCAGCCGACATCGCGAGGCCCGCGGTCGCCGTGGACAGGAGGAGCTCACCGCCCCGGTAGAGGAACGGCGAGTACTCGTCGGTGCGCACGATACATGCGATCACCACGGCGAGGCCGACGGCGCCGCAGAGGTCGAGGGCGAACTTGCCGCGGCGCGCCACGTGGCCCACGCGGTCGAACGGCAGGGCCATGGCCGCGAGCGCCCCGACGAGGAGCGCCGCGGCGCGCGCGTCGGTGCCCTCGTACGCCCGGGTGTTGTTGATCGCGTGCGGGTGATAGAGCCGGTAGCTCGCCCACGTGGAGGCCGCGGTGAACAGCAGCGTGACGACGACCAGCGGGGCGAGGCGCGCCCGCCGCTTGCCGAGCGCGAGGAGGCCGAACACGAGCAGCGGCCAGAGCAGGTAGAACTGCTCCTCGATCGCGAGCGACCAGAGGTGGTCGAGCGGACCCGGCCCCGAGAAGCGCTGGAAGTAGTCGTCGCCGCGGGCGATCGTCGTCCAGTTGGCCACGTAGAGCAGCGCGTAGAGCGCCTGCCGCGCCGTGCGCGCGACCTTGTCCGGGCGCGCGATGGCGGTGGTGACCACCACGACCGGCAACATGAGGAGGAGCGCGGGGAGGAGCCGGCGCACGCGCCGCAGCCAGAAATCCTTGAGGTCGACGGTGCCGCGCTCGCGGAAGCCCTCCAGCAGCAAGGAGGTGATGAGGTAGCCGCTGAGCGTGAAGAACACGCTCACACCGAGGAGCCCGCCGTCCAGGAACGGCACGCGCAGGTGGTAGGCGACGACGGCCCCCACGGCGATCGCCCGGATGCCATCCAGCCCGGGTAGATACCGGGTCTTGCCTGCCGGCTCGGCAGCGTCCTGGGTGGCCATCGTCCTCCGGGGGCCGGTTACCACGGGGGGCCTCGCGGGTCGCCGGCGGGAGGGGAACGCCCTGCGCGCGCGGGCGTGTTCCCGCCCCTCCCGACCGAACGTTGTTCGCCTCGAGAGCGAACATTGTTCGCTTCACGGTCAGTCGGCCGGCGGCGCGTAGTTCTCGGGGAAGGCGGTGTCCCCGCACTGGAAGGTCCCCGGGAACGTGACCTCGATGGCCACGATCGCGCGGCCGAGGTGGCGCTCCTCGTCGAGCGGGAACTGCGGCACCGACAGGTCTCGCTCCACCACGAACCCGAACCCCTGCGCGGCGTACCCGAGGCGCCAGAACTTGCTCTTGTCGCTCGTGCTCCACTCGCCGCTGTCGCCGTAGGCCTTGCGGACGTCGCGCGCCGTACTCTCGCCGAGGACGATGCCCCGCGGCGTACGCGCGCGGAACGGCGGCTTGAACGAGAACACGAACACGCGCTCGCTCGGGTCGGCCTGGCAGTAGAACGCCGAGAGGCCGGCCTCGTAGAGCAGCTCCACCGAGTAGGCGCCGTGCTGCACGATCTTGGTGGGCGCCCCGTACCGCGCGACCACTGCCTGGCGCGTGGCCCCGAGCGGCAGGTCCGACAGCCCGACCCCCGCGTGCAGCGTCTCGACGTGCGGAGGCTCGGGCGTCGGTGGTGGCGCGACCGGCGCCGGCTGCGGCCCACACGCCGAAGCCGCCAAGAGGACCACCACGACGCCGCGAACGCTCACTTCAAGCAGGTCCGGCAGGCGAGCGAGGCCGCCACGCTCTCGAGCGACTTGGCGAGACCGGCCGCGTCCTTGGCCTCGAGGTAGAGGGGCGCCGACGACGCGGGGTCGACGGGGACGTAGTTGCCGCTGCCATCGTCCTTGCACTTGGTGGCGAAGTCGATCGCGGTGCGGCCCGCGCACGCGAGCTTGTTCATCACCTGCGGGTTCGTCCCGCCGGAGGAGGCCGTGCCGAAGAACCCGATGAAGAAGCTCTTCACGCCCGTCTTCGCGAGCTTGGCCACCTCGGCGATCGGATCCGGCGTCGGGCACGAAGCGTCGAAGTCGGCGCCGTCCGTCACCATGAGCAGGTACTGCTGGCGCTTGGCCTCGTGGATCTTGGCGAGGAACTGCCCCGAGCTGATCACCGCGGCGCCGGTGGGCGTACTGATGCAGAGGCGCGTCTTCTCGGCGTCGAGGATGGCGCCGAAGCCGGAAGCCACGCCGAGGCCCGGCACCGAGCGGATCTCGGCCTCCTCGCACGAGGTGTTGGTGGCCGACGTGCCGCCGGTGATGGTCTCGAGGGTCACGCACCCGTCGCGTTCGCGCGGGAACATCGCGAGCCCGAACCGCATC
>JAEUKC010000194.1:0-23347 GCA_016794445.1 Myxococcales bacterium
GGCTGAATTCTCGACAATCCGCGCTGGCACCGCGCGTGCTCGTGGGTGCGTGTGGCCACCCTTCGCATCGGCTTCGACAGAGGGACGCTCCGTCTCGACGGTGACGTCTCCTCGCTCGAAGAACCCACCGTCTGTCTCGACCCGCGCACGGCGTTCCATCGCGCGCCGGCCCACCTGTACGCGAGCTTGCTCGGCAGGGCGCGCGCGCGCGGCGTCACGGTCGACGACGCGCTCGCGACCGAGCTCTTGCCACGGCCACCTCCACCCCTCGCGCTGCCCACGCTGCGCGACTACCAGGCCCAGGCGCTCGCGGCGTTCGAGGCGTTCGGCTCGCGCGGCGTCGTGGTGCTGCCCACCGGCAGCGGAAAGACGCTGCTCGCGTGCGCCGCTTTGGCCCGGTCGGCGGTCAGCGCGCTCGTGCTCGTGCCCACGTGCGCCTTGCTCGAGCAGTGGCGTCAGCTCCTCACCCGCGTGTTCGGGGGCACCATCGGCGTCGTCGGCGACGGCACGTTCGAGCTCGCGTCGCTCACCGTCATCACCTTCGCGAGCGCCTGGCAGAAGCTCGACGCCTTCGGGCACCGGTTCGGCATGATCGTGGTCGACGAGGCGCACCACTTCGCAGCCGGCCTGCGCACCGAGGCGCTCGAGATGTGCACCGCGCCGCTGCGCCTCGGGCTCACCGCCACACCCCCCGAGCCGGGCACCGTCGCCGAGGCGCGCCTCCGCAGCCTCCTCGGGCCCGTGGTCTACCACCGCACCGCCGCGGAGCTCGCGGGCACCCACCTGGCGCCGCTCGCCGTCACCCGCCACACGCTCGACCTCGACCTCGAGGAACGACGCCTCTACGAGCGCGACAGCGCGCCGTTCCTCGAGCTGCGGCGGCACGTGCTCCGCGCCCAGCCCGGCCTCGACTGGGCGGCGTGCATGCGCCACATCGCCCGCATGCCGAGCGGGCGCGAGGTGCTCGCGGCCATGCGGCGGGCCACGGCGGTCGCCACCCTGCCGCGCGCCAAGCTCGCGCTCGTCGAGGCCCTCGTGCGCGAGCACGGCGCCGACAAGGTGCTCGTGTTCGCGGCCACGGCCGACGACGCCTATCGCCTCGGTCACGCCCTGCTCGCGCCCGTGATCAGCAGCGAGACCCCGCGCCTCGAGCGGCAGGCGATCCTCGAGGCGTTCGGGCGCGGCGCGGTGCGGGCCCTGGTCAGCGCCCGGGTCCTCAACGAGGGGATCGACGTGCCCGAGGCCAGCGTCGCCATCGTGGCGGGGGGCTCGCTCGGACAGCGCGAGCACGTGCAGCGCATCGGGCGCGTGTTGCGTCCGCAGCCCGGAAAGCAGGCGCTCGTCCACGAGCTCGTCACCCTCGACACCGTCGACGAGGCGCGCGACCGCGCGAGGAGGAGGCCCCATGCTGCCCCGGCAACTGCTCTGTCTCACCCAGCATGAGGGCTTCGCCACGCCCGCGTGGCTCACCGAGCGCGACGCGGTGTGGATCCGCCTCGCGGCCGACGCCTTCGACGCCTGCGTGGGCAAGGCCGTGGGCGCGATCGACGACGAGCTGGTGCCTCGCGTGCTGTCGCTGGCGCGCGTCCACGGGGTGCACCCGCGCAGGGCCGAGGGCCTCGTGCGCGTACTCGCACGGCGTGCGGGAGATCGGCTGGTGGCGCCGGTGCTCCCGCCGCAGGCGCGCGCGGCGGTGTTCGCCGAGGCGGGCCGGGATCGCTCCGCCCCGCGAGAGGTGGTCCTCGGACGCGTGGCCGCCGAACTCCGCACCTCGCCCGAGGCGATCGAGGCCTCGCTGTTCGCCGATCGCGCGAGCGCGCGGCGGATCGGCCCGCTCCCGAGCCTGCACCCGACCGACCTGGTCGAAGCCTACAACCTTGCCCTCGCCCAGGGGCTCCTGCTCTGCTCGGAGATCGTCGTGGTTCACGTCCGCGAGCACGTGCGGGCGGTGGTCCGGTTCGCCAAGCTGAGCGGCCTGCTCTGCACGTACGCGGTCGACGACACGGGCACGAAGCTCGAGATCTCGGGACCGCTCGCGGTGCTGCGCCACACCACGAAGTACGGCTTCTCCCTCGCCCGGTTCTTCCCCGCGGTGCTCGGCACGCCGGGCTACGCGGTCGAGGCGCGGTGCCTCGTCTGGGACACCCCCCAGTGTGTTCGCATCGACGCCAGGGACCACCTCGCGCCCACCCACGTGCTGCCGCGCGACGCGGACAGCCGCGTGGAGCGCTGGCTCGCCCAGGACGTGCGGCGCCTCGAACGGGGCTGGGTCCTCGACCGCGAGTCGGACGTCGTGCCGGTCGGACGCAGCGTGTTCTTCCCCGATTTCACGCTGCGTCGGGGCGGAGCCTCGGTGCTGGTCGAGGTCGTCGGCTTCCACGGTCCGAGCTACCTCGACGCCAAGGTGCGGGCCCTCGAGGCTGCGCGCGGGCGCCCGCTGATCGTGTGCGTCGCGGCCGCGCTCCTGCCGAACCTCGGCGCGATCCCGGGAGTGGTGCTGCCGTTCCGGCACCGCATCGAGGCCGCGGCGCTGCTCGACCACGCCGAGCGGCTCGTGGCCGCGCCCGGTGCACTTGCCGAGCAGGCCTAGGTTGCTACCGTTCGCGCATGCGGTATCTGGTGCTCGGGCTCCTCGCGGTGGTCGGTTGTGGTGGGTCGGCCGATGCGGGCGCGTTCGTCGACGACGCGGGCGGCGGGGACTCGACCGCGGCCGACGGCACGACCGATTCGTCCACGGCCGACACCGCCGCGACCGACAGCGGCGGCCCCGACACGCCGAAGACCGACACCACGCCCGACCTCCCGCCACCGCCCCCGGTGACCCTCGACAACGTCTGCGACAAGCTGGCCGACGCCGTGTGCGGCAAGCCCGCGTCCACCTGCTGCACCAAGAGCGGCTTTGGCTTCGACGAGGCGGGCTGTCGCGACGGCGTCAAGGCGGGCTGCGCCGACCGCGTCGACGACGTGAAGGCCGGCGACTCGGTGTTCGACGCGAGCGCCTTCCCGGCGTGCGTCGACGCGTGGGCCAAGCTCGAGACCGCGTGCACCGTGAACCTGCTCGAGTTCCTCCGCACGTATCCGCCCTGCCAGCAGCTGTTCCGGGGCACCACGGCGCCCGGCGACACCTGCACCGACGACGTCGAGTGCGCGGGGCCGCCTGGCGCGTTCGGCACCTGCACCGACGCCGGCACGTGCGTGCAGCTCACCATCGTGGGCAAGGACGCCCCCTGCAACATCGCTGGCGACGTGCGCGCCACCTGCGATCTCGGCCTGTTCTGCAACGTCACCGGCGGCGGGGCCGACCCCAAGGGCACCTGCAAGGCCGCCCGCAAGGTCGGAGAGACGTGCTCGTTCTCGCGGTGGTTCGAGTGCGGCTACGGGTACGTCTGTCAGGGCGGCACGGGCAGCAGCCCCAAGTGCGCCGAGGGCAAGCCCGGTGGCGCGACCTGCGGCGGAGACTGGGAGTGCGCGTCGTGGCAGTGCGCTTCCGGGCGCTGCTCCGCGGCGAACTACCCGGTCGCGAGCAAGGGCCTCTGCGGCGGTTGATCAAGCGCCGAGGTAGCCCTCGGCCTGCAGCTTGAACATGCGCGCATAGAGCCCATCCTGGGCCAGCAGCGCTTCGTGGGTGCCGTCCTCGACGATGCGCCCGTCGTCGACCACGACCACCCGGTCCGCCATCCGTACCGTGGAGAACCGGTGGGTGATCAGGATGGCCGTCCGGTCGCGCTTGAGGTCACGAAACCGCTGGAAGATCTCGTGCTCGGCCTCGGCGTCCATGGCGGCGGTGGGCTCGTCGAGCACGAGGATGCGGCTCTTGCGCATGAACGCGCGCGCGAGCGCGACGCGCTGCCACTGTCCGCCGGAGAGGTCGTCACCGCCGAACGCGCGGCCGAGCGGGGTGTCGAGGCCACCGGGCAGGCGCGCCATGATCTCCTTTGCGCCCGCGTCCTCGATCGCGGTGCCGATCGCCGCGTCGTCGTCCTTGCTCGGCAACCACCCGACGCCGACGTTCTCGCGGGCCGACAGCTGCAGCTTGGCGAAGTCCTGGAAGATCACCCCCACCCGCCGCCGCAGCGCGCTCATCGACAGCGTGGCCACGTCGGCGCCGTCGACGAGGATGCGTCCTTCGGTCGGGCGGTGGAGGCCGACCAGGAGCTTGATCAGCGTGGTCTTGCCCGCGCCGTTCTTGCCGACGAGGGCGACGGTCTGCCCTGCTGGGATGCGCAGCGAGACGTGGGTGAGCGCATCGCGGGTCGCGCCCTGGTAGCGGAAGGTCACGTCCTCGAGCTCGATCGAGGGCGCGTGATCCTCCTCGCCCGGCACCTCGGTGAAGTCGTCGTCGGCGTCGGGCTCCTCCTCGGGCGAGGCGAGGAACTCCTCGAGGTTGGTGAGGTAGAGATCAGCCTCGTAGGCGCGCGCCACCGACGAGAGGGCGCCGCGCAGGGTCTCTTGTCCCTGGCGGAACACGACCAGGTAGAGCGTCATCGCGCCGAGGGTGATCGCGCCCTCGATCGTGCGGACGACGATCCACGCGTAGGTGCCGTAGAGCGCGAGGGTCGCGAGGAGCCCGAGGAGGAACGTGGAGGCGATGCGGCGCCGCGCGAGCGCGGACTCCTCGGCGGCGAACGAGGCGAGGATGTCCCGGAACTTGTCGCGCAGCCACCGCGCGAGCTGGAACAGCTTCACCTCCTTGACGGTCTGCTCGGTCGTGAGCACGGCCTCGAGGTAGAACGAGCGGCGGTTGCGCAGGGTGCGCGCGCGCTGCATCTCGAACTGCTCGCGCGCGTAGCGCGCCTCGGCCCAGAACGGCGGCACCGCGGTGGCGACCAGGATCAGCACCGCCCACGGTCCGAGCGAGAACAGGAGAGCCGCGAACCCCACCAGGGTCACGATCTGGCGCGCGAGGCCGAGCACCTGGTTGACGAGGTCGAGCGGGCGCGAGCTCGCCTCGCGACGTGCCTGCGACATCGCGTTGACGAACGCCGGGTCCTCGAAGCGCGCGTAGGCGACCTTGGCCGCCTTGTCGAGGATGAGGAGGTTGACGTGCAGGCCGAGCTTCGCGCGGAGCACGAGCCCGGCGTACGACTGGGCCTGCGTGACGAGCGCGCGCGCCACCATGATCCCGAGCTCGACCCCGACCCAGGTGAGGGCCGCGCGCACCGAGCGCTGGTGCGCGATCGCGTCGACGATGCGCTTGCCGACCCACGCGGCGCCGACGAGCGAGAGCGCGTCGAGGAGCTGGGTCAGGACGAGGGTCAGTAGGAGCCGCCGGTCGACCGCGGCGACCATCGCGATGGTGCGTCGCGCGTGGCCGATGACCCGCAGCGCGTCACGGACGCGGGACCTGGGCGCGGGTTCGGCCATTCGGTCGTGACGTTCGTGCGTCGACGCGCTCGCCGCAAGCTCGACCGCTTCCCGGACGCAGAAAGGCCGCCTACGTTCGCGCCGTGGAGATCACCACCGACATCGAGGGCGGCAACGGCGACGTGCAGTACTGCTACGGCGACGAGGCGGGCATCACCATCCGGCCCGACCCGGGCGCCGTCGCCCAGCAGTGGTTCCACGCGCGGGTGCAGACCGACAGCAAGGCGCCCCACCGCATCGTGATCGCCAACGCCGGGGAGTGCACCTACGCGGACGCGTTCGAGGGGTACCGCGCCTGCGCCTCGTACGACGGCAGCCGTTGGTTCCGGGTGCGCACCACCTACGACGGGCGAGAGCTCGTCATCACCCACGCGCCCCGCGCGCGGTTCGTGCACTACGCCTATTTCGCCTACTACAGCGAGGCCCGGCGCGCGCGCCTGCAGCGGCAGGTGCGCCGGGTGCCGTGGGCCAAGATCGAGCGCATCGGCGAGAGCGTGCGCGGGCGTCCGCTCGACGTGCTCACGTTCGGCGAGGACGACGCCGATCTCCACCTGTGGCTCGTCGCGCGCCAGCACTCGGGCGAGGCGATGGCGGAGTGGCTCGCCGAGGGCTTCGTCGGCCGCTTGCTCGACGACGACGACGAGATGGTGCGTGCGGTCTTGAGCAAGGCCGCCGTGCACGTCGTCACCTGCGCCAACCCCGATGGCGCCGCCATGGGCCACCAGCGCGCCAACGCGGCCGGGGTGGACCCGAACCGCGCCTGGAGCGACCCGGAGGACGCGCCCGAGATCGCGGCCATCCGCGCGGCGATGGACGGCACCGGGGTCGACCTGTTCCTCGACGTGCACGGCGACGAGCGCGACCCCTACTGCTTCCTGGCCGGCTGCGAGGGCAACCCCTCGTACTCGAGCCGGATCCGGCTCCTCGAGAGCGTGTTCGAGGAGTCCCTGTGCACGACCAACCCCGACTTCCAGGACGAGTTCGGGTACGACCGCGACGAGCCGGGTGAGGGCGACCTGCGCACGGCGAGCAACTGGGTCGGCGAGCGCTACGACTGCCTGTCCTACACGCTCGAGATGCCGTTCAAGGACAACGCCAACGCGCCCGACGATCGGCGCGGGTGGTCGCCGGAGCGCTCGGCGCACCTCGGTCACGACGTGGTCTCGGCGATGGCCGAGACGCTGCCGATGCTGCGTTAGAGGTCGTCGCGCAGGGAAGACAGGGTGGTCGCGCTCAACGCCGCGCGGGCGGCGAGGGCGGGGTGGTCGAGCACCAGCGCCGCCTCCGTGGTCTCGAGCAGCGCCTTCACCGCGGCAGGGTCCAGCGGGAAGTGGAGGTATTGCACGGCGGCGGCGCGGCCCTTGTCGCGGCGGCCCTCCTCGAAGGTGGCGCGCACCTGCACCGCGCCGAGGTCGAGCACCACGTGCTCCTCGATGGCGCAGAGGCGGGTCAGCATCTCGTCGCGGCGCTCGCGGTCGGGGATCTCGATGTAGAGCGTCGCGGCGAGGCCGGGGCCGCTCGGCAGGAGCTCGTTGTAGGTCTCGAGCTCGTGCAGCAGCGCCTTCTCCTGGGTGATGCGCTCGGTGCGCAGCATCTCCTGGATCTGCAGGAGCACCGTGTCGTGGTTCTCGAACAGGAGCGACAGGTCTTCCGACAGCTTCATGCGTCGGCGCTTCTTCTCCTCGATGATGCGGCCGCGGAACCGCTCGCGGATCTGCTCGTAGTCTCCGAGCGGCAGGATCTCGCTTCTCTCGACCTTCTTCATGGCAGGACCTTCTCTCCGTTCACTTGGCTGCCCGGGGGAGGCCGTAGGCCCGCGCGAGCAGCTCGATCGGGTGCTGGACCCGGACGTCGAGCTCGTGGGCGACGCGCAGCGCCGACAGCGGGCAGTCGCTCGCGTAGAGGGTGGCCTCGGCCTCGCGCATGCCGCGGAGCAGCTTCTGGGCGTATTTCCGGCCAGTCTCGTAGTACTGGGACTTCATCCCCCAGGTGCCGTCGACCGCGCTGCACTCGGCCACGAGCTCCACTTCGGCGCCGGTGGCCTCGAGGAGCTGCACCGCGGGCGTGGCCACCTTCTGGGCGCGGAGGTGGCAGGGGGCCTGGTAGGCGATCTTGCCGAGCTGCTCGGGGAACTCGCGCTTGAGCTTCTTCTTGCGACGGAGCTCCACGTCGATCCACTTCATGAGGTCGAAGGTGGCGCTCGCGACGGCGATGGCGTCGTCGCCGCCGATCAGCTCGGGGTACTCCTTGCTGATCGTGTATCCGCAGGTGGGGTTGGGCACGAGGATCGGGCGCCCGGCGCGCACGTGCGGCAGGAGCGCGGCCACGTTCTGCCGGGCCTTGAGCTGGGCGCGCGGGACGTCTCCGCCGTCGAGGTTGGGCATGCCGCAGCAGGTCTGGCCCTCGGCGACGTGCACGCGGTAGCCGTGGTGCTCGAGCACGTGCACCGCGGCGATCGACGGCGCGGTGACGTTGAAGTCGCCGTAGCAGCTCGCGAACAGCACGACCTCACCCGCGGTGCCGGCGCCCTCGGCCTCCTCGTGGCGCTTCATCCACGCGGGGAACGCCTCGGTGGCGAACGCGGGCAGGGGGAACTTGCTGCTCACGCCGAGGGTCTTCTCCATGCCCTTGCGGACGAGCGACTTGGCGTTCACGAAGTTGGCGATGCGCGCCTGCGGGCCCGCGGTGAGCTCGCCGAGGAGCTGTGGCTCGCCGAGGAACTGGTCCTGCAGCGTGACGCCGTCGCGGCGCGCGCGCTGGGCCTTCTCGCGCTGCATGAGGCGCGGGAAGTCGAGCAGCCAGGGGTGCCCCTCGTCGGCCGTGTAGGGACACTTGATGTAGCAGAGCTTGCACTGGAAGCAGTTGTCGACGACGGAGGCAATGTCCTGGTCGTCGAGCTTCTCGGCGCCGGTGGAGGCGCCGCGCGCGATGTCGCGATCGACGCGCGCGAAGAGGTCGGGGAACGAAGGGCAGTACGGCAGGCACATCCGGCAGGTGTGGCAGATGTCCAGCACCCGGTGGAGCTCGGCGTCGAGGTCGGCGGCGTCCCAGTAGCGGTCGTCGGTCGGCGAGAACGCGGGCGGTCGCTTGGGGTTCGGATCGTTGGACATCGGGACCTCGGCTGCACGTCACGAGGACGGCACGGCGTACGAGACGCCGCGCCGCCACTCGAAACCACTGCGACTACTCGAGCTCGTTGAGCGCCTTCTGGAAGCGACCCGCGTGCGACTTCTCGGCCTTGGCGAGGGTCTCGAACCACTCGGCGATGTCGTCGTGGCCCTCTTCGCGCGCCTGCTTGGCCATGCCGGGGTACATCGTCTCGTACTCGTAGGTCTCGCCCTTGACGGCGGCCTTGAGGTTCTTCGACGTGTTGCCGATCGGCTCGCCGGTGGCGGGGTCGCCGACCTGCTTCAGGTAGTCGAGGTGGCCGTGCGCGTGGCCGGTCTCACCGTCGGCGGTGTCCTTGAAGAGCCCCGCGACGTCGGGGTAGCCCTCGACGTCCGCGACCTTGGCGAAATACAGGTAGCGGCGGTTGGCCTGCGACTCGCCGGCGAACGCCGCCTTCAGGTTCTCGTGGGTCTTCGATCCGGCTTGCAGCTTCGGCATGGGATGAGTCCTCCGTTTCGTTTCGTTCTCTTCGGACTTCGGTGATTCGACGACGGCGCTGGCGGTGCCGCCAGCGCGAAGAAGGGGGTGGGGGCGCGGCTCAGCCCGGGGCGCACCGCATGCACGCGCCGCGCAGGATGCGCTCGACGGCGCGGACCCGGAACCCCTCGACGCGGGGCAACGGCTCCTTGCGCGCCGGCAGATCCGCCACCGCGCCGCAGCGATCGCAGACCGCGTGGTCGTGCGGATCGACGTTGGGATCGAAGCGCACCCCGCCGTCGCCGGCCGGGCCGTCGAGGCGCAGCGTGCGGCACGCGCCAGCCTGCTCGAGCGAAGCGAGGGTGTTGTAGACGGTGGCGAAGCTCATGGTCGGCATCTCGTCGCGGAGCCGATCGAAGATCATCTGCGCGGTCGGGTGCGAAGGGTCGTCCACGAATGCACGGACGATCGCGAGCCGCTGAGGGGTGCGCCGCAGGCTCGCCCGCTCGAGCGCGCGCAGGGCGCGGTCGACACGGCTCGGCTCCGAGGGGTCACGCACGCGGGTATGATGTTTGGAATCATTCTTGGTTACAAGTCATTTTCGATTGGGCACTACGGACCTGCCGCCCGACCCTTGCACGCGCCGGCGTCGCAGAAGCAGGTGAACGTCACCACGGCCTTCTTGCACGCGACGTCCTTCAGCGCGCAGCCCTTCGCGAGGCTCGCGTGGACGCACTGCGACGGTGTCGTGGCGGGGCAACACGTGCGGCTCCAGCAGTCGTCGTCCTTCACGCAGGGCGGCGCCGGGCCCAGCGGCGCCTCGTCCACGCTCGCTGCTGGGCTGGCAGTATCTGGCAGCAACAGGCCTCCGGTGAGGGAGATCTTCGGTCGCGCCGAGGACGAAGCCGCGCTCGCGACGGGCGCGCTGCTCGACGCCGCGGGCACGGCGGGCTGCGGCGTGACCCCAGGGCTGCAGGCCCCGAACGCGAGCCCGACAGAGAGAGCCCCCGCGACCAGGAACAGGCTCTTCACGACTCCTCCTCCACGGTAACGACGCGCACCGGTCGACGCTCGTCGCTGACGATCGCCCCGTCGCGCATGGTGATGACCCGGTCCGCGCACGCCGCGATGTCGTGCTCGTGGGTGACCAGCGCGATGGTGATGCCCTGCTCGCGGTTGAGCTCCTGCAGGAGCGCCATCACCTCGTCGCTCGTGCGGGTGTCGAGGTTGCCCGTGGGCTCGTCGGCGAGCAGCAGCGGCGGCTCGGTCACCAGCGCGCGCGCGATCGCGACCCGCTGCTGCTGCCCGCCCGAGAGCTCGTTCGGTGCGTGGTGCATGCGGTGCCCGAGGCCCACCTTGGCGAGCGCGGCGCGCGCGCGGCGGCGCCGCTCGAACGTGCCGACGCCGCGGTACTGCAGCGGGAGCTCCACGTTCTCGAGCGCGCTCGTGCGAGGGAGCAGGTTGAACCCCTGGAAGATGAAGCCGATGAGGCGGTTGCGGACCAGCGCGCGCGCGTCGTTGCCGCGGCTCCCGACCTCGAGGCCCGAGAGCCAGTATTCGCCGCGCGTGGGCCGATCGAGGCACCCGAGCACGTTCATCATGGTCGACTTGCCGCTGCCGCTCGTGCCGACGACGGCCACGAACTCGCCGGGCTCGATCGCGAGATCGACCCGCCGCATCGCGTGCACGACGCCGGCGGCCGAGACGTAGTCCTTCTCGACGCCGCGCAGCTCGACGAGGGGCTCGGCCATCAGAACATCCGCGGCTTGCCCTTGTCGGGGTTGTCGTCGGTCTCGTCGACGACGACCTTCTGGCCGCTCGTGAGGCCGGAGACCACCTCGGTGAACGCGCCGTCGCTGATGCCCACGTCGACCACCACCGCGGTCGGCAGGTCGTCGCGGTGCGGGCCGGGCAGGTAGACGCGCGCCTTGCCCTTGGGCGGCGGCGCCTCGGGCTTGACGGGCTTGGGCTTGCCGTCGGGGCCGAGCGGCGGGGCGGGCTTGTAGCGGAGCGCGGCGTTCGGCACGCGGAGCGCGCTCTTCACCACTGCCGTCTTGATGTTCACCGTGGCGGTCATGCCGGGCCGCAGCTTGATCTCGGGGTTCTGCACCGAGATGACCGCGGGGTAGGTGACGATGCCCTGCGTGGTGGTGGGGGCGAAGCGGATCTCGGTGAGCTTGCCCGGGAACACGTCGCCGGCGAAGGCCGCCACGCTCACCTCCACCGTGGGCGCCTTGGCCGCGGTGAGGCGCCCGAGGTCGGCCTCGTCGACGTCGGCGAGGACCAGCATCGCGCGCAGATCCTGGGCGATCGTGAACAGCACCGGCGCCTGGAAGGAGGCGGCGACGGTCTGCCCGACGTCGATCGAGCGCGAGATGACGATGCCGTCGATGGGCGCGTAGATCTTGCAGAACGCGAGGTTGGTCTGCGACGTGGTGAGCGACGCTCCCGCGAGGGCGAGCTGCGCCTCGGACGCGTGCAGCTTGGCCTTGGCCGCGTCGAGCGCGCCCTTGTTGGTGGTGACCTCCGCGGTGCCCGCGAGCCCCTGCGCGGCGAGGCCGACCACGCGGTCGTAGTTGGCCTGCGCGAGCACGATGGAGGCCTTGTCGCCCTCGATCGCGGCCTTGGCGGTGGAGATGCGCGCGGCGTCGGCGGCGACGTTGGCCTGGTAGACGGTGGGGTCGATCTCGGCGAGCAGGTCGCCCTTCTTCACGATGGAGTTGAAGTCGACGTGGCGCTTGGCGATGCGCCCGCTCACCTGCGCGCCCACGTCGACCTTGGTGGTCGGCTGCAGCGTGCCGGTCGACTGGATGACCTCGGCGAGATCGCCCACGCTGGCCTCGTCGGTCAGGTACTTGGGCGGTCGCGGCGGCGGATGCGCAGCGCGCCAGCGGGTCCAGCCGAACACCGCGGCGCCGATCGCCCCGACGACGAGCAGCCGGGGGATCCACTTGCGCGTGCCCTCCGTGCCGGCGAGGGCGTGCTCGAGCTCGCGCACCTCGGCCGCCCGACGCACGGCGGCCGCCCCCGAGACCGCGCTCGCGGCCGGACTCGGGTCCTTGGTCGGGTCGGCGGTGGTCATGGAGGACTGCGCGGGACGTTTCCTATTGCAGCGCGACTGCGTCGGCAAGAAACGCCAGGATTCCAGCATGTTCGTCCCGCCCCCGCCCCACGTCCGGCGCAAGCCCCGCCTCCACGACCCTTACGCCGACGCCGCGGTGCTGCCGGAGGGAGAGACGGTGGAGCTCGCCCAGTTGTTCCCGGGGGAGGGGCCGATCGAGATCGAGATAGGGGGCGGGCGCGGCGCGTTCGCCTTCGAGCGGGTCGAGTTCGACCAGGAGGTGCGCCTCCTCGGCCTCGAGATCCGCCGCAAGTGGGCGGCGATCGTCGACCGCAAGCTCGTGGCCGCCGGCCTCGGCGCACGCGCGCGCGTGTTCGCCGAGGACGCGCGCCTCGCGCTGCCACGGCTGCGCCCCTCGGGGTCGATCCGCGCCGTGTTCATGCACTTCCCCGACCCGTGGTGGAAGAAGCGCCACGAGAAGCGCCTCGTGCTCGGCGACCACGTGCAGGTCGAGATCGAGCGCCTGCTGATGCCGGGCGGTGCCTTCTTCGTGCAGACCGACGTGCCGCACCGCTTCGAGCAGTACAAGGCGTTCCTCGACCAGCGCGCCGACCTCGAGCCGTTCGGCGACGAGCCTGGGAGCCCGCTGCTCGCCGAGAACCCCTACGGCGCGCGCAGCCCCCGCGAGAAGCGCGCGATCACGGACGGCCTGCCGGTGCACCGTCTGCGCTACCGGCGCCGGTAGACTCGGTCTTTCGCGCGGCGCATGATCGAGGGGTGAGCGACAAGCGGTCGATCCTGCGCAGCCTCCCGGCGTTCGCCGGCCTGTCCGACCAGGACTGCGACGTGGTGCTCTCGGTGGTGAAGGCGCGGCGCGGCGCCCCGAACGACGTGCTGTTCCGCGAGGGCGATCGCGCGAGCTCCATGCTGGTGGTGCTCGACGGCGCGCTCACGGTGAAGGTGGGCGACGCCGAGGTGGCGCGCCTCGGCCCGGGCGAAGTGGTGGGCGAGATCGCGCTCTTCGACCTCGAGGCGAGCGGCCTGCGTACGGCGACGGTGATCGCGCGCGTCGCGACGACGGTGCTCGACTTCACGCGCGAGGCCGTGGCGCTCCTGCGCAAGGACGCGCCCTTCGCCGCCGCCGCGCTGCACCGGGCGGTCCTCGCGGACGTGACGCGGA
Source organism: Myxococcales bacterium (assembly GCA_016794445.1). Lineage (GTDB taxonomy): Bacteria > Myxococcota_A > Polyangia > Polyangiales > JADJMO01 > JADJMO01. The sequence goes on from JAEUKC010000194.1 coordinate 13,191, forward strand.
GGCTCCGCGTGGTGAACGACCGCAGCGATCGGATCCTCGACGGCGGGGCGCGCGCTCGCGGGCTGCCTTCGCTGACGCCCCCGACCACGCGGGCCAAGGGGCCGCAGCTCACGCCCGAGAAGCTGCGCGCGCTGTGGGCGCTGCGCGAGTACGGCGACGCGGACCTCGAGCTCCTCTCGCGCGCGACGGCGCTGCGCACGTTCGCGGTGCAGGAGATCCTCTTCGAGGAGGGGAGCCGGGGCGAGGCGTGTTACCTGCTGCTCGACGGCGAGGTCGAGGTGGTACGCGCGCACCAGGGCAAGGTGCGGACGCTCGGCACGCTCCGCATGGGCGCGCTGGTCGGGCAGCTCGCCATGGTCGATCGCTCGCCGCACTCGGCGACGGTGGTGGCGGTCACGCCCGTGCATGCGCTCGAGCTCGGGCGCGACGTGTTCGACCGCCTCATGCAGGCGTGCACCCCGCTGGCGCAACGGTTCCAGGAGCACGTCGCGGTGGCGGGCATCCGTCAGCTGCGGTCGGCCACGGCGCGGCTCGTCGCCCTGATGGCGCAGCGGAGCGAGGCCGACGCCTACCTGCACGGCGCGTCGGCGGACGACGACTGGGAGACGGAGGTGGATGGCGGCGTGGTGCTGGAGCTCGCGGTGGATCCGGCGTCGCTGCGGCGGCGGTGATCACTCCGCGAAGCCGACGCCGATCGTCTCGAGGCAGCCGCCGTCGGTGTCCGCGTAGAGCTTCTGCTCCTTGTCGAACTTGGCCTCCGCCACCACCGAGGCGACGTCGATCGTGCGGCCGTCGTACTCGAGCGTGCCGGTGAAGGTCTCCTTCGGCATGAAGCTCCAGGGCATCGGCTGGAACAGCACCGTGAGCTGCACCACGCGGTCCTTGCCGGGCGTCTGGTAGACGATGATGCCGAGCTTCTCGTAGACGTGGATGTCGTTCGCGGCCTTGTCCACGCGTTCGGCCACGCCGAGCAGCGCGCGCACGTCGGCGATCTTGGGCCGGTCCGGCAAGAGCTTGCCGTTGATCTCCACGCCCTTCACCGAGAACTTCAGCTTCGGCCCCGTGGCCTTCGGCGTGTGCGGCGTGGCCGTGCACTTGGTCGACTTCTTCTCGGCGAGCGCCTTGGCGGCCTTGGCCTCTTCCTTGGCGGCCTTGGCCTCTTCCTTCGCGGCCTTGGCTTCGTCCTTCGCGGCCTTGGCCTCGTCCTTCGCCGCGCTGGCCTCGGTCTGGGCGGCCTGCGCCTGCTTCTGCGCGCGGGCGGCCTCGCGGCTCGCGGCGCGCGCGTGGTCCTCCGCCTCCTCGGCGGCCTTGCGCGCAGTGCTGTCGCAGGCCGCGAGCAGGAGGAGGAGCGCGAGGCGACGCATCAGTCCTTCTTGGTGGCGTCGCCGCGCGCCGTCTCCGTCCAACGGTAGGTGGGGAACTCGCGCTTGGCGCTGTTCCACTGCCAGTCGCCGCCGAACAGCACGACGAAGCGGCCGCGCACGTCGACCGCGGGGATGCCGACGCGGAGCCGGTCGAACTGCAGGAGCTCGTCGTTGGTGAGCACGCTGCCGTCCTCCTTGGTCACCCAGCGGCAGTACTCGCAGGCCATGCCCTCGAGGCGGACCTTCACGTCGTACTCGTTCTCGAGGCGGTGCTGCACGACCTCGAGCTGGAGCTGCCCGACCGCGCCGAGGATGGCGTCGCCCTCGCGGCCCTCCGGCGGCCGGTAGAGCTGGATCGTGCCCTCCTGCGCGAGCTGCTCGAGGCCCTTCTTGAGCTGCTTGCGGCGAAGCGGGTCGGCCATCACCACGCGCGAGAAGTGCTCGGGTGCGAAGCTCGGGATCTCCTCGAACGAGAACTTCTTGCCGCCCGTGACCGTGTCGCCGATCTCGAAGACGCCCGGGTCGTAGACGCCCATGACGTCGCCCGCGAAGCCCTCCTCGACGATGGTGCGCTCCTGCGCCATGAACTGGGTCGGGTTGGCGAGGCGGAGCGGCTTGCCGGTGCGCACCTGGAGCACCTTCATGCCGCGCTCGAAGCGGCCGCTGCACACGCGCAGGAAGGCGATGCGGTCGCGGTGCTGCTTGTCCATGTTCGCCTGGATCTTGAAGACGAACGCGGAGAACTCCTCGAGGTCGGGCGGGATCGGCCCGATCGACGAGGCGCGCGGGGGCGGCGGCGGCATGAGCTCGCAGAACGAGTCGAGGAACGGCTCGATGCCGAAGTTGTTCATCGCGCTGCCGAAGAACATCGGCGAGACCTCGCCGGCCTCGAACTTCGCGCGGTCGAACGCGTCGCCCGCCTCCTCGAGTAGCGCAGACTCCTCCTGGAAGCGGTCCCAGCCCTCGCCGTCGAGCTCCTCGCGCAGGCGCGGGTCGTCGCGTCCGGTGACGGTGACGGCGACCAGCTGCGAGCCCGCGGCGGCGCTGCTCGCGATGGGATCGAACAGGTGCACCGCCTTGTTCACGCGGTGGTAGACGCCGCGGAACGTGGCGCCGCGGTAGATCGGCCAGGTGACCGGCCAGACGCCGATCCCGAGCACGTGCTCCACCTCGCCGACGAGATCGAACGGCTCGCGACCGGGGCGGTCCATCTTGTTGACGAACGAGAAGATCGGCATCGACCGCTGCTTGCACACGCGGAAGAGCTTCTTGGTCTGCGCCTCGACGCCCTTGGCGCAGTCGAGCACCATCACCGCGCCGTCGGCGGCGTGCAGCGTGCGGTAGGTGTCCTCGCTGAAGTCGGCGTGGCCGGGCGTGTCGAGCAGGTTCATCTCGAGCCCGCGATACGGGAACTGCAGCACGCTCGAGGTGATCGAGATGCCGCGCTCCTTCTCCATGTCCATCCAGTCGCTCACCGCGGCGGCGCGGCCGCGCTTGGCCTTGACCGCGCCGGCGAGCTGGATCGCTCCACCGTAGAGCAGGAGCTTCTCGGTGAGCGTGGTCTTGCCCGCGTCGGGGTGCGAGATGATCGCGAACGTCTTGCGACGGCGGATCTCCTGGGTGAGCCGTTCGGACATCGGAGGGGTCGGGGGTGTAGCACGTGGCTAGCGCGCGCACCCGACCGCGACCGGCGGCACGTGCAGCACCCAGGGCTTCTGGCCCCCGTCGAGCGCGATCTGCTGGGTCGAGAGCCAGGTGGCGGCCTTGCAGTCCCAGGTGCCGAGGGAGGTCGGCGTGCAGGTCCCGACGCGCACGATCGCCTGGAGGCGCCCCCGCGGCATGGCGAAGATCGGCGGCGCGCCGGGGGCCTCGAGGCGCACCTCCTTGCTGTAGGGCTCGTCGAACAGCGAGCGCTCGCGGTCGACGCGCACCACCACCGCGCGCGCGTAGCCCTGGCCCTTGGGGCAGCTCGGCAGCCCCTCGACGCGCAGATCGCGGGTGCCGGTCGGGCGTGCACACCCCGAGCCGAGGAGCCCCGACCCGAGGACGAAGAGGACGAAGGGCCACGATCGCACGAGTACCCGCCCGCGAGCCTAGCGTCTCGGGCACGAAGGGCTCTACGATCCCGCACCATGCTGCGCTTCAGCCAGAACCCGCAAGAGGCCGACAAGCAGATGCGGGCCGTGATCTTCTACCTCACGACCTTCGGCTACATCGACGGGGACTTCGACGATTCCGAGAAGGCGTTCGTCAAGAACTACATCGGCGGCCTCGTCGAGGGGCGCGTGCACGCGGCGGTCGAGGAGAGCGACGCCGCGCTGCGCACGGAGCTGATCGGCAAGTACACGACCCACTTCCACGAGGTGTTCGAGAACATCGACCGCCAGGTGCGCGAGCTGTTCACCGAGTCGGTCGCCGAGGGCGAGAACCAGTCCGACTTCGTGCAGGCCAAGCTCAAGCTGCGCTGCTTCGAGATCTTCAAGAGCTTCGGCAAGGAGGACCAGGACCAGCTGCTCGACACGGTCGACGAGCTGATCCAGGCCGACGGGCAGGTGCACCCCGCGGAGCTCAAGTTCCGCAGCGAGCTCGCCGGCCTCCTCGTCGAGGACCAGCTCGGCGTCGAGCTGGTCGAGGAGGACACGCCGCTCCGCCCCCGCGTGTCGTCGGCGGAGATCACGATGGTCGCCCAGGCCGAGGACCACCCGTTCTTCGGGCGCATCGAGACCCACTACAAGGTCGACAAGCTCGGCGGCCAGGTGAAGACCGACCGCGCGCTGCTCGATCGCGTGATGGAGCTCTGGGACGAACAGCGAAAGACCGGCGCAGGGAAGCTCACCGGAAAGAAGACGGTGGCCGAGTTCGCCGGGCAGGCGCCGTTCCTCGACGGCCACGTCTACGTACTGCCGCCACGCCCCGGCCTCGGGTACGAGGTCACGGTCCTCGGCGACCTCCACGGCTGCTACTCGGTGCTCAAGGCGGCGCTGATGCAGGCCGATTTCCTCGCCAAGGTGAACGACTACAAGGCCGACCCCACCGGCAAGCCGTACCCGCTGCTCGTGCTGCTCGGCGACTACATCGACCGCGGCATGTTCTCCTACAACGGGGTGCTCCGCACCGCGCTGCAGATCTTCGCGACCGTGCCCGACCACGTGTACGTGTTGCGCGGCAATCACGAGTACTACGTCGAGGTCAAAGGCAACATCTACGGCGGCGTGAAGCCGGCCGAGGCCATCAACACCCTCAAGCCGCACCTCGGGCTCGACGTGTTCCAGCACTACTCGCGGCTGTTCGAGCAGATGCCCAACATGCTGCTCTTCGGCGAGACCCTGTTCGTGCACGCCGGCATCCCGCGCGACTCGCTGATCAAGGAGCGGTGGAAGGACCTGAGCACGCTCAACGACCCGGACATCCGCTTCCAGATGATGTGGAGCGACCCGAGCAGCGCCGACGTGATCCCCGCCAAGCTGCAGGAGCAGTCGGCGCGCTTCCCGTTCGGCCGCCTGCAGTGCCAGGCGTTCCTGCGCCGCATCGGCTGCCACACGCTGGTGCGCGGCCACGAGAAGGTCGAGGAGGGCTTCCGCCGCACGTACGACGAGCCCGAGCAGCTGCTCATCACGCTGTTCTCCTCCGGCGGGAAGACCAACGATGATCTCCCCAAGAACAGCGGGTACCGCAGCGTCACGCCCATGGCGATGACGTTGAAGTTCAAGGACGGCGAGAGCGAGATCATCCCCTGGAAGGTGGACTACGAGCGCTACAACGCGCCCGAGCGCAACGCCTTCTTCAAGGTGTCGCCGGAGATCCAGCACCGCACGGAGTAGGGTACCCATGGGCCTCGCGGACCGCCTCGGACCCGACGCACGCGTGGTCTTCCTCACCGGCGCCGGCATCTCGGTGGCGTCAGGCATCCGCCCGTTCCGCGGCCCCGGTGGCCTCTGGGAGGAGATCGATCCGAGCGAGTGGGCGAACGCGGCCGCCATGCAGCGCGACCCGGCCCGGTGCTGGCGCGCGCACCACGAGATGGCGTCGATCGTCGGCGCCGCCGCGCCCAACCCCGCGCACCGGGCCATCGCGGAGCTCGCCGCGCGCGTGGCCTCGGTGGTGGTGATCACGCAGAACATCGACGGCCTGCACACGCGCGCCGGCGCGCAGGGCGTGCTCGAGATCCACGGCTCGCTCTCCCACCTCCGCTGCACCGCGTGCGCGTACCGCGCCCCGGCCGAAGGCGCGCCCGTCGAGCTCCCCTCGTGTCCGCGCTGCCAGGCGCCCCTCCGCTACGACCTCGTCCTCTTCGACGAGATGCTGCCCGTCGACACCGAGCGCGCCGCGCGCGACGCCCTCCGCGCGTGCACGTGCTTCATAGCCGTCGGCACCTCGGGTGTGGTGTGGCCGGCCGCGGGGTACGCGCGCGAGGCCGACTTCGCCGGCGCGTACACCGCGTTCGTGAACCTCGAGCCGCTCGATCCGCCGAACCCCTACTTCCACGAGACGATCCTCGGGCGCGCCGAGGAGGTACTGCCACCGCTGCTCGCCTGACGGCTGCGGAGTACTCTTTCGGGAGGAGGTGACCGTGGCGTTCCTTCCTCTCTACCTGCAGTGCGTGACGAGCCCGCGGCGTGGGCTCGAAGCCGTGGCCGCTCACCCGCGCCATGTGCGCTTCGGCGCCTACGCGGTGGCGGTCACGGGCACGACCTACCTCCTCGTCTACTTCTTCCTCTCGCGCAACGGCGGGCGTCCCACGGTGTTCAAGCCGTGGCTCGCGATCGCACCGGAGGTCTACTACCGATACAACCTCTACCTGCACGTCCCCAGCATCCTGCTCGCGTGGGTCGCGGCGGCTGGGTTCACGCAGCTCGCGGCCCGTGCGCTCGGCGGCACTGGCAGCTTCGAGGCTACCGCCGCCGTGCTCGGCTTCGGAATCGGGATCGCCTCGTGGTGGACCGGGTTGCACGACGTCGTCACGACGTTCCTCGGCTATCTGCGGGTCATCGACCAGCGCTGGTACGAGGACGCGATGAGCGGCTCGACGCCGTTCCACACGCTGATCTGGAGCCTCATGCTCGCGTACACGGCGTGGTTCGTGATGATGTTCACCACGGGGGTTCGCGCCGCGCACGGCCTCGGCAGGTTGCGGTCGGCGCTCGCTGGCACCCTCGGATTCCTGGTGTACCAGGGCGTCTTCGCGCTCTTCAACCGGTAGGGCTCAGCGAGGCCGGGCGCGGCGGCCTCGCCGATAGCCGACCGACAGGAGCCACGTGCGCGCGGGACGGTCGACGCGCTCGGGCGGTGGCGGGCCGGAGGGCGGGCGCGAGACCTCCAGCGCGGCCCAGTCGTCGAACCACGGCGCCGTGGAGCACTCGTCGAGCCACGGGGCGTCGGGCACGTGGTGGCTGCGGTTCAGCAGCACGTAGCGCAGGACGTTCTTCACCTCGGTGGGCGTGCGCAGCGCCCGCACGTGGGGCCGGCCGTCGAGCACGCGACCCCGACGCTGCATCACCCAGTTGAGCGCGCGCCCGACCCGCACGGTGAGCGAGCGGAGCCCGAACACCAGCGCCGCGCGGTCCTGCGCCTCGATCACGAGGTGCAGGTGGTTGCCCTGGACGGTGTAGTGGACGACGCGGAAGCCCTCCCGCTGGACGGCCCCGATCGCTCGCCGGATGGGCCCGAAGCACCGCTCGGCCCGCAGGTTCCACACGTGCTCGGCCATCCGTAGCGTGAGGTGCTGCGGGACCTGGGGCGAGACGGGTGGCCGGGCGCGGTGCGACTCGCTGTCGGGCAAGCGCGGACGCCCCGCTCCCTTGCGCGCGCCGCCCCGACCACGCTTCGCCGCGGCCTCGCTCTGGTCGGAGCGAGACCGAGCTGTCAGGTCGATCGAGAGCTGCACAGATTGAATATGGCGATGATTGTGCCGCCGTCAAGGCCCGGGCTTCGGCCCCGGCCGCCTGGGGGCGATCAGTGGATCGGCACCCGTCTTCGCCCGTTCGGCCGGCCGAGACGTCGCCTCGCTACGCGCGGCTCAGCGGAAGAACAAGGTCACGCGGCCGCCGCCGGTCTCGCTCGAACCCACCTCGACGCGGCCGCCGCACCCCTCGACGATCCGGCGGACGGCGGCGAGGCCGATGCCCGTGCCGGCGGGTCGCGTCGTGAAGAAGGGCTCGAGCACCCGCCGCGAGAGCGACGGCGGAATTCCCGGACCACCGTCCTCGATCCGGACCGCGGGCTCCTCGCCGATGCGCTCGACGTACACGTCGATCGGCGCCCCCGCGGGCGCCGCCTCCTCCGCGTTGCGCAGCAAGTTGAGCAAGGCGATCTGCAAGAGCGGCGGGTCGATCGAGGCCACGATCGGCGCCGCGGCGTGGAGCACGACCTGCACGTGAGGGCGGCGCATGCGCGCGACCGCGAGCGCGCCCGCCACCGCCGCGCGGAGGTCCTCGGCGACCACGGACACCGCGAGGGGGCGCCCCAGCGCCAGCAGATCCGAGACGATGCGCTCCAGGGTCTGGGCCTCGTGCTCGATCATCGAGAGCAGCTCCTCCAGGTCGCCCTCGCGCTTGCGGAGCAGCGTCGTGGCGTTGAGCAGCGTGGCCACGGGGTTGCGCACCTCGTGGGCCATCATCGCGGCGGCTTCGCCGATGGCGGCCAGCCGCTCGCTCTGCAGCAGGCTCGCCTGCGTGCGCGTGTTCTCGATGGCGCGCGCCACGAGCGCGGCGAACATCTCGGCCGCGCCCGCGAGCGCCGGGGAGAGGGAGTCGCTCGTGATCACGATCGCCCCGTAGGCCTCGCCCGCGACGAACAGCGGCGCCTGCATCGCGAACCGCCCCGGCTTCGCCTCCTCGATCTGGCGCGCCACGTCGGGCTCGTAAGTCTGGTTCACGGTGTCCTGCAGGTTCTGCAAGAACACGGCGCGCCCCTCGGCGAACCGGGGGTTGATCTGCGCGAGCACGGTGCGGGGCAGCTTCGCCGCTTCGAACCTCGACCGCCGCGCCACCTCGGGCGGGGATCGGGTAGGTCCATAGCGTAGATATGCATCGCCGGGCTCGATGAGCAAGAACGTGACGACGAACCCCTGGGCCGCTAGCGCATCGGCCGCGTGCTCGAGCACCTCCTGCTCGTGGGAGGCCTGGTAGAGCGCGCCGCTGGCCCGAGCGAACGTCTCGGCGGCCTCCTTGGCCTCGGTCGCGCCTCCGTCGTCTAGGAGGAGGACCAGGTTGGTCGCTGGGTCGTCGGGCAGAGGTCGCCAGAGCGCGTGCACCGCGCGCCGCCGACCCCGGGCGTCGAGGACCCGGCACCAGGAGGTCGCCCTCGAGGCTGCGGCCCTCACCGCGGGACGTGGCGGCGCGGGCCACCAGGTCGGCGTCGGGTGGATCGATGCGCTCCACGACGAGCTCCTGCACCTCGCGGCCGACGATCGCGGCCGCGCCGATCCCCATCATCGCTTCGTACGCCGCGTTGGCCGCGACGACCCGGCCCTCGCGCGTGAGCAACGCAGCGACCGGCAGGCACTCGAACGTCGCCGGATCCATGGGCCGGCGCAGTCAATCACATCCCGCTGGTGAAACGAGTCGAACGTCGCTGCCGTGGCGGCGCGGTTCGCACGCCATCGCTCCGGTCACTTCTTCGGTGGCCCCTGGGTCTTGCCGCTCGGGGGCTGGGCGCCGAGGCTCTTGTCCCAGTCCTTGGGGAACGTCTTGAGCTTGCCCTTCACGAGCTCGAGCGCGACCTCGTTGAAGGTGACCTCGCCCTCCGCCTCGGCGTGGAACTTCCCCTTCGCCTTCGCGTAGTGCTCGGCGCCGTTCGCGCCCTCGCCGTAGGCCGCGGCGCAGATGGTGATGTCGGTGCCCCACTTCGGGAACACCTCGATCATGAACTTCCAGCCGTCCTTCGCGGTCGGATCGGGCACCACGTCGAGGTGGCCGAGGATGTGCGCGTCGTCGGCGAGGCAGTCGTCCTGCGCCACGTAGACGACGACCTTGCTCTTGGGCGGCGCGCCCTTCACCTTGCCGAAGATCTCGACCTCGCAGGTCTTCTCGGCGGGCGCGGCCGACGCCGAGGCCGAGGCGGGCGCGGAGGCCGAGGCGACCGTCGGCGCCGACGACGAGGCCGCAGCGACCGCGCTCGTCGACGCAGGGGCCGACGCGCTCGTGGCCGGAGCCGCCGGCTTGGCGGGTTCTTCCTTGCAACCGGAGACGAGCGTTAGGACGGCGAGCGGGAGGGCGAGGCGCATGGCCCGAGACGTATCACGAGCCGGGGCGAAGATCAGTTGATCGCCGGCGGGCAGCCCGCGGTCGCCTCGATGCTGGAGAGGATGGGGGTCAGGCTCGCGGTGGTCGAGGTCAGGTAGAACTCGAACTCGATGTACGGGTTCTTCGCCGCCGCGCCGAGCTTGGCGTCGAGATCGATCGGCATCGACTCGCCCGGGAGCTTGGCGACGAGCTGCCAGGCTGCTGCCTTGAGCGCCGCGAGATCCTTGCCGGTGCGCGCGCGGACCGTGATCGAGGTGCCGCCCGGGACGTCGGCCTTGAACGTGAGCGACTGCCACTTGGCCGTCGCGCAGCCCTTCATGATCTGCAGGTACTTCCCGAACGGGTCGGCCGCGTTGCGCAGCTGGAAGCCGGTCATGTCGCTGTAGGTGTAGGGGCCCTTGCCGACGGTGACCGGGGTCGCCCCGTAGGTCGTCGGGTCGATCTTGAAGGCCTGGTCGGCGTTGCGGTTGATCGCCCAGATCTTGCCGTCGAAGTCGATGGCCATGCCGACGAAGCCGCGCCCGCCGCCGCCGAGGGGGAGGTCCTTCAC
>JAEUKC010000329.1:0-18401 GCA_016794445.1 Myxococcales bacterium
CGGACTGGGGCGAGGGCAGGCTCTCGCGCGCGAGCGCGTTGCAGAGCGCGCGCGGCGAGCCGTAGCCGAGCGCCCGCGCGACGTCCTCGGTGCGCGCGTCGCGGTGGGAGGAGAGCGCCAGCGCGGAGGCGACACGGAACCGGTTGCGGAGCGTGCGCCAGTCGGAGCCGTTCAGCCGGAACCGCGCGGCGACCTTGCCGACCTGGTCGACGACCGCGCGCCGCGACCGCCCGAAGGTCTCCTCGAGATCGACCGACATCGGGTTGTGGTCGAGGCTCGTCATCGCGCGGGTGAGCCCCGCGAACACCGAATGTTCCCAGTCGGCCACGGGCTCGGCGAGGTCGGCGGCGGTGACCAGGTCGAGCGGGACGCCCTCGGCGCGAAGGATGGCGAGCATCTGCGCCACGAGCTCCGTCGACGTCTCACGACCGAGCCCCTCCGTGGTGAACGCGGCGGCGCAGGCCGTCAGCGCTCGAAGGTTCCGCCTGGAGAGCGAGCCGAGCGGGAGACCGACCGGCACCCGCGTGCCGAGCGAGCCGCGCTGCCAGTCGAACGAGAGCACCTCGGTGTCGGGCTCGAGGCGGGCGTACAGCGACTCGAGCGAGCTGCCGATGGCGAAGACGCCCGGGGCGATCCAGCGCACCGCGTCGCCCTCGGTGTTGCGCAGGTGGCCCCGCAAGGTGAGTTCCACCTGCGGGCGGGCTGGCCCGTCCCAAGAGACGGGCCCGAACATCAGACCCTCGTCGTACGTGATGCCGTGGGTACGCGTGAGACGGATGCGGAACTGCGAGTGCAACAGCTCGTGGATCTCCCAGCGGGCGCCCGTGACGGGCTCGTGCGCAATGCGCCGCAGGACGACCATGGAGACGATGGTGTACCGCGCCCTTCCGTCGCGCCATGGCGCCCCGCGTCAGGCGCCGGTGGAGAACGAGTGTTTGACCCGATCCGCCCCGAGCGCCCCACCTAGGCCCCATGCTTCGACTCCGCTGCCTCGTCCTCTCGTCTCTTGCAGTGGTGGTCGGTTGTGGAGGTGGTGACGACGGCGCCCTGGTCGACGACGACGGGGGCACCGAGGTGGGCGACGACACGGGGACCGAGGGCGGCGCCGACGGGACGACGGACACCGGGGGCGTCGCGACCGACACCGGCGTCGCGACCGACACCGGTGCCGCAACCGACACCGGGGGCGTACCGACCGACACCGGTCCGCCGCCGCCGCCACCGCCGGGTTGCCCCGCCGCGCCTGCAGGGATCTCCCCCGCCGCGCTCGAAGCCTACGCCGCCGTCAACGCCGCGCGCACCGGCGCGGGCTCGCCGTGCGCCGCCGTGAACGCCGCGCTCGACCTCGCCGCCGAGAAGCACTGCGAGTACTACGTCGCCAACAAGAAGACGGCGAGCTGCATCGCGAACCCGCACGTGGAGGTCTCGACGTGCGCGTCGTTCTACGCGGCGAACTTCAACGAGCGCGAGAAGAAGGCCGGCTACACGGGCAGCCCCTCGTCGGAGGACATGCACTTCCTCGGCAACGCGAAGTCCGCGGTGCAGGGCTGGATCGACACCGTCTACCACCGCTACCCGATCATCGACCCGTGGACCCGCGAGTTCGGCTACGGCGGCGCGGCGGGGTGCGACACCATGGACTTCGGCGCCGGCGCGAGCACGCCCAAGACCGTCGTCGCGGTGTATCCGTACGACGGCCAGACCAACGTCCCGACCAGCTTCAACGGCGCGGAGAGCCCCGCGCCCCCTGCCCCGCCCACCGGGTGGCCGAGCGGGTACGTGCTCGGCGTGCACTACACCGGCACGCTCTCGGTCTACACGATCACCAAGGCTGGCACGACGACGCCGATCCCCGTGCTCACGGTGCCGAAGCTCTCGTACCAGTCGAACGCCACGTTCTTCTACACGCACAAGCCGCTCGAGAAGGGCACCAAGTACCTGATGCACGCGGAGGGCAACAACGGCGCCGCGTGGAAGAAGGACTGGAGCTTCACCACCGCGCCCTGATTTGCTGGGGATTCACCGACGTCGGTAAACGCGTTCACCGACGCCCGTGAGCGGGTCAGCGGCCGGAGATGTCACCGATGACGGGCAACATGACGCGCGGCTTCTTGATCTTCTTCAGCGCGCGCTCGCGGCGGAGCACGGCGGCCGCCTCGTCCTCGCTGCGCGGCGAGAGCTCGCCCGAGAGGTCGTAGTCGGCGGACTGCGTGACCACGACGCGGCGGATCTCGCCCGCGCGCGCGTCTTCGACCTCGGGGCCCTCGAGGTAGACCTGCCCGTCGATCTCGGGCGCCTGGCCCTGGTGGCGGGCCATCAGCACGTATTCGTGCTCGTCGCTCGGGCCCTCGACCAGCACCTCGATCTCGCGACCGATCATGGCCTTGGCCTTCTTCTTGGCGATCTTGCGCTGCTCGGTCATGAGCTTGCGGTAGCGCGCCTGCGCGGTGCGCGCGGGGACCTTGCCGGCGAGGGCGTACGCGCGCGACGACTCCTCGTCGCTGTAACGGAACGCGGCGAGGCGCTCGAACTCCGCCCACTTCACGAACTCGAGGAGCTCGTCGAAGTCGGCCTCGGTCTCGCCCGGGTGGCCGACGATGAACGCGGTGCGGAAGGTGAGGTCGGGCACCGCCTTGCGCAGCTTCTCGACCACACGCCGCTGCCGGTCGAGGCCGTGGCCGCGGCGCATGATCTTGAGCATCGCGTCGCTCGCGTGCTGGAGCGGCATGTCCACGTAGGGCACCACGCGCGGGTGCTGCCCGAGCAGCTCGAGCAGGCGCGGCTCGAGGGTCTCGGGGTAGAGGTAGAACACGCGGACCCAGCGCACGCCCGGCACCTCGGCCACCGCCTCGACGAGCGCGGCGAGCTTGGGCGCCTCCTTCAGGTCGCGGCCGTAGGAGACCGTGTCCTGGGAGATGAGGTTCACCTCGACCACGCCCTGGGCCACCAGCTGCTCGACCTCGGCGACCACGTCGGCGATGGGGCGCGAGCGCTGCTTGCCGCGCATCTCGGGGATGACGCAGAACGCGCACGTGCGGTTGCACCCCTCGGCGATCTTCACGTACGCGAAGTGGCGGGCCTGGGAGAGCGTGCGCGGATCGCTCTTGCGCACGACCCACTCCGCCGGGTTGCCGACCAGCATGCGGTCGGCGTCGCCGGCGAGGACCTCCTTCAGCTTGAGCATGTCGCTCGAGCCGAGGAAGTGGTCGACCTCGGGCATCTCCTTGGCGAGGTCGGCGGAGTACCGCTGCGAGAGGCACCCGGCGACCACGAGCTTCTTGAGCGCGCCGCCCTCGCGGAGCTGCGCCATCTCGAGGATGGTGTCGATCGACTCCTGCTTGGCCTCGCCGATGAAGCCGCAGGTGTTGACCACCACGACGTCGGCCGCCTCGGCCTCGCCCACGAGCTCGAGGCCCGCGTGCTCGGCCACGCCGACCATCACCTCGGTGTCGACCCGGTTCTTGGGGCAGCCGAGCGATACGAAGTGGACGGTGGAGAGCTTCTGCTTGCGGGCCATGCGGGGCCGAGAGGTTGGAACCTGCCGGCCCGCGACGCAAGGCGCCCGCCTGCGACGGCGTCTACTCGGCGGTCTTCGGGGGCGGACCCATCTGGATCCGCTCGCCGAGGTAGCTACCGATGAGCGAGAACAGGATGCCGATGCCCCCCATGACGACGTAGAGGAACGGCGGCAGGGTGAAGACGGTCTCGGTCTTGTAGAGGAAGTAGACGGTGGGGATCGCCACGATGAACGAGGCGATGAACGGCTCGAGGAACGTGCGGCCCGGGGAGATCATCCCGACCAGCATGCCGCCGACGAACCAGATGCCGATGCTGGTCATCATGCCGTGCGACCCCTCGAAATCGAGGGCGGAGACGACCTGGGGCAAGCCCATGATGATGGCGCCGGTGAGGACGGCCTGCACCACGATGCCGATGACGAGCCACAGCACGGAGAAGGACTCCTGCTGGTAGCGGCGCGCGAGCTGCTCCTGCTTGGAGCGCTCCACCGGGCCGACGCCGTCCAGCTTCGAGCCGCAGGAGACGCACCGCTTCGACCCGGGCGGGTTCTTGTAACTGCAGGAACTGCAGACAATCTGCTTCTGCGCCATGTGGGGCCGGAGCGTACCGGCCGGAGGGCGCGGGAGGCAACTACCGTCTGCAGTCCGTGGCCTCCCCGCCGGGGATCACGGCGCCGCGGGCATGACCACCGCCGGGTTGGGCGGAGGCGCGCCTGGCACTGGCGCCGACTGGCCGGGCTTGGGCTTGTCTTTCATGTCGTACTTCGAGGGACACTTGGCGAGGACGTTGTTGGCGACGAACTCGCCGTTCGCCTGCAGCTTGCCCTCGGCGGTGACCCCGACCTCGGGCATGTCGTCGCGCAGGGTGTCGGGCTTGATGCACGACGGATAGCGGATGTGGACGACGGCGCCCGACTTGGTCGCGTCGAAGGCGTATTCGCAAGGGACCTCGCGGAAGCGGAGGGTGCCCTTGACCAGGACGCCCTCGACCCGGACCTGGCGGTTGGTCCACTTGGTCTTCTCGGCCACCAGGCGATCCACGCCCATCGCGTACACCGTCGCGTCCTGGAAGCTCGTGAGGACGAGGGAGGCGATGACGCCGGCCGCGCTCACGAGGCCGAACACCATGGTGAGGTTCTTGACCTTGTCCCGCGCGCGGGCGGCGATGGTGCGGGCGAGGAGCTCCACGGCCGCGAACACGCCGAGCACGACGCCGAACAGCACGAGCTTGTTGCTCGGTCGGAGCACGAAGACCACCACGAGGAGCGGGCCGAGCGCCGTGGCGACGCGCAGCGCGAGGAGGTTGCCCTCGCTCTTGGGCTCTTCAGGTGGTTCCGGGGCGGAAACGGTGGGTGCCGGGTCCTCGGTGGACATGGTGGAAGCCTAGCACCGTGTTACTGTGGAGTACGAATGGCCTCCCGGGATTCCGATCTCCCACCGCGCGAAGAAGCGCACCGTCGGCTGCAAGGCGTGATCCCCGACCTCATCAAGAAGGCGGTGATCGGCGGCGTCGATCGCGCCTCCGAGGCGCGGGAACGCATCGGCAGCCTGCTCGGTGAGACAAAGCTGCCCAAGGAGTTCGCCGACGCGATCTTCAGTCAGATCGACGAGACCAAGAACGACCTCTTCCGTATGGTCGCCAAGGAGATTCGCGGTTTCCTCGAGGCCGTCGACTTCCAGCGCGAGCTGCAGAAGCTCCTCACCACGGTGTCGTTCGAGATCAAGACCGAGATCCGCTTCATCCCCAACGACGCGGCGCCCGACACGCTCGGCAAGCCCGAGGTGAAGGCGGGCATGAAGGTGAAGCGGCAGGAGCCGTCGGCGCCGGCGGCCCCCCCCGAGAAGAAGCGCCGACGCCCCCTCTCCCGCGTGCCGAGCCGCAAGCCCGCACCGCCGCCGCCCCCCGTCTCCGAACCGCCCGACGATCCGCTCTTCGGCACCGACGAGACCCCGCCACCGGGCGACGTCGACTAGCGCCGCACCGGACGATCGTCGTTCAGCATCGTGCCGCGGCAGCGCCGCGCGCCGCACTTGCAGGGCGCCGCCTCGCGCGCGGTCTCGAGGTCGACGTCGCCGCGCACGACGAGGTGGTAGTCGAACGTGAGCTCCTCCTCGGGGCGCACGCGCCGGCGCGTGATCAGGAACACCCGCTTCTTGTGCAGGAGGAGCTCGCAGCTCGGGAGGCACCCGTGGTTGACGAACCGCGCCGCGCTGCCGCCGACGGCGCCGTCGATGCTGGTGCGCGCGTCGACGCGGAGCAGGTAGGTGACCTTCTTGCCGCTGGTCTCGGCGTAGCGGACGCGGGCCTCGGCGTCGTCGATGCGCTCGCCGAGGTACTCGAGGATCGGCGTGCCTGCCGCGATCGTGCGCCGCGCGAACACGCCCCGCCCGTGGATGGTCGATCGACGCACCTCGACGACGGGCTCGCCGCCGACCGTGAGCACGCCGTCGACGAACGCCTGCGCAGGCGCCTCCTTCTTCTTCACGTCACTTCGGGCGGTCGGTGACCGGGCCGGTGGTGGGCTTGGCGTCCCACTTGAAGTTGTCGATGAGCACCGTCGAGTCGAGGATGTGATCGCCCGCGTCCCAGATCATGAACTGGAGCGTGATCTCCTCGCCGGGCTTGACGGGGGCCTTGGTCTGCAGCCACGAGGTGGAGCCGTTCTGCTTCGGATCGCTGTCCCAGAAGCCGGTGCCCTCGAGCTCCTTGGTCCCCTTGCTGCAGGGGAAGGTCTTGCCGCCCGTGAACGAGGTGCCCGGCGTGCACACCTCGAAGAAGCCGTTGTTCACGCTGACCGGGTTGCCCTTGCTGTCGAACGAGACGTTCTTGGCGAACTTGGGGTCGAGCTTCACGGCGGTGTCGAGCAGCGCGACGAACGAGTCGTTGTAGCTCGAGCACACGAAGGTGATGTACTCGGAGGAGAAGAAGTCGAAGTCGAACGAGAAGGCGTTCGCGTTGGTGGGGACGCGGATCTTGAGCTTGAGGTTCACGCTGTCGTTGGCGGTCGCGGCGCCGAAGCCACCGGAGCCGCAGTCGCTCTTGAGCGGGTGCCCCGCGGGGAAGGCGACCGCGCTGAGCGACGAGTACGACGGGGAGCGGGGCATGACCTGGCCCGGGTAGTCGGGCGTGCGCGCCGTGCCGCTCGAGATGACGACCATGTTCTTGCCGGCGCGGGGCTTCACCGTCGGGCCGAAGTTGCGCAGGATGCCGAACTGGACCTGGCTCGCCGCATCGATCGTCGAGCCGTCGGCGCGCACGAGCTTGGCGTCGATCACGCCCCACGTCTTGTCCTTGCCCTCGGTGCCGGCCTTGGCCGTGCGGCAGAGGCCGAGCGCCTTGGCGAAGTCGTTCGGGATGGTGGACTTGTAGAGGTTGAGGTCGGTCGACGTGTCGCAGTCGTCCACCTCGTCGGTCTTGCCGTTGCAGTCGTTGTCGACGCCGTCACCCGGCACCTCGTAGGCACCCGGGTTGACCTCCTTGTTGCCGTCGTTGCAGTCGTCCTTGAACAGGTAGCCGTCGCCGTCGTTGTCCTTGTCGGGGTCGAGGCCGCCGTCGAGATCGACGTCGCCGAGGTCGGCCGAGTCGGGCTGGAACCCGGACTCGTCCTCGCCACCTTCGGCCACGCCGGTGTCACCTCCGAGGACGCCGGGCGTCCCCTTGTCGGTGGAGGCCGCGCAGCCCGCGAGGGCAGCGAGGACGGCGAGGGACACGAGGGGCAGTGAGGTCGAGCGCAGCATCGAGACGACTCCTTGGGAAACGAACGAGGGAGAGCGGAGCGGATGGATCAGCGGTTCACTTCGGGCGCTCGGTGACGGGGCCCACGGTGCCCTTCACGTCCCAGCGGAAGTTGTCGACGAGGACCGTCGAGTCGAGGATGTGGTCGCCGGTGTCCCAGACGATGAAGCGCAGCTTGATCGTCTCGCCGGGGACGACCGGCGCCTTGGTCTCGAGCCATGAGGTGGCGCCGTTCTCGGTGGGCTCGAAGCTGTCCTGGAACCCGGTGCCCTCGAGCTCCTTGGTGCCCTTGGCGCACGGGAAGGTCTTGCTGCCCTTGGTACCCGGCGTGCAGACCTCGAAGAACCCGCTGTTGACGTTGATCGGGTTGCCCTTGCTGTCGAAGGAGACGTTCTTCGAGTACTTGGGGTCGATCGGGGCCTTGGTGTCGAGGAGCGCGACGAAGCTGTCGTTGAACTCCGAGCACACGAAGGTGATGTACTCGCTCGAGTAGAAGTTGAAGTCGAACGCGAACCCCTTGGCGTTGGTGGGCACGCGGATCTCGAGCTCGAGGCTCGCGCTGTCGTTGGCGGTCTTGTCGAACGGCTCGGGGCAGCCCGCGCTGTTCTTGGGCCACCCGGCGGGCGGCGTGACCTCGGACAGCGACTCGTAGGAGGGCATGATCGGCGTGATGAAGCCCGGGTAGTCGGGCGTGCGAGCGGTGCCGCTCGAGAGCACCGCGAAGTTCTTGCCCTGGCGCGGGTTCACGTAGCTGCCGAACTTCTTGAGGATGCCGTACTGGATCGAGTCGAGCGCGCTCTTGCCGTCGGCGCGGACCAGCTTGGCCGAGACGAGGCCCCAGCTCTTGTCCTTGCCGACCGCGTCGGCCTTGGCGGCGCGACAGATGCCGAGGGCGCGCGCGAAGTCGGTGGCGTCCTTGCTGTCGTACTTGAGGGCCGCGGTGTCGCAGTCGGGCTCGGCGTTGTCGACCTTGCCGTCGCAGTCGTTGTCGACGCCATCGCCGGGGAACTCGTAGGCGCCCGGGTTGATCTCGGGGTTGCCGTCGTTGCAGTCGTCCTTGAACAGGTAGCCGTCCCCGTCGTTGTCCTTCTCGGGGTCGAGGGCGGTCTCCGGCGCGCCGTCGAGGCCGAAGCCGCCGCCGGTGTCGGGCTCGAAGCCCCCCTCGCTCGCCGCGTCGGTGCCGCCGTCCAGGAAGACCGTGCCGCCCTTGTCGGGCGCGGCCGCGCAGCCGAATGCGAGGCTCCCCGCCGCAACGAACAGGAGCGAGGGCAGCAGGCGACCGAGCCCCGAACGACCGAACACGAGTGACTTCACAGCGACCTCCAGGAAGACAGCGCCCTCCGCCGCCCGGTCACACCCTGCCGGAGCAGGTGACGACTCGGCGAACGCTGGGCAAGGATCTGGCGTTAATACTCCATGGAAGCCTCCTGGGCCAGTCGACTCCGTCGGCGTCGGAACCCGTGGAATCACCGCGCGAGGTCGAGAAGCAGTTGCTTCGCTCCGGTGGAGGAGTAGTCCCACGGCCGTGACATCGCAGCCCGGGGCGCCGGGGATCCCTTTGCAGCGTTCCGCCCGCCGGCCCTTGGTGATCTTCGCGCCGTTCCTGCTCCTCGCGACGGTCACGCAGTGCGGACGGGGCAAGCCGCCGGGCGAAGAGGCCGGGACGGCGGTGGCGGTGCCAGAGGCGGCCGTCGCCGAGACCCTGGCCGAGGTCGCGACCGAGGCCGACGTGGCCGAGACGGAGGTCGTGGTGGCCGCGCCGAAGCACCTCCTCGGCGCCCGTGCGCAGATCACGCCGGTGTTCACGGAGCCCAAGCCGGGCGCGCTCAAGCTCGGCTACCTGCGCGCGGGCGCAGTGGTGGAGCGCGAGGACAAGCCCGAGGGCGACGCCGGCTGCAAGGGCGGCTGGTACGCGATCAAGCCCAAGGGCTACGTGTGCGTCGGCGACCACGCGACCCTCGACCTCGACGACCCGATCGTCAAGTACGCGACCCGTCGGCCGGACCGCAAGGCGCCGCTCCCCTACGCCTACGCCATCGCCAAGAACACTCTCTCTCCGTTCTACGCGCGCGTGCCCACCAAGGCCGAGTCGATGAAGCTCGAGGCCGACCTCGACACGCACTGGAAGTGGGTGAGCAAGCCCCAGCCGAGCGACGCCGGCCCCGAATACGACGCGTCGGTCACGAGCGACGGTGGCGTGATCCCGGTGTGGAACGACGGCCCGCCCGACTTCCTCCGCGACGGCAAGGGGGTCCCCAACGTGAGCGGCCTCGTCAAGTCGGGCAAGGCGCTGTGGGCGGGGCGCCCGAAGACCAAGGAGGGCTTCGCCATCGTCGCTTCGTTCTGGTCCGGGCCCGGGGGCACGACGCCGACCGGCGGGCCCGACGACCGGCGGTTCGACCTCACGACCGACTACCTGCTCCTGCCGCACGACCGCCTCCGCGAGGTGCGGCCCTCGACGTTCCACGGGATCGCCCTCGACGCCACGACGACGCTGCCGGTCGCGTTCGTGAAGAACCGGTACAAGGCCGCCAAGGTGTGGGCCGACGGCAGCAAGCCGCAGGAGACCCTGCCCTCGCGCACCGCGGTGCCGATCACCGCGGCGACCAAGCACATCGACGGCGCGCTCTACCTCGGCACCGCCGACGGCGCGTGGGTCAAGGCCGACAGCGTGATCAAGGTCGAGCCGCCGAAGAGCCTCCCCGCGTTCGCGGCCAAGGGCGAGAAGTGGATCGACGTCTCGATCGCGCGCCAGTCGATCATCGCGTTCGACGGCGACAAGCCGGTCTACGTGTCGCTGGTGAGCACCGGCCGCGACGGCCTCGGCGACCCGGAGAGCTCGCACGCGACCATCCGCGGCGTCTACCGCATCCACACCAAGCACGTGACCGCGACGATGGACAGCGACGAGGTCGGCGAGGCGTTCAGCCTGCGCGACGTGCCCTACGTGATGTACTTCGAGACGGGGTACGCGCTCCACGGCGCCTACTGGCACGACGGCTTCGGCGAGCCGCGAAGCCACGGCTGCATCAACCTCGCCGAGATCGACGCGGCGTGGTTCTTCGCCTGGACGGGGCCCGACGTGCCCGAGACCTGGCACGGCGCGTTCGCGCGGCCGATGGCGACCGGCACGCCGATCTGGATCCACCCCTAGATCAGGTGCGCCACAGATCGCGGAACGTCGCGCTGCCCTCGCTCGGGAGGTGGCGGTGGTGGCCGGGGCCCGTCTCGCGCTGGAACCCTCTCTCCCGGCGCACGACGAACTTGTAGTGGATCTCGCGCCCCGCCGAGGCGTCGAAGGCCACGGTGGTCGCCCAGGTGGACTCGTCGATCCAGTCCATCGAGACCGCCTTGTCGAGGTCCCAGGAGCCTAGCTCCGGCGCGTCTCCCGACACGAACACCCGCTCGCCGTACGCGGTGCGGAACCCGTGGACCTGGAGCTCGACGACGGCGGCCCCCGTCGGCAGCGGACGGGTCTGCTCGTAGACGGCGATCGAGCGTGGGGGCAGCTCGAGGTGCGCGCGGCCTTCGAGGACCGACACTGCGCCGCCGCCGAGCACGTCTTCGTGCACGCCGTCCTCGAGCTCGAGGTGCTCGACGTCGCACGCGCTCGCGACGTCGCTGCGGTTGACCGCGACCACGATCGTCGAGCCGCGGTAGGGGCGGCTGAACACCCAGCGGTCGGCGTCGATCCAGCGCGTACGCATCCCGGCGCGCTGCACGGCGGGCGAGCGCTTGCGGAGCGCGGCGAGCGCGGCGAGGTCGGCCATCAGCGGCGTCTCCTCGAACGACGCCATCATCGGCCGGTTGTAAGGATCGTTGCCGCCGTTGACGTCGACGTGGAGCAGCTGCTCGTTGCCGTAGTAGATGCAGGGCACGCCGCGCGCGACCATGGTGAGCAGCAGCGCGAGGCGGAAGCGCGCCGGGTCGGCCGAGATCGAGAGGAACCGCGGCAGGTCGTGGTTGTCGACGAAGGTGACCAGGTCGGTCGCGTCGCGGAACTGGTGGTCGCGGCGGACCACCGCCTCGAGCTCGGGGAAGCCGCCCGGCGAGCGGTGGGCGAGCACCGCGACGACGGCGTTGCGCCACGAGAAGTCGAGGATCGACATGCCCGACTTGTTGGCGAACTCGATCGACGCCGGGTCGTAGCAGCCGCCCTGGAACCACTCGCCGAACATGAACGTGTCCGGCTTGTGCACCGCCATGTCGCCGGTGAACTCCTGCCAGAACCAGATCGGCATGTGCTTGACGGTGTCGACCCGGAAGGCGTCGACCCCCTTGCTCAACCACTGCTTCATGGCGCCCTTGATGTACGCGCGGTAGGCGAACGACTCCTCGTTGAAGTCGGCGAGCCCGCAGAGGTCGCTCACCTGCACGTTGGAGAGATCGTTCCAGTCGCGCACCTCGCCCGCGTGGTGGAACCAGTCGCCGCGGTCCTGGTCGAACCGGCAGAGCAGCACGCCGTCGTCCCAGAGCTCGCAGCTCGCGCCGGGAACGTGGGGGTTGCTGTGGTTGCACACGATGTCGAGCACGAGGCGCATGCCGCGCCGGTGCATCTCGGCGAGCAGCTCGTCGAACACGGTGTCGTTGCGGCTCATCACCCGCACGTCCTCGGGGCGATCGACGAGGTGGGGATCGAGCCGCTTGAAATCCTTGGTCCAGTAGCCGTGATAAGCGGTCATGCCCGCCCCGCCGAGCTCGAGCACCTGATCGATCTGCTCGAACACCGGGGTGAGCCAGATCGCGCTCGCTCCGAGCTTCTGCACGTAGTCGAGCTTCTGCAGCACGCCGCGCAGGTCGCCGCCCCAGTACTTGTAGAAGTCGGTGCGGGTCGGGTCGAAGTCCCGGCGATCTTTGCCTTGGTCGTTGGCCGGGTTGCCGTCGTGGAACCGATCGACGACGACGAAGTAGATCGTGTCTCCGCGGAAGTCGCGCATGGCCGCGGAGCTTACTCGAAGCGCGAGCTCAGAACGCGCCTGTCGCGGCGAACGAGACGCCGCCGGTCGGGTCGGGGACCAGGGCGACGCGCAGGCTCTCGAGCCTCATGACCGGGCGGCTCTCCTGCACGGACACCGAGGTGCCGTTCGCCACGAACAGCGGCCAGCCGATGAGCGAGGCCGCGAGCCCGACCCCGCCGACCACGACCCACGGCGTCCGTTCGTGTCGCTCTGACGGCACTCCCCGACGCAACCGCTCAGGAGCCCCCCCAGGCCGACGAGGAAGGCGGCGCCACCGGCGATGCCGAGGACCAGACCGCCCGTGCGTCCGCTGCTCGAGCCCGCCTGCACGTCGACCGCGGAGGGCCCGTACACGTCGAGGCGCCGCTTGCTCGGGATGCCCTCGCCGCTGACGGACACGCGGTAGCGACCGGCCGGGACCCAGAGCGTGCACGGGGCCTGACAGGTATAGGACTCGGTGCCGTGGTCGCGCGTGACCTCGTAACGGATCGCGGGGGAGTCGCCCGTGATCTTGATCGGCAGCATGCCCTGTTGCTGCGCGGCGGCCAGCGCGGGGGCGAGCGTCACGGCGAGCGCGGCGAGGGCAGCGGTTCGGGTCATGGAGCGAGCCGTAGCACGCTCGATGCCAGCGACGACGCCGCGAAACCCGTGAAGAGGCGGCGCGGTGAAGGGCGCGGTGTGGCAGCCAGCGCACACCGACCTCGCGGGCTGGTGCAATACTGCGCCGATGGCGCGCCTGTTCTGGCTACTCCTGTTCGCACCCGCGTGCACGCGCGAGGACCCGCGCGCCATCGTGAGGACCAGCCCCACCGAGTCCGTCCCGACGACGTCGGCGAGTGCGCCCGTCGGTCTCGCGATCTCCGCGGACGGCGCGCCCGACTGCAACGTCGTGATGACGGTCCCCCTCGCCCCGCGCGTCACCGCGAAGTTCGCCGATGGCGCGGTGCGCCTCGTCATCGGCTCGTACTCCCAGCTCCCCCTCACGGCGACGGTGACGGCGACGCCGACCACGCTCGACGTGGCCGCCGAGCCCGCGGGGCCCGCCGCGCAGTTCTGCTTCGTGCCGATGAAGATCACGGGCGCCGTGCCCGGCCCGTACGAGGTGATCGTGACGATCCCGCACGCGCCCCGCCCGACCGACGTGCTCCGCGCGAAGGTGTCCGTGCCCTGAGGCTCAAGGTCGGACGAGGTGGATCTCGTCCAGCAACACGGCGGGTGTCGGGTCGTTCGATTGATTGGAGACCCGCACCACCTGGGCGCGATCCACCGTGCCGACCAGCGGCGTGAGGTCGATCCGGATCTTGCGCCACGTGGCGTCGACCGGGCCGAGGTCGGCCATCTTCCCGGTGGCCGCTGCGCCGCTCGCGTCCTTGCCGTTGAAGTAGAACTTCAGCTTGGGCGCGGAGCCCGACTCGGTGCGCGCCCAGAACTCGATCGCCGCGTAGGTCGACGGCGCGAACGTGTTGGGGAACCCGATCTGGATCGCGCCCCACGCGTTCATGCGGCCGACGCGGATGCACGCCGCGCCCGCCTGACAGCCGCCCTCGTGCGCGTAGTCGGGGGCGCCGTCGAGGAGCTCGTACGAGCCCCAGTCGCGCCACTGCAGGCCGAGGATTCCACCGAGCGCGTCCTTGTAGACCCAGTCCTCGGGCCCCGGCCACGCGCAGGTGGCGCCGCCGAGCGCTGGGTCGTCGAACTGCCCCGTGGCCACGATCTTGAGGTCCGCCGAGAGCTTGTCGAGCGGCGCGAACTCCACCCACTGACCCTTGGTGCTCTTCACGCGCAGGGTGATGGGCAGGCCCGCGTCGCCCCGACCGGTCCAGTCGAAGTAGTTGTCGACGGTGCGCACGAGCGGCACCCAAGCGCCCTTGGTGGCCCCGCTGGCCGAGCCCTTGACCTCGACGGCGTCGACGCCGATGCGGTGGTTGTAGACGACGAGCCGGAACCGGTCGCCCGCCTGGTAGCCGCTCGTGAAGTACGCCTTGAGGTTGCCGCTGACGGGGCACGCGACCGGGTGGTAGCCGACGCTCACGTTGCCGCCGGTCTGGTCGACGATCTCCTTCCAGTGCGAGTCGTCGACGTCGAAGGCGACCACGTCGCCCCGGCAGTTGTCGCAGCAGGCGATGTCGCAGATGTCGGCGGCCATCACGGTGATCGCGCCGACCGAGCCGCTCAGTTCGAAGCACTCGCCGCACGCGGCCGCGGGCACGCCGCCGCGGTTGTAGAAGGCCTCGTTGGGCGCGGTCACGTAGCCCTTCTGGAAGAGATCGGGCATGTCGGCGGCGACCGGGCCGAAGCCGCACGTGCCCTGCGGGACCCCGGCCTTGCGCGCGATCGGGTAGCGCGTGGCGCGGGCGAAGCGACAGGTGGAGTCGAGCGGAGGGTGCTCTCCGCCGTCGCTCGGCACGACGACGGCGTCACCGACCGGCGTGGTCTCGGTGGTGCCGCCGTCGCTCGACGAGGCGTCGGGCTCGTCACCGCTCGCCGGCGAGCTGCAGCCGACCGTCAGGCACAGCGCGAAGGTCAGGGCTCGCATCGCTCCATTGGGACCCATCCCCGCGCTCCGCGCAAGGTTGCTCGCGGGTGCGCGACCTTCGTAGAGTGAGCGCATGCGCCTCGCGCCTTCCCTGTCGACCGGTCTCGTCACGCTGTTCGTCGGACACGCGGCGGCGGCCTCCCCGGCCGCGTACGACTGCGACCGCACGATCCAGGAGATCAGCCAGGCCAAGCAGATCGTGGTCGCCAAGGCCAAGGCCGTCGCCACGACCCTGAAGGACAAGCGCTGGATCGTCCGCGTGACCTACGCCGTCGACAAGACGCTCGTCGGCAAGGAGGGCTCCGAGGTCGTGGTCGAGGAGGAGTGCCTCGACACGCCCATCCCCGAGGCGCAGGTCGGCTACCCCGGCGTCGCCCAGCACTGCGTGAACACGCAGGCCCACCTGCTCCCGGGGCTCGACGAAGCCGGCAAGGCGGTCCCGGTCTCGGCGGCGCTGGTGCTCACCGAGAAGAAGAGCGCGCTCGACGGCAAGCCTGTCGCCGGCGTGGTCCGCCAGAGCGCGTTCACGCCGTGCGCCGACGTCACGGCGCTCCTGAAGGCGCGGCCCGAGCTCGCGGCGATCTCCAAGGAGGTGATGGACACCAACGGCAAGACGCAGTTCGGGCTGCCGCCGTCGCCGAGCATGCCGCCACCGCCCGTGGTGCCGTCTGCGTCGGCGTCCGTGTCGGCATCGGTGTCTGCGTCAGCGTCGGCGGTGCCGTCGGCCAACGCGAAGCCCTCCGCGGTGCCGGTCACCACCGCCCTTCCTCCCGCGAAGAGCGGTGGCTGCGGGTGCACGGTGGGCGCGACGGCCGCTGGACCGTGGCCCTTGCTCGCGGTGCTGCTCGCGTTCGCGCGCCGCCGCCGTCAGTAGCGCTCCTCCGCGGCGCGCGCGCGACTCTGGCGCGCTATGCTCAGCCTGCCATGATCGCCGATCCCGTTCGCCGCATGTCCTACGCGGACTACTTGGCGCTCGAGGCTTCCAGCGAGCGCAAGCACGAGTACCTCCGCGGGGAGGCCTGGGCGATGGCGGGTGGCACCATCGAGCACAGTCGCCTCCAGGCCAGCATCAGCCGAGAGCTCGGCGTCGCCCTCACGGGAAAGCCCTGCGTGGTCCTCACTTCCGACGCGAAGGTGCGGATCGACGAGACGGATCGCACGACGTACCCGGATGCCTCGGTGGTGTGCGGACCGCGGGTTTCGTCGCCCATCGATCGCAACGCGATCATCAATCCGGTCGTGCTCGTGGAGGTGCTCTCGGAGGGCACGGAGCGGGACGATCGAGGCGAGAAGTTCGCCCACTACCGCCGCCTTCCCTCGCTCGAGGAGTACGTGCTGGTGAGCCAGGACGTGCGCCGCATCGAGGTGTTTCGTCGAACGACCGAGGGCTGGATGCTCGTCGAAGCCGGCCCGGGGCAACAGCTCGAGCTCCGCTCGATCGGCGTGTCCTTGAGCGTGGATGCCGTGTACTTCGACCCCGCGGCCTGAAGGCTTCAGGTCGCCGTAGGCACACCGGGACATGACGGAAGCAATCCGTCCGCGCGCCGACCCTTGACGGCCTCGGGTCGGTGCGGCTCTCCTCTCTCCATGCGCAAAGCCATCCTGTTCTCCGCCATCGTCGGTGTGACCGTCGCCGCTGCCGTGAGTCCGCACGAGGCCAAGGCCCTCCCGGGCATCGGCGCGAGCGGAGGCATCCTCGTCGGCACCGGCCTCAAGCCCGGCGACTACAGCGAAGGATCGCCGAACCCCTACGGCCTCGGCCTCGGCGTCCGCGGCGGCGTCAACCTGATGGGCCTCTACGGCGGCGCCACGTTCGTCTACCACCTGGGCGGCAGCATCGACGTCCTCGGCCAGAGCGTGAAGACGAACGTGATGTACTACGGCCTCGAGGGTGGCTACGAGATCGGCCTCGGGCCGATCGCGGTGCGCCCCTACGTCGGTCTCGGCAACATGTCGGTGAAGGCGAGCGTGGGCAGCAGCTCGGACAGCCAGAGCAGCCTCTACGTCGCGCCGGGCATCGTGGGCCTGGTCACCGTCGCGGGCTTCTTCGTCGGCGCCGACGTCCGCTACATGTATCCGTTCAAGAAGGGCACCACCGCCAACGGCGGGGAGATCTCCAACGCCAGCCTCGGGTTCTTCGGCACCGTCGGCATGAGCATCTAGCGTCCTTCGCGCGCGCGGCGCTCGAGCTCCTGGAACTTCGCCTCGAGCTCGTCGTCGGCCGGGGGTGGCGGAGGAGGCCGTCGGAGGGTCTTCTCCGCGGTCGCGCGCACCGCGTCGAAGGCCTTCGAGATCACGGGCACGGCGGCGGTGAACGCGCCGAGGATCGCCTGGTCCACGGCCTCGACCGCGGCGCCCGCGGATTTCAGCAGATCGCCCGCGTGTTCGTCGGCCAGCTTCTCCCGCTCGTCGGCGTCGAGGGGCAGACCGGGCACGGGTTGCGGCGTGGCGACCGGCTCGGGCTTCGGTATCTCTCGGGCCGGTGGCTCCCGCACCGTCGCCGTGAGCAGCTGCACCACGCGGTCTTCGACTTCCGAGAAGGGGCGCCCACCTTTCCGGCCCGTCAGCTCTGCGTACAGATCGGACTCGGCGAACTCGAGGAGGACGAAGGTCCGCAGGAGGTGCTCGGGGTGTTGCCGGCCGAGCGTCGTTTCCCCGCGGGCCAGCAGCTCTTCCCCGTGGGCCCGGGCCTGCGCGAGGTACGCGTCGATGTCCTCGACCAGCTGCGCCCGCGGTCCGGCGGCGTGACGCAGCTCGAGCCTGGCGGCCGCCGTCGGCGAGCGGCTGGCGAGGAGCCCGAACCGATCGGCGGTGACCTCGCCACCCAGGTAGAAGAGGCGGGCGACGGGGGAGGTCTCCGGATCGACCAGACGTGCCGTGCACCGGTAGTCTGGGTCGCGACGGTCGATCCAGTGACCGAGCTCGTGCCCGAGCACCGCGGCGAGTTCGTCCTGGGGTAGACCGCGCAGCCAGCCACCCGCGAACTGGACGATGGGGTCGTCGCCCACGATGATGCAGGAGGCATTGTCGTACGAGGCGTCGCGCTGGTGGATCCGCACCTCGTGCTCGATCTCGAGCCGGTCGCGCACGAGGTCGAGCACCGCGAAGGCCTCCGGCGCCATCGAGCGGGTGACGAACAACCCCTCCGCGCGCAGCTTGCGCATCTTCGCGTCCGGATCCTCCGCCGGCGGCGTCCGGGTCTTGCGCAGCCACTCGAGCGCGCGGTGCGCACGGCGCTCGGCCTCGCAGCGAATGCGGTCGGGATCGATCACGACCCCGAGAGCATGCCACGCCTCCGTCGCCGACGCGCAGCCACCGCGGCGAGTACGAACACGAGCGCGCCCGCTCCGCTCCCGCCCGGCTTCGCCACCGCGCAGCCGCTGCTCGACTCCGTCTCCGCGGCGGGCGCCGCTGCGTCGCCACCGGCGTCGGGCCCCGCGTCGCCGCCTTCGAGCGCCGGGTCGTCCACCACTGGATCCTCGCCCGCGGGCGGCGCCTTGCTGCAGTGCGCGCCGCCCTCCGCCGAGCAGCCGCCGGCGCCGCAGTCCGAGGCCGACACCACCGAGCCACCGAGGCACCGCGACAGCCACTGACCGTCGATGCACGTGAGCAGGTCGCCGGTCGCCGGGCACTTCGGCGCCTCGCAGTGCGCG
>JAEUKC010000398.1:0-26710 GCA_016794445.1 Myxococcales bacterium
CGCTCTTTCCCACCTTGCTTCGCGCGGGTGGGGGCCGCGGTTGGTGCGGTGATTGGTGCGGTGATCGGTGCGGTGATCGGGTGCGGTGATCGGGTGCGGTGATCGGGTGCGGTGATCGGGTGCGGTGATCGGTGCGGTGACGAGCGAGCCCGACCGCTGTCCTGCCTTCCAGCAAGATGCCTTCCAGCAGGGCGTCGCGCGTTGCTTGCAGGGGGAGTGTCTTTGCGGTCTCTGCGAGGTGGCGTCGGCGTCCTCGCTCTTTCCCACCTTGCTGGCGCCCGGGTGGGGCCGTGGCTGGCAGTGGTCGCGAGGCGCTCACCGGAGGGGCACCTCGCTTCGGGGATGCTCGTGGAGCGGGGCCGCCGAGGCAGCCCCGGCTACTTCTTCTCGCCGCCGCGGGCGGCTTCGGCGGCGCGCTTGGCGCGGCGGCGCACGTCGACGAGCAACGACTCGTCGGCGTTGATGGCGGCGAACGCCGCGTAGGCCTCGTTCGCGCGGCCGAGGACCAGCATCGCCTCGGCCTCGTTCCAGCGGAGCTTCCAGCTGCGCTTGCCGAGGTCCGTGATCTTCGCGGCCGCGTCGACGACCACCTGCGCCTGCTGCGCGCGGATCAGCTCGGTCCACTGCTCCGAGCGCAGATCGTCGTCGTCGGGCGCGAGCTCGACGGCCTTGGCGAACGTGACGAGCGCGTCTTCTGCGGCGCCGATCAGGAGCTGCGCGCGAGCCAGGGTGCGGTGCGCGCCGGCGCTCGCGGGGTGCTTCTCCACGTGTGCTTGGAGCGCCGGCAGGCTCTGGCCGATGGACGCGAGGTCGGTGCGATCGCGCGGCAGGTAGGCGAGGTCGAGGGCCTCGAGGTCGCCGGGATCGAGCGCCAGCGCGGCTTCGAGCGCGGCGCGCCCCTCGTCGTTGCGGCCGAGCGCCTCGAGGGCGCGGGTGCGCTCCACGTGCAGGCCCGGGCTCGGGTGCGCGGCGATCGCCTCTTCGGCGCGTGCCAGCGCCGCGCCAGGGTTGCCGCCCTCGCGCAGGGCGCGCAGCTGGGCGAGGACGAAGTTCGGCCGCTCGTCGTCCGTGCACGTGGCGAGCGCTCGCTCGGCCGCGAGCGCGGCCGCCGCGTGACGCCCCTCCATCGCGTGGTAGCCGATCAACCGCAACCACTCGGCCGACGTCTTCTGCTCGGCCCAGAGCCCCTCGAGCCAGGCGAGCATGGAGTCCGTGCGCACGTAGGTGAGCGAGGTGGCGTCGAGCGGGTCCTCGTAGATGGCGGCGAGCACGCCGAGCTGCTTGAGCACGTCCATCGCGCCCTGGTGGTCGGGCTGGGCCTCGAGCGCGAGCACCATCTCGCCGATCGCGCCCTCGCGGTCCTGCTGGCTCAGGCGCACCTGGCCGACGATCACATGGTATTCCGGGTCGCCCTCGAAGGTGACGCGGATCGCGTCGAGGTGGCCGGCCGCGGTCTTCGGGTCGCCGCTCGCGGCGAGGGCGGACGCGAGGTTGAGCCGCGCGACGTGGTCGTCACGGTCGACCGCCACCACCATCTTGAGCGAGGAGATCGCCTTGGGCAGGTCGTGCTTGGCGATGGCCTCCTGGGCCTTCTTCCAGGCGTCCTGCTTGCCGACGTAGGCGTCGAGCTTCTTGGCGAGGTCTTGATCCGACTTCCGGACGCCGTCCCCGTAGTGGGTCATGAAGCGGGTGATCCAGTCCCGCACCTTGCTGGCGCTCATTCCGTCGTCGGCCATGCCCGCCATTTCGTCCTTCGGGACGGGGATCTTGGGGGGTACGCCGTTGCGGCGAGCGATCTTCTCGTCGAGCACCATCAGTGTCCACTCGTCAGCCATCGCGTGATGCTAGCCCCGCATCGTCCCGCGATTCCACCCCCGTTCCCACCAAGCCCGTCGCTTGGTATGGTCCGCGGCATGCGTCTCCACTCCTTCTCGCGCCGGCTCACCGCAGGGCTCCTCTCGGTCGCGCTCGCCACCGGCTCGCTCGCTCTCGGCTCCGCGCCCGCCTTCGCGCAGTCCGACGAGGACAAGGCCGCCGCCCGCCAGTTCGCGACCGACGGCGCCAAGGCCATGGACCAGAAGCGCTGGACCGACGCGATCGACCTGTTCACCCGCGCAGAATCGCTGGTGCACTCGCCGCAGCACCTCTTGTTCCTGGCGCGCGCCCACGTGGCCATCGGCCGCCTGGTGAAGGGGCGCGAATACTACTTGAAGGTGGTCAAGGAAGACATCCCCGCCGGCAAGCCCAAGGCCTGGACCGACGCCAAGACCGCCGCCCAGGCCGAGATCACGCCCCTCGAGCCCAAGATCCCGCAGCTCAAGATCGTCGTCGAGGGCGGCGACGCCAAGAACGCCGAGGTCAAGCTCGACGGCGAGGTGGTCAAGTCCGCCCTCATCGGCCTGCCCCGGCCGGTCGATCCGGGCGAGCACACCCTCGAGGCCAAGGACAGCGGTGGCAACACCGCCAAGCAGACCATCAACCTCGCCGAGGGCGCCAACGAGACGGTCACCCTGAAGCTCGAGGCCGGCAAGGGTGGCGGCGGAGACAAGAAGGACCCGCCGCCTCCGGACAAGAACGACCAGCCGCCGCCCGAGAAGAAGGACCCGCCGCCGGACGCCGGCGAGGGGCCGTCGCGGGTGCTGCCGTTCACGCTGATCGGTGTCGGCGTCGCCGGCCTCGCCGTCGGCACGGTGTTCCTGCTGAAGTGGCAGGGCACCCGCTCCGACGCGGACGCGCTCTGCCCGAACGGCACCTGCCCCGCGGCGAACCTCGACCGGGTCAAGGAGCTCGACGACCAGTGGAAGGGCTACCGGACGCTCTCCTTCATCGGCTACGGCGTGGGCATCGTCTCGGCCGGTGTCGGCATCACCCTGCTCCTCACGGCCAAGAGCGCCCCACCCCCGGCGACTGGCGCCTGGGTGCGCCCGTGGGTCGGCGTCAACTCCGTCGGCGTCTTCGGCGCGTTCTGAGAGCCTGCGCTGGCGCATGGTCGCCTCGTCGGGCGGCTTCCTGCGACGATGCCACCAAAAAGTGCCCGGCTGGGCGGACAGTGGTAGCCTCCTACGACCATGGGAGTCGAAGTCGGTGAGGTGATCGACGGGAAATACCGCATCGTCCGTCCCATCGGGCGTGGCGGTATGGGCTCCGTCTACGAAGGTGAGAACGCCCGGATCCGCCGCAGGGTCGCGATCAAGGTCCTGCACGCCAACGTGGCCGAGAACGCGGAGCTGGTCACCCGCTTCGAGCGTGAGGCCCAGGCCGCGGGTTGCATCGGGAGCGACCACATCCTCGAGGTCATCGACCTCGGATACCTCCCGAGCGGCGAACGCTACATGGTCATGGAGTACCTGGACGGAGAGCAGCTCTCCGACCGGATCCGTCGCCTCGGTCGCCTCTCGCCCGCGCAGGCGCTGCCGCTCATGCGGCAGGTGCTCGAGGGCCTCGGCGCGGCCCACAACGCCGGGATCATCCACCGCGATCTCAAGCCCGACAACATCTTCATCCTGCGCGAGAAGGCCGGTCGCGCCGACTTCGTCAAGATCATCGACTTCGGCATCAGCAAGTTCTCGCAGGCCGGTGACACGCTCAACGTCACGCGCGCCGGCGCGATGATGGGCACGCCGCTCTACATGTCGCCGGAGCAGGCCAAGGGTGGCGCCCAGGCCGACGCACGCAGCGACATCTACGCCCTCGGCGTCATCCTCTACGAGGCGCTCTGCGGCGCCGTCCCGTTCCACGCGCAGACCTTCAGCGAGCTCCTGTTCGAGATCGTGCTCGCGGAGATCCCGCCGATCGAGACCAAGGTGCCGGACGTGCATCCGCTCGTCGCCGAGCTCGTGCGCCGCGCGATGCACCGCGACCCGGCCCAGCGCTTCCAGTCGGCCAGCGAGTTCCAGGCGGCGATCGACCAGGTGCTCACGCAGCTCGGCATCCCCACGCTCGGCTCTTCGCAGCCAGGTCTCAACGCCGCGATGCAGACGGGGGGCTACTCCGTGGTCCCTGCCACTGCGCCCGCGCCGCCGCCGCAGATGCTCAGCGCGTCGCAGCCGGGGCTCTCGAACGAGAAGCCCCTCAACGCCACCACCGGCGCGGCCTTCACGGCCGACGGTGACAACGCCGCGGGGGTGCCCAAGAAGGGCGGCAAGGGCCTCGTCGCGATGGCGCTCGTCCTCGGGCTCGTGGTCGTCGGTGGAGGCGTCGTCATCGGCTTCAAGGTGATGGGCGACTCGGGCAAGGCCTCGGGCAAGACCGAGTCGTCCGAGGAGAAGGGCGACAAGGACAAGGGCGACAAGGACAAGGGCGACAAGGACAAGGCCGACAAGGACAAGGCCGACAAGGACAAGGCCGACAAGGACAAGGGCGAGCCCGAAGACCTCAACGCCAATCCTTCGGGCAGCGCTTCGACCAAGCCGAGCGCGCCACCGACCGCGACCACCAGCGCACCGGTCGCCACCGTCACGCCGCCCGGCACTGTCACGGCTCCGGGCACCGTCACGGCGCCGGTCGGCACTGGAACAGGCACTGGCAAGAAGCCCCCGCCGCCCGTCGGTTCGGCATCGAAGAAGCCTGGAGGCAGCCCGGATTTCGGGTATTGATGGTGGCGAGGGAGCCGAGAGCCTTGACCAAGGACCGTTCGTGACCGAGGAGCGTTTCGATCGCGGCGCTGCCGCCTATGGTGAACTGCTCACGAGCCCCCTCGGCCGCCTGCGCACGGAGCTCGCCGTGCGGCAGCTGCGGCGCCTCGTGCGTCTGTCCGACGTCGAGGTGCTCGACGTCGGCGCGGGCACCGGCGAGATCGCCCTGCGGCTCGCCGCCGAAGGCGCCAACGTCACCGTGCTCGACCCGGCCAAGGCCATGATCGAGCAGGCGCAGCGCAACGCCGCGGCCGCGCCCGCCGCCGTGCGCCAGCGCCTGCGCTTCGTGCAGTCCAAGGTCGAAGACGTGGCCGACGCCTGGTCGGACGCGCGCTTCCAGCTCGTCATCGCGCACTGCACGCTCGAGTACCTCGAGGACGAGCCCATCTGGAGCGTGCTGAGCCGGCTCACCGGGCCGGGAGGCTCGGTCTCGGTCGTGGTGCCGAACCGCCACTTCGTTCCGCTCGGCCTCGCCGTGCGCGGATTGTGTCAGCGGGCGCTCGACGCGCTCGGCAGCCCGCGCACCGAGCCCGACATGACCTTCGGCATCCAGCGTCGCGTGTACGAGGTCGACGGCTTGCGGAGCCGCGCCGCGCGCTCCGGGCTCGTCATCTCGGGCATGTTCGGCATCCGTGTCGCGGCCGACTTCGTGCCCGACGTGGCCCTCGAGAAGGACTTCGGCGCCATCCTCGCGTTCGAGGACGCGGCGGGCGCCGTCTCGCCGTACGCGGACATCGCGCGCTTCATCCACGTGGTCGCCATGCGCGACGTGCGGGACGACGAGCGCACGACGATTCGCCGCTCGATTCCCTGAGGTGGCTGCTCACCCCTTGTCGACGAAGAACCAGTCCACGTTGGCGCCGGGCAGGTTCAGCGTCGCGCCGCTCGCGAGCTGGATGGCGGCCCCGTTGGTCTTCCAGCGACCCTTGAAATACGTCGTGTACTCGTAAGGGATCACGAACCCGTCCTTGGGGTCCTTGACGGTCGCGAGCCGGAACTCCTTGAACGTCTCGTGCACGTCGTAGGTGACGCTCTTCACCTTGGCCAGCGCGCCGGGGCGCTTCTCGGCGAGGGCCAGCTTGAACTTGCTCGCCTCCTTGGGGTTCTTGCGCAGGACGACGACGAGGTCGGCGGCGGTCGGGTCGTCGCTGGGCGGCGGAGGCGGCGGAGGCGTGGTGCCGTCCCAGGTCTTGCCCGCGTACACGACGCCGAGCGTCTCGAGGAAATAGCAGTTGTGGTACTTGCAGTAGTCGTACGGCATGCGGGCGTAGCCGAGGTCGCCCCACTTCGAGCCCCAGGAGTTCTTGATCAGGAAGTAGCCGCCCCCCTCGTACGTCGGGTCTTCCTGGTAGCCGACGATCGCCATCGCGTGGCCGCCGATGAAGCCGCTGCCGACGCTGATCCGGCCGCCCTTGCCCGGCGCGTTCCACGAGTTGTTAAGATCGACGCCGAGGTGCACGGGGTGCTGCGCGCGCAGCGAGTCCCACACCTGGCTGCGCTTGGTGAGGCTGCGCCACGAGGTGATCTTGGCGATGGCGGTCGAGCGGTAGCCGCTGATCGGGCTGCCGTAGTAGGGCCAGGAGGTCTCGGGGACGATCATCGTCTTCCTTGACGCCTCGATCGAGGGGACGATGGCGTACTCCTGGTAGTGGTCCCAGTGGTCGATCTCGGAGAGGTTGATGATCTCGCCGAACCCGTGACGGACCATGTTCTCGATCACGCTCACCTGCGCGAAGGCCGTGCACCAGGGGCGTGAGCCCTGCGACTTGACCGGGGTGTCCCACTCCTGGAGCGAGAAGCTCGTGGTGTCGTCGGTGCGCGTGTGATCCGGCGACACGAAGTCGGCCTTCGGCAGGCCACGGAACAGGTCGGCGCTCTCGCCGAGCGGCGGGAGCGGGAACTCGTAGTCCCGCACCTCGCGGGTGCCGAGCACGCCGTTCGGCGCGGCCGCCGAGGTCGCGCTGCCAGTGTCCCCGTCGTGGGGCTGGAACGCGCAGGACACGAGGAGCAACGGCAGCAGGGCACCGAGCGAGCGGGTGGGCGACATGGGCAGCGTCCAGAGCAACCTCCGTTCCTCGCCCGATCGGCCCGCGAATCGGCCGAAAATGAGCGGTGTCCCGCCGACGAGAACCGTCCGCTCGCGCTGCCACGCCGAGGCGACGCGCGGGTCGCTGCGCCGATCGCGCAACGACTTGCTCAAGTCCTCGGGAGGCGGTCCGTCCCTCCGTCCATGAGGGTCCTCCCGATCGCAGCCCAGGGCATCGAGCGCGCCGGCGCCTCGGCGGAGGCCGCCGCCAAGAGCCTGGTCGCCGCCGGAGCCGGGGAGGGGAACGTCGTGTCCGACCTCGTGAGCCTCTCGCTCTCGGCCCGCCTCCTGTCCGCGAACGTCGCGGTCGCCAAGACGGCGATCGAGACGGAGCGCGACGTGCTCCACAAGCTCAGCGTGCGCGGCTGATCCCAGGGACGTCGCGCTGGACTAGGCTCGACGTGAATGCGCCACCTCCCCGCCCTCCTCCTCGTCCTCGCCGCCACGAGCGGCGCCGCATGCGCCCGTCACGCCTACGGCCCCGACGGCCTGGCGCTGTTCCCGCCAGGCTCGACGGGTCGCACCTACTTCGAGAAGTGCAACTTCGTCGAGATCGAGAATGGCGGCAGCTGGTTCTGCGACATGAGCCACGACTACAAGGTCGTCGAGCGGGCCAAGCCGAGCACGCACGACGAGGAGATCCAGGCGTTCGTCGCGCGCGAGAGCGGGCGCCTCGGCAAGTACGCCGGCAAGCAGTCGACCAAGCTCGAGGGCAAGCTCTCCGGGCTCGAGTTCTCGACGCTGGGCTTCGAGCTGCAGCAGGACGACCCGAAGCACCCCGAGACCAAGGGGCTCGCGCCGTTCCCCTGGGTGGTGTTCTTCGGCACCGAGACGCTCCCGGACGGGGCCGGGCTGGTCGTCTCGTGCACGATCGCGGGCAGCAGCGCCGGTGACGTCGGCAAGGTGGCGGCGTGTCACGAGGGGATGAAGATCCTCCGCGAGACGATGCACGCCAAGCACAAGAAGTGAGCGAGCCGCTCAGCTGCCGACGATGACCTTGCGGACGCCGCGGGCCTCGAGCAGCGTGCGGACGCGCGCGGTCTGATCGCCCTGCACGACGACGAGCCCGTCCTCGACGGTGGCGCCGCACCCGAGCGCCTTCCGGAGATCGTGGGCGAGCCCTTCGCGCAGCGACTCGGTCACCCCCGCGATCGTGGTGACGGTCTTGCCGCCGCGCCCCTTCTTGGAGCGGGAGACGACCAGCTTGTCCCCGAGCGTCGAGGGTGACGCGGCCTTGTCTGCCGGCGCAGAGGGCGGGGTCGGCTCGGGACCGGCAGGCAACGCGTCACGCAGCGCAGCCAGCGCGGCGAACGGAGAGGACGAGGGCTTTCGCGTCGTCATCGCGAAGGAGAGTGCCATTTTTCGGAGCCGCGCGAATGTAAAACGGGCGCTTTACATCCGTGCGCGAAGAAGATCGGTCGATCGGTCAGCGCAGGGCCTCGACCACCCGCGTGGCCGCGCGGCCGAGGTGCTCCTTGTGGTGGAGGCGCGGCTGGAACGTGTGCACGGCGCCGCGCTCGAGCGGGAGCGCGCGGAGCACCCGCTGGCCCAGCTCCGGCGAGAGCAAGTGTTCGGGCAGCCAGCCGAAGCCGATCCCCTGCAGGATGGCCGCCTTCTTCGCCGCGAAGTCGGCGAGCTGCACCGTCGAGCGCTGATCGAGCGGCCCCGTCGAGAGCTCGAGTCGAGGGTCGGAGCCGCGCACGGTGACGAGCACGTGGGGGTCGAGCGCGTCGAGCGGGAGCGGCCCCTTCGCGCGCGCGAGCGGGTGCGAGCGGTGGGCGACGAGCTGGGCGCGGAGCGGCGGCAGGCGCACCGTGCGGAGGCCCTGCGCCTCGGGCGGGAGCACCGCCACCATCAGGTCGGCGTCCTCGCGCACGAAGGCCTCCTCGACGCCCCCGAGGAACGCGACCGACACGCGCAGCCGCGTGGGTGCGCCCTCCTTGCGCAGCGCGGCCACCACCGAGAGGATCGGCGCGATCGGGAGCACGCCGTCGAGCACGACGTGCAGCGAGGGCTCCCAGCCGCTCTTCAGCTCGGCGACCACCACCGCGAGGGCGCGCTCCTCGGCGAGCAGCTTGCGGCACTGCTCGAGGACGCGGTCGCCCGCGCCCGTGAGGCGCGTGCGGTAGCCGCGGCGATCCAGCAGCGACAGCCCCGTCTCCTCCTCCAGGCGGGTGAGCGCGTAGAGGATCGCCGTGTGCCCCTTGCGCAGCGAGGCCGCCGCCTTCTGCAGCGTTCCGTGCCGCGCGAGCGCGTCGAGGGCGCGCGCCTGATCGAGCGTGACGTCCATCTCGATCAACATTGTCTATGGAATTCACAATGTGATGCAAATCATTGTTCTATCCACCGGAGCCGCTCCCACTACGTTCCGTCACCATGGACATCCCCTGGATCCGCGGTCGCGTCGCCACGCAGGCGCACGTCGGGCTGCCCGAAGGCACGGTCGAAGAGGAGTACGCGCGCAACGGCTTCTTCGGGCGCTACGCGCACCTCTACCGGCAGCACCCGCCGGTCGGCTGGACCAAGATCGAGGGGCCGCTGCGCCCGCGCGCCTACGACCTGCGCAAGGTCGAGGGCGCCGAGGACTGGCTCACGACGCGCCGGCCGATCCTCGAGAACGCCGACGTCCGGCTCTCGGTCGCCACCCTCTCGACCCCGATGCCCTACGTCCTGCGCAACGCGGACTCGGACGAGCTCCTGTTCGTGCACGAGGGCGCGGGCCGCATCGAGACCGACTTCGGGCCGCTCTCCTACGAGCCCGGGCACTACCTGCTCGTGCCGCGCGGCACCGCCTACCGCCTCGCGCCGAGCTCGCGCTCCTCGTTCCTGCTCGTCGAGGCCAACAGCGAGATCGACTTCCCGGACAAGGGCATGCTCGGCCAGCACGCGCTGTTCGACCCGGCCGTCATCAAGGTGCCTTCGCCCGAGGAGGGCTCCACGCAGCGCCCGAACGCCGAGGGCGAATACGAGCTCCGCATCCTGCGCGAGGGCGCGGTCACCACCGTGCACTACCCGTTCTGTCCGCTCGACGTGGTCGGCTGGAAGGGCACGCTCTCGGTCCAGCAGCTCCACGTGCGCGACATCCGCCCGGTGCTCTCGGACCGCTACCACCTGCCGCCGAGCGCCCACACGACGTTCGTGATGAAGAACGCGGTGGTGTGCAGCTTCTTGCCGCGGCCGCTCGAGAACGGCGACCCGCACGCGCTCAAGGTGCCGTTCTACCACTCGAACATCGATTTCGACGAGGTGCTGTTCTACCACCGCGGCGAGTTCTTCAGCCGCGCCGGCATCGCGCCCGGGATGCTCACCTTCCACCCGCAAGGCATCCACCACGGGCCGCACCCGAAGGCGATGGAGCGCACCGCCGGCGTCACGCGCACCGAGGAGGTCGCCGTGATGCTCGACACCAAGAACCCCCTGCGGGCGTGCGACGCCGCCCGCGCCGTGGAGAACGACGAGTACTGGAGGAGCTGGCGATGAGCGCGACCGAGACCGAGAAGAACCCCGTGGGGCTGTGTGGCATCGACTTCGTGGAGGTCACCTCCCCCGACCCGGACGCGCTCCATCGCTTGCTGCAGGCCTTCGGGTTCTCCAAGACCATGCGCCACGCGAGCAAGGACATCGACGTCTACCAGCAGGGCGACATCACGTTCCTGCTCAACCGCGAGAAGCGCTCGTTCGCGGCGTCGTTCTCGGCCGCCCACGGGCCCAGCATCTGCGCGATGGGCTGGCGCGTGCACGACAAGAAGAAAGCGCTCGCCGCCGCCGCCGCGCGCGGCGCCCGGGTGCGTCCCGAGGGTGACCACTCGGTCGACGACGCCTGCATCTTCGGCATCGGTGACTCGCTGATCTACTTCATCGACGACCGCGATCTCGCGCGCCGCGGCTTCGTGCCGCACGAGAAGCCGGAGCTCGTGACGGGCAAGGGCTTCACCGTCGTCGACCACCTCACCAACAACGTGGCCAAGGGCACCATGTTGACCTGGGCCTCGTTCTACAAGGAGGTCTTCGGCTTCACCGAGGTGCGCTACTTCGACATCCGCGGCGCCAAGACCGGCCTCACCTCGTACGCCCTGCGCTCGCCCGACGGGAGCTTCTGCATCCCGATCAACGAGGCCGACGAGAAGAAGAGCCAGATCAACGAGTACCTCGACGAGTACAAGGGCCCGGGTATCCAGCACCTCGCGTTCCTGACCGACGACATCCTCGCCTCGCTGCGCGCGCTCGAGGGGCAGGATCAGATCCAGATGCTGGACATCGACGACGAGTACTACGCCACCATCTACGACCGCGTGCCGCAGGTGAGCGAGGACCGCGCCGAGATCCGCCGCCGCAACGTGCTCGTGGACGGTGACCACGACGGCTACCTGCTGCAGATCTTCACCAAGAACCTGATCGGCCCGATCTTCATCGAGATCATCCAGCGCAAGAACCACCTCTCGTTCGGCGAGGGGAACTTCGGCGCCCTGTTCCGCAGCATCGAGCGCGACCAGGAGAAGCGCGGCGTCTTCGAGAAGGAGTGAGCTTCAGCCCAGGGGTATCGATCGCCTCGAGCCCTCCGAGCAACTCAGCCCTTCACCAGCTCCACCGCGACCTGCGCGGTGGAGCCGTGGATGCCGGCGCGCACCCGCACGAGGGCGGCCTTCTCGTCGGTGCCGTAGATGTCCACGTAGACCGCGCCCTCGTCGTTCGGGCGGTCGACGCGCGGGATCTCGAGCTTGCCCTTCTGCGCGTCGCTCGTGCCGGGGGGCATCTCGAAGTGCTTGTCACCGAACACCTGCTGCAGGCCGACCGCGCTCTTGACCAGGTCGACCCACTGGCCGTCGGTGAGGCTGCCGCGGTTGTCGCCGAGGCGGCGGTGGGCGACGAGCTGCCCGAGGATGCCCGCGTCGCGGCTGCAGAACGCCACCTTCACGTCGACGAAGCAGCGGTAGGGCGGCCCGTTCTTGGCGTCGGCCTTTGCGGTCCACACGTAG
Source organism: Myxococcales bacterium (assembly GCA_016794445.1). Classification (GTDB taxonomy): domain Bacteria; phylum Myxococcota_A; class Polyangia; order Polyangiales; family JADJMO01; genus JADJMO01. The sequence continues at coordinate 11,697 of JAEUKC010000398.1, forward strand.
GTCAGCACCTCGTGGCCGAGCTCGACCTCGACCTGTGACTCGGGCACCCCGGCCAGCTTCGCCACCACCGGCTTCACTTTCCCCGGCAGCTCGCGCTTGGCCTGCAACCCCCGCGGCTGGCAGCCCAGGCCGAAAAAGGAGCCCAGGGAGAGACCAGCGAGGAGGACGAACCGGGAGACCCACATCGGAGCCGGAGTAAAGGGCCGTGGCGCTTCGCCGTCCAGCGGGGTAGGCTCCTCGACTGAATCGCCATTCAGTCCTCTCGCAAGGAGCACGCGCATGGGCCGCTCGGGTCGCAAGGTCAACGTCATCGGCGTCGGCATGGTCAAGTTCCAGAAGCCTGGCGCGAGCGACGACTACAACGTCATGGCTTCGGCCGCGGCGCGCGCCGCCATCGCCGACGCGAAGGTCGAGTTCAAGGAGATCGAGCAGGCGTTCGCCGGCTACGTCTACGGGGACAGCACGTGTGGCCAGCGCGCCATCTACGAGGTGGGCCTCACCGGCATCCCCGTGGTCAACGTGAACAACAACTGCTCCACCGGGTCGACCGCGCTGTTCCTCGCGCGCCAGGCCATCGAGGCGGGCGCCGAGTGTGTCATCGCCCTCGGGTTCGAGAAGATGGAGAAGGGCGCGCTCGGCTCCAAGTTCACCGACCGCACCAACCCGCTCGACCGCCACGCCGAGGTGATGAGCCGCGTGCAGGGCTTCAACCAGGCGCCGCCGGCCGCGCAGATGTTCGGCGGCGCGGGCCGCGAGTACCGGTTCCGCTACGGCACCAAGCGCGAGACCTTCGCCAAGATCAGCGAGAAGGCCCGCAAGCACGCCAACAAGAACCCGTTCGCGCTGTTCTCGAACGAGCTCTCCGTCGAGGAGATCATGGCGAGCGAAGAGGTGTTCGACCCGCTCACCCGCTTCCAGTGCTGCCCGCCCACCTGCGGCGCGGCCGCCGCGATCCTGTGCTCCGACGAGTTCGCCAGGAGCAAGGGGATCAGCAACCCGGTCCGCATGATCGGCCAGGCCATGACCACCGACTACTCGTCGAGCTTCGGCGACTCGATGATCAAGATGGTCGGCTACGACATGGCCGTCGAGTGCGCCAAGAAGGTGTACGAGCAGTCGGGCGTCGGCCCGGAAGACGTGCAGGTCGTCGAGCTCCACGACTGCTTCACCGCCAACGAGCTGCTCACCTACGAGGCGCTCGGGCTGTGCAAGGAGGGCGAGGCCGAGAAGTTCATCTGGGAGGGCCAGAACACGTACGGCGGCAAGTACGTCACCAACCCCTCGGGTGGCCTGCTCTCCAAGGGCCACCCGCTCGGCGCGACGGGGCTCGCGCAGTGCACCGAGCTCGTGTGGCAGCTCCGCGGCCAGGGCGACAAGCGCCAGGTCGACGGCGCCAAGGTCGCGCTGCAGCACAACCTCGGCCTCGGCGGCGCCTGCGTGATCACGATGTACCAGCGCGACTGAGAGTCGCGTGGCGCCAGCTAGAGGGGGGACGGAAGGGGAAGAATTTTTCCCCACGTCCCCCCTTCGAGCATGGTCTCCTCGTCTGCGGAGATGCTCGACAAACTGCTGCGGTACCTCTCGCGAGAAGACGTGGCCGAGGTGGCGGTGGCCACCGGCCGGTTCCCCGCGGTGAAGGTGGGCGGGGCGTGGAAGGCGGTCTCGCAGACCGCGATGACCAGCGCCGACATCCTCGCCTCGCTCGACAAGATCGGCGCCGCGAGCCAGGCCGCCGCCGCGTTGGGCGCGCCCGCCCAGTGGTCGTTCGCGGTCGAGGGCGTGGGCACGGTGCAAGGGGTGCTCGCCCGCAAGGACGAAGCGGTGCAGGCGCGCTTCGTCGTCGTCGAGCGCGCGTCGGCCAAGCGGCCGTCGAAGTCGCCGCCTTCGGTCGCGCGCGGCTCGAAGCGCCCGCCGGCGCCGCACGCGGCGCACCCCCACGCGACGCCCTCCACCACCCGCGCGAGCGCGCGCCCGGGGCGTCGGTCGTCGACCAAGATCCCGGCGGTGCCGAGGGCGCCGATCGTCCCGGTCGTCGCCGTGCCGGACAACACGCCGGCCGACGAGCTCATCATCGAGCCCACGCGCCACGTGGTGCACGCGGGGCCGGGGCACGTCGCGCACATCCCCGCCGCGCCGGCCGCCGACCGCGCCGCCGCGCTCATGCTGGACCGCGACGCCGACGCCTCGCTGTTCACCAAGGGCCCCAAGGTCGGGTACGTCACCAACGGCCGCGTGCCGCTCCGCGGCTACGACCTCGACGCGCTCCTCGAGGGTGCGCGCGCGGCGCAGGCCACCGACCTGCACGTGGTCGCCGGTCGCCCCCCACTGTTCCGGCTCGCGGGCGAGCTCGCGCCCGAGGGCGAGGTGCTCGACGAGGCGACCGTCGAGAAGATGCTGCTCGCGATCGTGCCGGCGCGCCTGCGGGCGGGCTTCGACCAGGAGGGCTCGTGCGATTTCGCGCTCGCCCACCCGAAGCACGGCCGCGCGCGCATCAACATCGTCAAGCAGCGCACCGGCCTGAAGGGGTGCTTCCGCCTGATCCCCGCCGAGGTGCCCTCGCTCGAGACCCTCGGGCTCCCGCGCGACATCGAGAAGGCGACCCACCACCACCAGGGCCTGATCGTGGTGACCGGCCCCACGGGGCACGGCAAGACCACCACGCTCGCCGCCATCGTCGACATCATCAACACCACGACGAGCCACCACGTGATCACGGTCGAGGATCCGATCGAGTACGTGCACGGCCGCAAGCGCGCCACCATGAGCCAGAGGGAGGTGGGGACGCACACCAAGAGCTTTCGCGCCGCGCTCAAGGGGTCGCTCCGCGAGGACCCGGACGTGATCGTCGTCGGCGAGCTGCGCGACCTCGAGACCATGCAGATGGCGCTCGCCGCCGGCGAGACGGGCCACCTCGTGATCGGCACCATGAACACGCCGAGCGCGGCCAAGACCATCGACCGCATCATCGACATGTTCCCCCCGGGCGATCAGCAGCAGGTGCGCACCACCCTCGCGGGCGCGCTCAAGCTGGTGGTCGGTCAGCGGCTCGTACCCGCCGCGGATCGCTCGCGCATGCACGCGGCGGTCGAGCTGCTCACCGGCACGGTGGCGCTCTGGAACCTGATCCGCGACGAGAAGACGTTCCAGATCCCGAGCCTCCAGCAGCGCGGCAAGGCGCTCGGGATCGTGCGGCTCGACGACTCGCTCGCCGATCTGGTCCGCGCGGGCAAGGTGGACCGCGAGGCTGCGCTCGCGGTGGCCGAGTCACCGGACACGCTGCTCTCGCTGCTCGGCGTGGCCAGGGCCCCCGTCGCGGCGGGCGCGGCCCCGGCTGCCCCGCCTCCCTCCGCCGCCCAGCAGCCGGCGCAGAAGCCCGGCGGTGGTTTCCTCGATCGGTTCCGGAAGGGTTGAACGTGCCCGCCATCGACGAACTCTTCGATCTCCTCCTCCGCGAAGGCGGCAGCGACCTCCACCTCGGCGTCGGCTCGCCGCCGATGGTCCGCGCCAAGGGCGAGCTGCGCCCGCTGCGCCCCGAGCCGATCGACCAGCGCGAGATGGAGCGCCTGCTCTACGAGATCACGACCCCCGAGCAGAAGAAGCACATCGTCGAGGAGCTCGACCTCGACTTCGCCTACTCCTACGGCCACCACGCCCGGTTCCGCGCCAACTACTTCTGGAAGCAGACCGGCCTCGCCGCGGTGTTCCGCACGATCCCGACCAAGATCCTCACCCTCGATCAGCTCGGCTGCCCGGAGGCGATCCGCAAGCTCTCCGAGCGGCGCAACGGCCTCGTCCTGGTCACCGGGCCGACCGGCTCGGGCAAGTCGACCACGCTCGCCGCGATGGTCAACCACATCAACCGCACCCGCGCGTGCCACGTGCTCACCATCGAGGACCCGGTCGAGTTCGTGCACGAGCCCGACAAGGCCCAGATCACCCACCGCGAGGTGGGTTCCCACGCGGCGAGCTTCGCCGGCGCGATCCGCAGCGCGGGCCGCGAGGACCCGAACGTCATCCTGATCGGCGAGCTCCGCACCAACGAGACGATGAAGCTCGCCCTCTCGCTCGCGAGCTTCGGCATCCTCGTGTTCGCGACCCTGCACACCAACAGCGCCCCGGCCACCATCGACCGCATCATCAACGCCTTCCCCGCCGACGAGCAGCCGCAGATCCGCGGCATGCTCTCCGAGGCGCTGGTCGGCGTGGTCGCGCAGCAGCTCCTCAAGACCAAGGATGGCAAGGGCCGCTGCGCGGTCCACGAGATCCTGCTCGGCGGCAGCGCGCTCTCGTCGATGATCCGCGAAGGCAAGACCTACCAGATCCCGAGCATCATGCAGGGCGGGGCGGCGGTCGGCATGCAGACGATGGACGCGGCGCTGGAGCGGCAGGTCATGAAGGGCAAGGTGGCGCCCGAGGCGGCGCTCGAGAAGGCCGGCGACAAGGACTACTTCCAGAAGCTCGTCGAGCGATTCCAGTCGGGGGAGCTCGAAGTCGAGGCCTGAACGGCTCAAGGCTGGTCCTCGCGGTCCGTTCGTCGGGACGATGCGCCCGCTCTCGCTCACCCTCCTGTTGCTCTCCGCTGGACTCCTCAGCTGCGACAAGGCGGCTGCTCACGCGGCCGAACACGGCGCTTCGGCCTCGAGCTCCGCGCACGGCGCGGCCTCGGCTTCACACGATGCGCCCGGGGGCGCCCATGGGCACGCACCGGCCGCCAACGGCGGTCACCAGGCGGCGGAGTCGAAGCTGCCGGTGCCGTTCATCGGCGAGCCGGGCAGCCTCGACGTCGCGAAGGGGTTCATGCGCGCCATGCTCGGCGACAACGAGTCGTTCGTCTCCGGGCACCCGACCGGGCACTTCCAGCCGTTCGTCGCGGCCGAGAAGCCGCGCGCCACGCTGCTCGCCTGCGCCGACTCGCGCGTGCAGGCCAACGCCCTCGTGAAGGGCGCCGAGAACGACCTCTTCACCGTGCGCAACCTCGGCAACCAGTTCAAGACGGCCGAGGGATCGGTGCTCTACGGCGTGGAGCACCTCGCGACGTCGGTCCTGCTGATCCTCGGTCACAGCGGCTGCGGCGCGGTGAAGGCGGCGATGGGGCCCCACACCGACCTCGAGGGCCCCATCAAGGTCGAGATCGACGGGATCGTCGTGCCGCCGCGCAAGCCGGGATCCAACGATGGCGACGCGCTGACGGAGGCCGTCGTGGCCAACGTGCACGACCAGGTGCGGGCGGCGACCACGCGGTTCGCGGATCGCGTCCGCGAGGGGCGCCTCGTCATCGTCGGCGCCGTCTACGACTTCCGCAACGATCTGAAGCAGGGCTTCGGCCGCGTCACCGTCGTCAACGTGAACGGGACCTCCGACCCCGCGGCCATCACCGCGTTCACCAAGGCCGTAGAGAAATAGGCGGGCGCTGCCGCTTCGCGCGTAGGATCGCGGTCGTGGCTCCGCTGTTCGTCCCCGGGACCTTCGCCCGCGTACTCATCGCGCCGGCGGCGGTGGTCTGGTCCGTGGCCTTGTACCGGCGCTGAGAACTCAGAGGTTCACGCAGACCAGGCGACCCTCCACGGGGCGACAGTAGCCTCCGACCGGACAGTCGCCGTCGACCGCGCAGAGCGAGGGCCCTGCGTCGACGACCTCCACGTCAATCGCGCCGTCGCTCGCCGCGTCGCTCGAGACCGCGTCGGGGCCGGAGTCGGCAGGGAAGGAGTCGGCAGGGAAGGAGTCGGCTGCGACCGAGTCGGAGACGACCGCCGTGTCGGCCGGTGCGCCGTCCAGGGCGACGTCCGGGCTCGCTTCGCTCACCGCGCTGTCGAGCGCCGCCCCGTCGAGACCGACCGCGCTGTCGGTCGCCGCCGAGTCCGGTCCAGCGTCCGTGAGGGCGGTGTCCGAGTGGGTGTCGGGGAGTACGTCCGGGCTCACGAGGCTGTCGGTGACGATGCTGGTGTCGACGGCCGCATCCGGGGTCGTCCCGTCCGGGATCGCCGCGTCGGGCGCCGAGTCCTCGAGGGAGTGCGCTCCGGTGTCGAACCCGGCTTCGTCCCCGAGGGGGTCACCATCGGCGCGCAGATCGGCACCCGCCTGCAGCGCGCAGCCGTTGACGAGAGCGAGAGCGAGAGGCCCGATCAGTTTCCCCCAGTCCATGCCTTGTCGAACGGTCCTGCGGCGAGCTTCTTGAGGGCTGGATCGCTGGCCAGTTTGGCCACCACCAGCGTCTCGCTCGGTCGCGCGGGCGGCTCGAGCAGCACCTCGATGGCCTGGGCCAGATCGCGCGTGCCGAACGGCTTCTCGAGGAACGTGCCGCCACCCAGGCTGAGGGCGCGCTGCACCTCGCCGTCGGGGGCGAACCCCGAGACCAGGAGGATCGGCAGCGCCGCGTCGAGCGCGCGCAGGCGCTCGAAGCACTCGGCCCCGCCCATCACCGGCATCGCGACGTCGAGCACGGCGAGCCCCATCCGCCCCTCGCGCCGGTGCACCTCGAGGGCCTCCGCGCCGTCGCCGGCCTCGAACACCTGGTAGCCGAGACGCCGGAGCATGCGCGCGGTGGTGCGCCGGACCGCCGCGTCGTCGTCCACCAGGAGCGCCCGCGTCCGCCGGCCCTGGAACGTCGTCGAGAGGGCGGCTGGGGGCTCCGACAGCTGGGGGCGCGCCGCGACGAGCGGCAGCAGCAGGCGCACGCGGGTCCCATGCAGCTGGCCGGGCTCGATCACGACGGCGCCGCCGTGGCTCTTCGCCATGCCCCACACCATCGACAGCCCGAGCCCGGTGCCGCCTTGCTTGGTCGTGAAGAACGGCTCGAACGCGCGCCGGGCCACGGTGGGCTCGATGCCCGGACCGTCGTCCTCGACGCAGATCTCGACGTACGGCCCGGGCGCGACCGACGTCGCTGCGGCCGCCGTGGCGTCGAGCTCGACGGGCTGCATCGACAGGTGGATCTCGCCCCGGACGCCGTCGAGGGCCTCCGCCGCGTTGATGCCGAGGTTCAAGAGCGCGTGGCTGATCTGCGCGGCGTCGCCCTCCACCACGAGGGTGCGGTCGCGGATCGTCGAGCTCACGCGGACCCGGCGAGAGAGGGAGCGACCGAGCAGGCTCTCGACGTCGCGGACGACGCGGGCGAGGCGCACCGGTCGCACCTGGTTGCGCCCCTTGCGGGCGTAGCCGAGAAGGTTGCGCGTGAGATCGGCGCCTCGCCGCGCCGCAGCGACGATGGCCTTGGCGTGGTCCGCCGCCTCGGCGTCGTGGCTCTCGACGAGCGCCTCGGCCGCGCCGAGGATCGCGGCGAGCGTGTTGTTCATGTCGTGCGCGACGCCACCCGCGAGCGCTCCGATGGCCTCGAGGCGCTGCGCGTGCGCGAGCTGCTCGCGGAGGGCCTCGCGCTCTTGCTCGAGGCGCGTGCGGTCTTCGAGCTCTCGCCGCGAACGCGCGAGCGCGTCCTCGAGCTCCTTTCGCCGCAACGCGGTCTCGATCGAGTACTCGGCGATGCGCACCTCGCTCCGCCGCCGCAGGGTGACGAGGATGCCCCCGAGGCCCATGGCCCCGACGAGGCCGAGCGTCTCGGTCGGCAGGTGGGCCACGTGGTCGTGGCGCGCGATCCCGACGAACGCGCCGAGGACCAGGAGGGAGAACACCAGGTAGTGACGGTACGACAGGGTCAGCACCGACACCGCGACCACGTGGAAGATCAGCAGGGTGAGGAACGCGTGGGGCTCCACCCGGTGGATGCCCCAGAGCGTGACGGACGCGGTGAGCAGGCTCGACCCGAACACCACGTCGTCGACGCGGTGGGCCGGGAGGCGCTCCAGGAAGGCGAGCAGCGCGAGGGCTGCGCACATGACCGCGACGAGGCTCGCCCCCGCGACGAGCTCGACGCGTCGAGCATCCTGCAGGAGCACCGCCTCCATGATCGCCACGATGACCGCGAAGCCCGCGGCGAAGAGGGCCGCGGGCAAGAAGGTCCGATAGGCGGCCTCCCGAACCGCCCCTTCGACCGCTCGAGCCATGTCCGATCGACGGCCCGGCGGGACGAAACTGAAGGCGCCGATGTGGGGAGGAGTCCGCGAGCGTTTCGTCTGCCTGATTCTTTTCGGCTCGGGGCACAGGAATTGGACATCTCCGGAGTTCCCGGAGAAGATCCGCCTTTGGAGGATTCGACATGCGGAACTTGCTTGGGAATCCGAGCCTTGTGCTCGTGCTGGTCGGGGCGCTCGTCGGTTGTGGTGGCAAGGAAGACGTCAGCGTCGCTGGCGACGACACCGGCATCGAGGACGGCACCACCGATGGGTCGACCGACGACACCGGCGGCGGCGGAGACTCGGCGACCCCGGTCGACACGGGGACGCCCGTCGACACCGGCGGGCCCACCGACACGGGCACACCTCCGACGGACACGGGGGCGGACGTCATCACTCCCGTCGACGGCGGGTGTCCCACCGGCCTCTCCGTCTGCGGAGCGGCCTGCGTCGACCTGACCAAGGACCTCGGCAACTGTGGCACCTGCGGCAAGGCGTGTCCGAGCGGCGGCTCGTGCACCGCGGGCGTGTGCGCGTGTCCGACCGGCCAGATCATCTGCGGCAGCAAGTGCGTCGATCCCACGAGCGACGCCGCCAACTGCGGCGCGTGTGGCAAGAGCTGCGGTGCGCTCGGCACCTGCACCTCCGGCGTCTGCGGCTGCGCCGCGCCCGGCACGAGCTGCGGCACCCCCGCGCTGTGCGTGGATACCACCAAGGATCCGCGGAACTGCGGCGGCTGCGGCAAGACCTGCGGCACCTGGGGCGTCTGCTCGGGGAGTGCCTGCTCGTGCCCGACCGGCACCTCGGTCTGCGCGACCGGCGGCGGTGGCGGCGCGACCTGCGCGGACACCCTCGAGAACGTCCGGTTCTGCGGCAAGACGGGCTGCGGCGTGCAGTGCAGCGACCGCGACTACTGCGACGGCACCGGCACCTGCGCCTGCAAGCCCGGCCTGACCGCCTGCACCTTCGGCGGCGGTGGTCGCACCTGCCTCAACACCAACAGCTCGCCCAACGCCTGCGGCGGGTGCGGCACGGTCTGCGGCACGGGTCAGACCTGCGTCTCCGGCAAGTGCGTGGCGTCGACCGGCGGCACCCCGCCCGCCTGTCCCACCGGCACCACGCGCTGCGCCTTCGGCGGTGGCCCCGGCGGCGGCAACGCTGGCTGCTACGACCTCACCAAGGACAACACGGCCTGCGGCGAGTGCGGTCGCAGCTGTAACGACAACGAGATGTGCGTGAACGGCTCGTGCAAGGTCTACGGCGTCGCGCCGGCCTGCACCACGTGCCCGTGCGCGGACTGCGCCACCTTCGTCGCCGGTGGCGGCGAGGGCGCGACCTGCTGCCCGGCGCTCCCGGGCCACAAGCACGCGCTCTGCGTGCGCGGCACGGCTTGCCCGGCCAAGTGAGCTGACGAGCAGCGTCGAGGGCTCCTCCAGAGAGGGGCCCTCGGTGCTTTTTGGGGGCCTCAGGCGAGGCCGCTGCGGACGAGCAGAGCCTCTGGATCGAGGTCGCGCCCGCGGAAGTTGCGGAACAGCTCCGCGGGATCGGCGGCGTCGCCGCGCGCGAGGATCTCCTTGCGGAACGCGGCGCCGGTCTTCGCCGACAGGATGCCCTCGTCCTTGAAGCGACCGAAGGCGTCGGCGTCGAGCGCCTCGGCCCACTTGTACGAGTAGTAGCCCGCGGCGTAGCCGACGGCGCCGCCGAACAGGTGGTCGAAGGAGGCGAGCAGCCCGTGCTCGGGCAGCAGCGGCACCGGCGAGTGCGCCTCCTGGATCGGCCGCGCGAAGGCGAACGGATCGACGTCCGACGCGGGGTCGTAGTCGATGTGCAGGGCCAGATCGACCTCGGCGAACCCGAGCTGCCGCATCATGAAGTTGGCGGAGCGGAAGTTGCGCGCGCGCCGCATGCGGTCGAGGAGCGAGGCCGGCAGCGGGTCGTTCGTCGCGTGGTGTCGCGCGAAGAGGGCGAGCGCCTCGGGCTCCCAGCACCAGTTCTCCATGATCTGCGAGGGCAGCTCGACGAAGTCCCAGGCCACGCTCGTGCCCGCGAGCGAGCGCAGCGGCACCTCGGAGAGCGCGTGGTGCAGGAGGTGGCCGAGCTCGTGGAACAGCGTCTCGACCTCGCGGTGGTCGAGCAGCGCGGGCGCGTCGGCGGTGGGGGGCGTGGCGTTGAGCACGAGGGCCTCGACGGCGTGCGGACGCCGCGCGTGGGCGGTGAGCAGGCCGTGCATCCACGCACCGCCGCGCTTGTCCTCGCGCGGGAACGCGTCGACGTAGAACGCGGCGAGCTCGCGGCCGCCCTCGGTGAGGCGGTAGGGCCGCACGGCCTTGTTCCACGTGGGCAGGTCCGGGGCGGCCTCGATGCGCACGCCGTAGAGGCGCTCGGCGATGGTGAACGCGCCCCCGAGGGCGGCCTCGAGCGGGAAGTACGGCTTGAGGGCCTCGTCGTCGAGATCGTAGAGCGCCTTGCGCTGCTTCTCGGCCCAGTAGGGCACGTCCCAGGGCGCGAGCTGCTCCTGGCCAGCGAACTCGGCGAGCGCCGCGTTCTCCGCGGCGAACGCGGCCGTCGTGCGGGCGTGCAGGCGCTGGATGAACGCCCGCGCGTCGGCGCCGCGCTTGGCCATGCGATCCTCGAGCACGAGGTCGGCGAAGTTCGCGAACCCGAGCAGGCGGGCCTTCTCGCGACGGAGGGCGAGCACGCGGCGGACGATCGGGCGGTTGTCCCACGGCGCCACGGTCGCGCGGGTGATGAACCCGCGATAGAGCTGCTCGCGGAGCGCGCGGTCGTCGAGGTGGCTGATCGCCGGGACGTAGCTCGGGGCCTGCAGCGTGAAGCGGAATCCGGGCTTGCCCGCGCGCTCGGCGCTCTCGCGCGCCGCTTGCTTGGCCGAGGGCGGGAGCCCCGCGACGCGCGCCTCGTCCTCGACGACGAGCTCGAAGGCGTTGGTCGCGTCGAGGACGTTCTGCGAGTACTTGAGCGTGATCTCGGCGAGCTCCACGTCGATCGCGGCGAGGCGCTCCTTGCCGGCCTCGTCGAGCTCGGCGCCCGCGCGGCGGAAGTCGGCGAGGGTCTTGTCGAGCAGGCGCTTGCGCAGCGGATCGAGCGCCTTCGCCTCGTCGGTGGCGGCGTAGGCGCGGAGCACGCGGTAGAGCCCCGGATCGAGCGCGATGCTGCTGTAGAACGCGCTGATGCGTGGCTGGATCTCGTTGTAGGCCTTGCGCAGCGCGTCGGTCGTGGCGACCGACTCGAGGTGCGAGACGATGCCGAGCGCGTCGTCGAGCCGCTCGGTCATCGCCTCGAGGGCGCCGAGGGTGGTCGCCCAGCTGAGCTCGGTGGTGGCCGCGAGGGCCGACTTCTTGGCCTGCGCGTCGGCGAGCAAGGCGTCGGTCACCGGCTCGACGTCCTCGGCGCGATAGCGGTCGAAGGGCAGGGGGTGGGTGACGTTCTCGAGGGGACTCGCGGCGTTCGACATGCGTCTCGCGACACTAGGCGGAGGCGCGGGAGCCACCAGACAAAAAAGGCGACACCCGCGGGGAGGCGACCCAGCGGGTGTCGGGGGGACGTGGCAGAGACGAAGCTAAGCGGAACCGTGACCTAGGAGCGGAGGGCCATACGGGGACAGCCCGGGAGCGACGCAGAGACCGAGCTCAGTCTTCGTCGTCGAGGGTGTCGAACTCGAGCTCGCCGTCGAAGGAGGTCTCCTCGATGAGGTCGTCGAGCGAGAACCCGATCTTGGAGGAGGACTTCAGCTCCTCGCGCTCGAACTCTTCGAAGTTGCGGTAGTAGGTGAGAGGACGCATGGAGGGACCTTTCTTGGCGAGCGAGCGGGCTAGAGGGTGGGGCGCGTCCGAGGCGTGAACGCGAGGACCGTGGCGGAGACTTCGGAGGTGGGGGCTGGCCGGAACCAGGCTTCGACGATGCGCGCGGTGCCGAGCTGGGGGGCTTTTCCCATCAGGGTCTCGTGCATGATCTGGCGTGTTTTTCGGCTCGACATCGTTCTCACCTACATCTGCGCACACACTCTCACAAGGTAGGTTCGACAGCCAAGAAAAGTGTTGCTCGGCGTGGAGGACCGGACAGGCAAGGTCCGGGAGCGACAAAGGCAGCTTGCCCCTCGTGGGTTTGCGCGATACCCCCGGCGGTCCATGTCAGCGCGTTCGATCGTCGCGGTGGTCAACCAGAAGGGCGGCGTCGGCAAGACGACGACCGCGGTGAACCTTGCGGCCTCTCTCGCCGTCGCGGAGCACCCCACTCTGCTCGTCGACATGGACCCGCAGGGCAACGCCTCGAGCGGCGTCGGCGTGCCTCCGCGCAGCATCGAGCGCTCGGTCTACGACTGCCTGATCGCCGGCGTGCACCTCGAGGACGTGGTCGTCGAGACCAAGGTCCCGCACCTCACCGTGCTGCCGGCCAAGCAAGACCTGGTCGCCGCCGAGATCGAGCTGGTCGACGAGGCCGATCGCGCCTCGCGCCTCGCGCGGGTGCTCGACGAAGCGTTCACGCGAGGCGTGCCCTACCGCCAGGTGATCATCGACTGCCCGCCCTCGCTCGGGCTGCTCACGCTCAACGCGCTCGTCGCCGCGCAGAGCGTGCTCGTGCCGCTGCAGTGCGAGTTCTATGCGCTCGAGGGCCTGACCTACCTGATGGATACGATCGATCGGGTGCGCAACGGCCTCAACGCGGACCTCGAGGTGGACGGCGTGGTGCTCACCATGTTCGACCCGCGCAACAACCTCGCCCACCAGGTGAGCGACGAGGTCAAGAAGCACTTCTCGGTGTACGACGCGGTGGTGCCGCGCAACATCCGCCTCTCGGAGGCGCCGTCGCACGGCTTGCCGATCCTCCTCTACGACGCCAAGAGCAAGGGCGCCGAGGCCTACCTCGCGCTCGCGCGCGAGTTCCTCGATCGGCGTGCCGGCAAGAAGCGCAAGGAGAGCCGCAAGTGAGCGAGAAGGAACCACGCCGCGCGCTGGGTCGGGGCCTCGACGCGCTCCTGCCCGTGGCCAAGGACAAGGTGCCCGCCGGTTTCGCCGACAAGTCGGTGTTCCTGTGCCCGATCGAGCGCATCACCCCGATGAAGGGGCAGCCGCGCCAGCACTTCGACGAGCCGGCGCTCGAGGAGTTGACGCAGTCCATCCGCGAGGTCGGGCTCATCGAGCCGCTGGTCGTGCGCAAGGTGCCGGGCACGGCGGCGCCGGGCATGGACCGCTACGAGCTCATCGCCGGCGAGCGTCGCTGGCGCGCCTCGCAGCGGGCCGGGCTCAAGGACGTCATCGTCGTCGTCAAGGACGTCTCGCCGGTCGCGGCCTTCGAGCTCGCGATGATCGAGAACGTCCAGCGCGAGGACCTGAACCCCATCGAGCTCGCCGAGGCGCTGCAGCGCCTGGTGAAGGAGCACGGCTACACGCAGGAGCGGCTCGCCGAGCGGCTCGGCAAGGACCGCACGACCATCGCCAACGCGCTGCGCTTGCTGCGCTTGCCGGTCAACGTGCGCGAGCGCGTGATCAAGGGCGAGCTCACCGAGGGCCACGCCCGCGCGCTGCTGTCGATCCCCGACGAGGCCGAGATGGCGCGCGTCGCCGAGAAGGTCGTGCGCGGCCGGCTCTCGGTGCGCCAGGCCGAGCAGCTCGCCAAGGCGGCCAAGGGCGGCAAGCCTGCGGCGGAGCCCACGCCGAAGAGCGCGTCGGTCAAGGACCTCGAGCGCCGCCTGTCGCAGGCCCTCGGCACCCGCTGCGAGGTGCGCGACCAGGGCAACAAGGGCGAGATCGCCATCCACTACGCCACGCTCGACGTGCTCGACGGCGTGCTCGACAAGCTGCTCGTGAAGTGAACCGCGGGTTGCGCAGCGCCTTGCGCGACTCGCGCAGCGCTGCCCGAGATCCGCGGCGATCCGAGGCCGGACCGGCGTGTGCAGAGCGGAGCCCATGCTCCGTCCCCTGCTCGTTGCGTCGCTCGTCCTGACCGCCCTCGGGTGCGCCCCGCACAACGTCGGGAACGAGCGCGAAGACCTCGCCGACGATGGTGGCCGCGACGCGCGGGCCTTCGACCCGCCGGCGGACGACGCGGGAGAGAGCTTCGACGTCGGCGAGGGGCTCGACCCCGGGCCCGGCGTCGACGCCGGCGCTGCCGACGCCAAGTGCGCCTCGAGCACCACGGGCGCGACGCCGGTGCCGCTCGATCTGTTCTTCATGCTCGATCAGTCCGGCTCGATGAAGGAGACCACCGGGAGCGGCGCCACCAAGTGGTCGGCCATCAAGGGGGCGTTCAAGAGCTTCCTCGCCGACCCGGCGGCCGCGGGGATCGCAGCGGGGCTCGGGTACTTCGGGCGCGCAGGGTTCTTCTCGGACGGCAAGTCGTCCTGCGCGGTGGGCGACTACGCGAAGGCCGACGTCCCGATCGCCGCGCTGCCCGGGGTCGGCTCCAGCATCGCGACCTCGCTCTTGCTCCACGACCCGTTCACCGACACCCCGACGGGCCCCGCGCTGGCCGGCGCTCTGCAGTACGCCCGAGCGTTCCAGGCTGCGCACCCCGGACACGTGGTGTCGGTGGTGCTCGCGACCGATGGCTTGCCGACGGCGTGCGCGCCGCTCGACGCGGACGGCATCGCGGCCTTCGCCGCCAAGGCGCGCGCGGAGTCGCCGCCGATCCGCACCTACGTCATCGGCGTGATGTCCGACGCCGACCTCGGCAAGGGCGCGGCGACCAACCTCGACACCATCTCGAAGGCGGGCAACGGCGCGCCCGCGTTCGTGATCAAGTCGACCGGCAGCGACGTCGAGAAGGCGTTCCTCTCCGCGCTGCTGGCCATCCGCGGGACCGCGTTGCCGTGCGAGTACCTCGTGCCGGCCGGCGTGGGCGCGGACTACGACAAGGTGAACGTGCGCGTGACGAGCGGGGGCAGCGTGACGACGCTCCCCTACGTCGAGCGCGCGGACAAGTGCGGGCCCGCGGGGGGCTGGTACTACGACGTCCCGCCGCCCGGGAAGCCGGCGCGCGTGCTCACCTGCC
>JAEUKC010000404.1:0-25935 GCA_016794445.1 Myxococcales bacterium
TGGTGGCCCAACCGCGCTCGACCGCGACCTCGTGATCGTCGCCGAGGGCGAGCAGGGCCCGATCGAGGCCGTCGCCGCGCACCGCGAAGGCGACCGCGGCACGGTGGCCCTCACCCTCGTGCCCGAGCTCGTCCGCGCCGACAAGCGCGCGAGCCGCGGCCTCTCGGTGGTGTTCGTCGTCGACCGCTCCGGCTCGATGGGCGGCGCCTCGATGGACGAGGCCAAGAAGGCGCTGCGCCTCTGCCTGCGCCAGCTCCGTGAGGGCGACCGCTTCTCCATCCTCGCCTTCGACGACCGCGTCGAGGCGTTCCGCGACGAGCCGGTGCCCTTCACCCAGAAGACCCTCGAGCTCGCCGATCGCTGGATCGAGGGCGTCGACGCGCGCGGCGGCACCGAGCTGCGAGAGCCGCTGCTCACCGCGGTGCGGCTCGCGCAGGGCGGCGTGGTCGTCCTGCTCACCGACGGCCAGGTCGGCAACGAGGACGAGATCGCGCGCGACGTGCTCGCGGCCGCCGGCGACGCGCGGATCTACCCGTTCGGCATCGGCACCAACGTGAGCGACGCCCTGCTGCGCACGCTCGCCCGCAAGACGGGCGGCGCCCTCGAGATGATCCACCCCGGCGAGCGCGTCGACGAGAAGGTCGTGACCACGTTCGCGCGGGCCCTCGCGGCGCGCGTCCGCCACGTGCGGGTCGAGGTCGAGGGCGAGGCGCTCGACGACCTCGCCCCCGCCGAGCTCCCCGACCTGATCGACGGCGAGCCGTGGACCCTGTTCGCGCGCTACGGCAAGGCCGGTCCGCGCACCATCCACGTGCGGGGCACGCTCGACGGCTCGCCGTACACGCTCACCCACCGCTGCGAGCTGCCCGAGCGCGCGGACGCCCCGGCAGTCGTCGCGCTGTGGGCCGCCGAGCGCGTGCGCGACCTCGAGCTCGTCGACGTCACCGACGTCTCGGAGCGACGCGCCAGGGCCATGAAGGACCGCATCGTCGCCCTCGCGGTCGAGCACCGCATCGCCTCGCGGTACACGTCGTTCGTCGTCGTCGAGACGCGCACCGGGGAGCGCAAGACGCACGAGGCCGCCGCGGCGCGCCCGGTGCCGGTGAACGCACCCGCCGGGTGGGCGATGTTCCAGGCCGCGGCCCCCGCGGCGCAGGGCTTCGGCGGCGGTGGCTTCCGGGGGCGTGCGTTCGTCGGCGCAGCGCCGGGCGCGCCCCCGATGCCGATGGCCATGCCGCTCGGCGGAGCGATGCCTCCGCCTCCGTCTGCGGCCGCGCCGGCGCCGATGGCCTCGGGGAGCGCCGACCAGAAGCGCAAGATGGCGCCGAAGCCGAGCATGATCGCCCGGGCCAAGGCCGCGATCTTCGGCGAAGGTGGCGCCGCCGAGGCCAAGGGCGCGTCGCGCGCCGAGGACATGCTGTCCGAGGCCGCGTACGACGGGGGTGCGTTCGAGAAGGAGGCCACGCTCGCGGCGCCCGAGCCGAGCGGAGATCCCCTCTTCGATCTGCTGTCGCGGCAGCGCGCCTCCGGGGCGTTCTCGGACGGGGCCGACGCGCTCGCGGTGACCGTCGATGCGCTGTTCACGCTCCTGTCGGCGGGCGTCACCACGGCACACCCGAAGTACGGCGAGCAGGTGCGCAAGGCGGTCGAGGCGCTCCTCGTGCTCGTGGAGAAGGCACCCCCCGCGGACGTCGAGCGCGCGCTCGTGGTGGCCTTCCTGGTTTCGACGGGCCGCCGCACCCGTCGCGCGGTGGAGCAAGCGATTCGCGCCAGGATCCCGGCGCTTTCCTCGCGTCTGCTGGACGAAGCCGCGCTTCGTGCGGGGGTCGGCGCACCCGCTGCGTAGAGGGGGAGCGACACCGGGCGAGCGGCCGCGCGCGGGCCTACCGCGCCGCCGCTCGCCGCGGTAGCTTCGCGCCCCCCCATGTCGCACTCCTCTTCCGAACCCAGCACCCGCAACGAGCACCTGGCCCAGTGGGTCAAGGAGATGGCTGCCCTCTGCAAGCCGGACAACGTCGTCTGGCTCGACGGCAGCGAAGAAGAACGCAAGCGTCTCACCGAGCAGGCCGTCGCCGAGGGCATCCTCCTCGAGCTCGACCAGAAGAAGCTCCCGGGCTGTTACTACCACCGCAGCAACGCCAACGACGTCGCGCGCGTCGAGCACCTCACGTTCATCTGCACGCCGACCAAGGACGAGGCCGGGCCGACCAACAACTGGATGGACCCGAAGGAGGCCTACCAGAAGCTCGGTGGCATGTTCGACGGGGCCATGAAGGGCCGCACGATGTACGTCGTGCCCTACATGATGGGCCCGGCCGGCTC
This sequence comes from Myxococcales bacterium, assembly GCA_016794445.1. Taxonomy (GTDB): domain Bacteria; phylum Myxococcota_A; class Polyangia; order Polyangiales; family JADJMO01; genus JADJMO01. The sequence continues at coordinate 2,323 of JAEUKC010000404.1, forward strand.
CGCCATGACCAAGGTGGGCATCGAGCTCACCGACAGCATCTACGTGGCGCTCAACATGCGGATCATGACCCGCATGGGTCAGGCGGCGCTCGACATGCTCGGCAACGGCAACGACTTCAACCGTGGTCTGCACAGCACGCTCGACGTGAACCCGGATCGCCGCTTCATCTGCCACTTCCCCCAGGACAACACCATCTGGTCGATCGGGAGCGGCTACGGCGGCAACGTGCTGCTCGGCAAGAAGTGTCTCGCGCTGCGCATCGGCAGCTACCTCGGTCGCCAGGAGGGGTGGCTCGCCGAGCACATGCTGATCCTCGGCGTGGAGTCGCCCGAGGGCGAGATGACCTACGTCGCCGCGGCCTTCCCGAGCGCGTGTGGCAAGACCAACTTCGCCATGATGATCCCGCCGAAGCGCTTCGCCGGCTGGAAGATCTGGACCGTGGGCGACGACATCGCGTGGATGCGCGTGGGCGCCGACGGGCGTCTGTGGGCGATCAACCCCGAGAACGGGTACTTCGGCGTGGCCCCGGGCACGAGCATGAAGTCGAACCCGAACGCCATGCAGACCATCCTCAAGGACACCATCTTCACCAACACGGCGCTCACCGCCGACAAGGGTGACGTGTGGTGGGAGGGCAAGGACGGCCCCGTCCCCGCCGAGCTGATCGACTGGAAGGGCCAGCCGTGGAACTCCAAGTCCACCGAGAAGGCAGCCCACCCGAACTCGCGCTTCACCGCCCCCGCCAAGAACAACCCGGCGCTCTCGCGCTACGTCGACGATCCGAACGGCGTGCCGATCTCGGCCATCATCTTCGGCGGTCGTCGCGCCACCACCGTGCCGCTCGTCCTGCAGTCGTTCAACTGGGGCCACGGCATCTACATGGGCGCGACCCTCGGCTCCGAGACCACGGCCGCCGCCACCGGCAAGGTCGGCGTCGTGCGCCGCGACCCGATGGCGATGCTGCCGTTCTGCGGCTACAACATGGGCGACTACTTCCAGCACTGGCTGCGCATGCAGCACAAGCTCGAGCTGCCGCCCAAGATCTTCATGGTCAACTGGTTCCGCCAGGACGAGGCGGGCAAGTTCGTGTGGCCCGGCTTCGGCGAGAACATGCGCGTCCTCAAGTGGATCGTCGACCGCGCCCGCGGCCGCACCGGCGCCCTCGAGAGCGTCGTCGGCTGGGTGCCGCGGTCGGGCGATCTCGACCTCTCCGGCCTCGACATCTCGACCGAGCAGGTCGAGAAGGCCACGGGCGTCGACTACCGCCAGTGGAAGTCCGAGCTCGAGTCGCAGAAGGAGTTCTTCGAGCAGTTCGGCGAGCGGCTCCCGAAGTCGCTCAACCTCTGGCGCGAGCTCCTGCTCGCCCGCCTGAACGGCCTCGGTCTCTGACCGATGCGCGCGGTCCTCGGCGCCCTGGTCTTCGGCCATGGCCTCCTCGGCGCGACGCTCGGGATCGGTTGTGAGAAGCCGGCGCCTCCTCGCGAGGAAGCGCCGGCTCTCCTCTTCGACACGCGTCGCCCCTACGACCGCGAGCTCGAGGTCTTCAAGAAGGCCGGCGGCGACCCGACCCAGGCCTTCCGCCCGCAGAACCTCGGCGACCTCACGAAGCTCGAGCCGGGCAAGCTGTTCACGTACGTCGTGCTCCCGACCTCGGTGCTCGTCCTCTCGCCGACGCCGACGCCGGCGGTCGTCACGAGCTCGACGCCGGTCTGGACGCACCCCATCCTCGCGGGCGGGGGCGCGGTGCTCGCCGCGGGCTCCCTGCGCCTCGAGAAGCACGGCGACAAGCTCAACAAGGTCATCGTCGATGCCGACAGCGACGCCTACTGCCCGACGAGCGAGGCCCTGCGCTCGACGCTCGCGGCCCTCACCGGGCTCGGGGTGCCGCGCGACCTCCTTCGCGTCGACCACCGCCCGAGCACCGACTGCCTCGTCGGGCCCGCCGCCCCGGCCAGCAGCGCCGCAGCGAAGGTCAGCTTCGGGACCGTGATGGTGTCCGTCGCGCGCCGCTTCGAGGTCGGGGGCAAGGCCGTCCTCGCGAAGCGGTGGGAGCTCGCCCGCTACCAGATCGAGGAGATCGGCGAGACCTTCACCAACGAGCTGCCCGCCGCCGCCCTGCCCCCCTTGCCGGCCGGCGCGAGCCTGACGGCGTTCGAGAAGCTGATGTTGGAGCGCGACGTGCCGGCGCTCGAGAAGGCCATCGAGAGCCACGATCTGCCGGCGATCGAGAAGGCCTACTCGACGATGAGCACGACCTGCAACGCCTGCCACACGGCGGCGGGCAAGGCGTTCATCGAGGTGCCGAGCAAGCTCGGCGAGACGGCGCCGCGACTCTAGCGTCTGGGCCTCAGGTCCACGAGACGAGCCACTCGAGGCGCACCGTGGGGAAGCGCGACGCCACGGTCTCGTTCTTGGGGTCCTGGAAGGTGACGCGGACGTCGACGGCGCCGACCAGCGCGAGCGCGCTCGGCGTGAAGCCCTCGACGAAGCTCGCGACGAAGGGCACGAGCAGGTCGGGGATGCCCGTGCGCTTGGCCACGGTGGTCTGCGCGCCGCTGCGGCTGATCTGCACGTCACCGAAGTCGAAATAGCGCACGGTGAGCTCGGGCAAGCGGAGCGCCACGGCATCGAGCGATCCCGCCTGCAGGATCGCGCGATAGACGCCGCGCAGATCGCGCCGCGCGAGGTGCGCGCCGAGCTCGCGCGTGAGCTTGCCCGGCGTCACGCCACGCAGTCGCGCCGCCGTGGCGAACAGCGGCACCAGCGGGAGGGCGTCGTACCAGGAGCCCGCGGCGAACGGCCCCTCGAGGTAGCGCGCGAGGGCGCCGTCTTCGCGCGTGATGGCAGCGAGTACGCTGGTGGCGCCGCCGCGCACGGTCTTGTCCAGGATCTCTCGTGCGCCCTGGAAGACCAGACCCTTGGCGTGGAACGGACTCGAGCCCGCCACGAGGGCTGGGCGGGTGCCCGAGGCCACCGTGGGCATGATCGGTATCGTGGCGGAACGCCGCTCCCGGAGCGACGGCGGGCTCTCGCGGTTCTCCTCGTCCAGGGGAGGTTTGCTGCCGGCGGTCTGCACGAAGGCGAACCCTACAAAGGTCCCTCGCGTGCAAGCAACCAACAAAGATCCAGTTCATCTGGATCTCCCACTGTTGCTTGCGCTGGAACAAGGTCCCGGGCGGCTAGCTCGGCCCTGGCCGTCGGGTGGTTGACCGCATCTTCCCCCCGCGCTACCTGCCCCGCCCCCGTCGGTCTGCCGATCCACCCGAGGATCCGGACCCGCGACCGGCCGCGATTGTCGCGGTCCACGCGAGGTCCGTTCGTGGTGGCGCCCAGCCCGAAGGGATCAGAAAGCAGGTCCTTCTCTACATGCAGACGGAGACTTTTCACGAGGGCGGAGACATGGGTGGCGATTCGTTCGCGGCACTCTTCGAGGCGCAGGTCGCCGGCGGAGACCTCGGTCGCGAGGGCGAGATCGTCCAGGGGATCGTCGTCAAGGTCCACCGCGATCAGGTGGTCGTCGACATCGGCGGCAAGAGCGAGGGCGTCATCGCCCTGAGCGAGTTCGCCGACGCGACGGGGCAGGCCAGCGTCCAGCCGGGCGACAAGGTCGACGTCTTCATCGAGGCCCGCGAGAACGACGACGGCCTCGTCACCCTCTCCAAGGAGAAGGCCGACAAGATGAAGGTGTGGGACGAGATCAGCTCCGCGTGCGAGCGCGACGAGCTGATCGAGGGCACCATCAGCCAGCGCGTGAAGGGCGGCCTCTCCGTCTCGATCCGCGGCGGCGTGAAGGCGTTCCTCCCCGGCTCGCAGGTCGATCTGCGGCCCATCCGCAACCTCGACAAGTTGATCGGCCAGACCTACCAGTTCAAGGTCATCAAGTTCAACAAGAAGCGCGGCAACATCGTGCTGTCGCGCCGCGTGCTCCTCGAGAAGGAGCGCGACGAGATGAAGGCCTCGACCCTCGCCAACCTCGAGGAGGGCAAGGTCGTCAAGGGCGTCATCAAGAACATCACCGAGTACGGCGCCTTCGTCGACCTCGGCGGCATCGACGGCCTGCTCCACATCACCGACATGTCCTGGGGCCGGGTCAACCACCCGTCCGAGATGTTCCAGGTCGGCGACGAGGTCACCGTCAAGGTCCTCAAGTACAACCCCGAGACCGAGCGCGTCAGCCTCGGCCTCAAGCAGACCCAGGACGATCCTTGGCACCACGCCGAGGAGGCCTACCCGGCCGGCAAGCGCGTCAAGGGCAAGGTCATGTCGATCGCCGACTACGGCGCGTTCGTCGAGCTCGAGCCGGGCGTCGAAGGCCTCATCCACGTCAGCGAGATGTCGTGGACCCGCAAGGTCAAGAAGCCGCAGCAGATCCTCGAGGTCGGCCAGGAGATCGAGTGCCAGGTGCTCGAGGTCGACGCCAAGGCCAAGCGCATCTCGCTCGGCCTCAAGCAGCTCGAGCCCGATCCCTGGACCCTCTTCACCGACAAGTACAAGCCGGGTGACAAGGTCGAGGGCAAGGTCCGCAGCCTCACCGATTACGGCGCGTTCGTCGGGATCGAAGAGGGCGTGGACGGCATGGTCCACAAGAGCGACCTCTCCTGGACCCTCAAGGTCAACGTCCCCGGCGACCTCGTCCACAAGGGCGACGACGTCGAGGCGATCATCCTCTCGATCAACCACGACGAGAAGAAGGTCTCCCTCGGCATCAAGCAGCTCCACGACGACCCGTGGTCGCGCCTCGTGACCGAGTACCCCGAGGGGTCCGTGCAGGACGCCAAGGTGCTCTCGATCTGCGAGTACGCGATCTTCGTCGAGCTCCGTAAGGGCGTCGAGGCGCAGATCTCCATCAACTCTCCGGCCGAGGTCGGGCAGCTGAAGCGGGAAGACGCGCTCAAGGTCGAGATCACCAGCGTCGACCCGGTCGACCGCCGGCTGCTCGCCGACCAGAAGCTCGAGGGCCTCGACGAGCCGGCCGCCGCGCGCAAGGAAGGCGCGGAGGCCAAGGGCGAAGAGGGCAGCACCTCCGAGAAGAAGGCCGCCAAGGCCCCGAAGACCACCAAGAAGACCCCGAAGGAGTCGGTGGCTCCGCCGGCGAAGTCGGCCGGGACCCTCGGTGATCTCATCAAGCAGAAGCTGGGCGATCAGCTCGGCGATCTGAAGAAGTGAGCGGAGCTCGCCGCGAGGCGAGCGCAGCGAACGGCGGCCGCCTCCACGGGCGGCCGCTCTAGCAAGCAGGAGCGGGTGCTCGAAAGGGCTCCCGCCCTCTGCTTTTTGTGGCCCGGGCGCGTTCGCGGCTCGACGCTCGCAGGCCGACCGTTTACCAAACGTCTCCGTGTCCGACCCGCCTCGCCCCGAAGCCCAAGCCCCGATGTGGGCTCCCTGGCGCATGGATTACATCCTCGCGCCCAAGGACAAGGACGCGGGCGCCCGCCCCGGCTGCATCTTCTGCAACTTCCCCGCGAGCCCGGCGCACTTCCGCGAGAACCTCGTGCTCGTGGCCAACGACGACGTGGCCGTGATGCTCAACCGCTACCCGTTCGCCGCGGGCCACGTGATGGTGATGCCGCGCCGCCACGTCGGGCTGGTCTCCGCGCTCGACGAGTCCGAGAACGACCGCCTGTTCCGCGCCGTCCGCGAGGTCGGCGCGCGCCTCCGCGAGCACGTGAAGCCGCACGGCATCAACTACGGCATCAACGAGGGCGTCGCCGCGGGCGCGGGCATCGCCGACCACCTGCACGTGCACCTCGTGCCGCGCTGGACCGGCGATACCAACTTCATGCCGGTCATCGCCGACCTCCGGGTGATGCCCGAGTACCTCGATCAGACCTTTGCGCGACTCCTCCCAGCCTTCGCGGGCATGGACGGCGTGTTCGCGGGAGCCGCCACCGAGGGCGGGCGATGAGCGAGCGGCCCTCCGATCCGCCGCCGGGGCTCCCCCCCCGCCCTGCGCCGGACGCACCGCTGCGCAGCGAACCCCTGATGACCCCGATGGACTCTCCGCGGCTTTCGCTGCCGGGGCGTCCGGCCCGCATCACGCGCCGCTCGTGGTTCCTCATCGTCTCGGCGGTGATGGTGTTCGGCGTGCTGTTCGCAGCGCGCGAGGTGCTCCTGCCGTTCGTGCTCGCGCTGGTGCTCGCCTACGTGTTCACGCCGAGCGTGCTCTGGCTGCAGAAGAAGGGCCTGCCCCGGTGGGTCGCGATCGTCGGCATCTACGTCGTGGCGCTCGGCACCATGTACGGCTTCGGACGGCTGGCCGCGCCCCGCCTCGCCGCCGAGGGCCGCGCGCTCGCCCGCGAGGTGCCCCGCATCGTCAAGACGCTGCAGCAGGACACGCTGCCGGCGTGGGAGAAGAAGCTCCGCGAGCTGCAGGGCGAAGAGCCCGCGAAGCCCTCGTCGAGCGCGCCGCCTGTCGCCTCGAGCGCACCGCCCGCGTCGTCGGCCCGCCTCGAGGACGACCCCAAGCCCGCCGTCACCATCACGCCCAACGCGGACGGTTCGATGGAGGTCGAGGTCGGCAGCGGCTTCGACATCCGACCCACCGACGACGGCGGCTACCGCATCGAGCCCCCCGAGCTGAAGAAGAAGAAGGGCCTCGCCAAGGCCTTCCAGTACGTCGAGCGCAACTACATGGAGCTCGTGCGCGGCGGCGTGGCCGTGGTGAGCAACGTGGCGCGCGGCATCTTCCTGTTCTTCATGACGCTGATGCTCGCGGCGTACATGATGCTCACGCACGAGCGCATCCTCGCGTTCTTCCGCGGCCTCGTGCGGCCCGCGGCGCGCGACGACTTCGACGCCCTGCTCGCGCGGCTGGACAAGGGGCTCGCCGGCGTGGTGCGCGGGCAGCTCCTGATCTGCGCGGTGAACGGCGTGCTCACGGCGATTGGCTTCGCGCTCATCGGCCTCAAGTACTGGCCGGTGCTCTCGCTGGTGGCCGCGGTCGGGTCGCTCATCCCGATCTTCGGGTCGATCATCTCGAGCGTGCCGGCGGTCGCCATCGGCCTCACCCAGTCGGTGCCCACGGCGTTCCTCGTGCTCGGGTGGATCGTCCTCATCCACCAGATCGAGGCCAATTTCCTCAACCCGAAGATCATCGGCGACTCGGCGCACCTGCACCCAGTGCTCGTCGTGTTCGTGCTCCTCGCCGGCGAGCACACGTTCCACGCGGCCGGCGCGCTCCTCGCGGTGCCGGCGCTCAGCGTCGCGCAGAGCCTGTTCCTGCACTTCCGCGAAGTGTCCGACCGCACGTCGGTAGCCTGACGGCCGCGCGCAGCTCTCACGAGATCGCGCAAAGACGAACGTCCCCGCGTGTCGCCACGCGAGGACGTTCCGCCACGGGGGCGCACGAGCGCCCCCTGTGGACTCGGCTCAGGTGCCCGCGCTGCCCTGGACGCTGGCGCTGGCCTTGATCGACACGTTGATGCTGACCTGGGCCCGGAGGGCCACGTCGAACGAGCTCGCGACGCAGACGACGCCCGCGGCGCTCAGATCGCCGACCGCCTTGAGGGCCTTGCCGGTCTTCTCGACGAGGTCGATGATCGGGTCCTTGAGCGCGAGGGTGAGCTGGAACGCCTCACCGATCGCATCGCCGTTCTTGACGAGGGCGTTGTAGAGCTTGGCGTCACCCTCGACGACCCAGAGGGCCTTGGCGGAGCACTTCACGCTCGCCTCGACCTTGCCCGAGCACGAGGCCTTGCAGTTCGCGTCGACCTTGCAGTCGATGCTCCCCTCGCAACGCGGCTTGGTGAACTCGACCGAGCACTTGCCGCGGCAGGTGCCCTCGCACTTGGCGGTGCCCGGCGTGTAGGTGCAGCCACCGGAGCACTGCCCCTTGCAGTCGACGCTCGGCCCCTTGACGGAGCAGGAGCCCTTGCACTCGGCGGTGCAGCCTCCGCTGAACGTCCCCGTGCACTTGGCGTCGCACGACCCGGTCGCCTTGGCGGTGCAGGTCCCCTGGCACTTGCCGGCGCAGTTGCCCGCGGTGCCCCCGGAGGTGGCCTTGCCGTCGCACATGCCCTCGCACGTGCCCTGGCAGGTGCCCGAGAAGTTCGCCGTACAGCCCGCTTCGCAGGTGCCCGTCCACTTGGGGGCCGTGCACTCGCCGGAGCAGGAGCCCGAACACGCGACCGCGACGGTCGCGTCGACGGTGCAGGTGCCTTCGCACTTTCCGTTGCATGCGACGCTCGGCGCCTGGACCTCGCAGGTACCTTCGCAGCTGGCGCTGCACTCGCCAGCGAGCTTGCCGGGCTCGCACTTGGCCACGACGTCGCAGTTGACGGCCGCGTAGCAGTCGGCCTCGCAGCTCGCCTGGATCTTGGCGTCCGCCTGGCACCCGCCGTTGACGGAGAGCGAGAGCTTGACCCCCGCGTCGAGCGCCTTCTTCACGCGCGCGTTCACGATGGCACACGCCTCGGCGGCGGTGGTCTTGGTGGTGTCCTCGCCGAGTTCAGCGTTGATGGCGTTGCAGGTCGTGAGCCACTTGTTCTCGAGCGCCAGCGCGGCCCGGTTCAGCTCCACGGCCGCGTCGGCGAAGGCGCGCACGGTCTGATCCGCCGCCTTCACCTTGACCTGGAGGCCGTCACAGCCTTGCGAGGCGTTGACGAGATCCTCGGCGTTGCAGTTCGGCAGCAGGACCGCCCCTCCCATCAACAACCCGACGGTGGCGACCTTGCCAAGCTTCTTCATACGCATCCGAGGCCTCCTTGAAAGTTCACGAGCGGTCAGTCTAGCCGAGGCGCGGGGCGTGCGCCTCCTTCTAGGGACGCGAGGTAGGCGTCGGTCATTCATCGGGGTACAGTCGCGACGGATGAACCCGTGGGCTGGCCTCGCACTCTGCAGCGTGTTCTTCGGGCTCTCGTGCGCGGGGGCAGGCGCCCGGGAAGCTCCGGCCGTTCCGGCCACCAGCAGCGCCAAGGCCCTCGACGACGTCGAGGTGGGTGAGCGGCAGGTCGACGCGGCCGCTGGTGACTGTGCTTCGGCCTGCGCGGGGCTCGGCCGCATGCAGCTCGGTCGTGACGCGCTGTGCAAGCCCGTCTCCCCGTCTTGCGAGCGCGCGAAGGAGCGAACCAAGAAGGCGGAGGCCTCGGTCGCGAGCTTCTGCGACCCATGTGGAGGGTCGTGACGGCCTCGACCTGGACGGCCCCCCAGACGCGCAAGAACGACCGTCTCTACCGACTGGCGCGGGTCGGCGTCGGGTTCGCCCGCTGGGCGCCGTCGTGGTCGCTGCGGTGGCTCGGGAGACTCGTCGGCGCATTCGCGTACGTCCTCGCGTGGAGGGCGCGCCGCGTCGCCCTCGCCAACGTCGCCCGCGCGCTCGGACTGCGGGGCCTCGCCGCACGGCTCCACGTCGCCCGCACGTTCGTGACGCTCGGGGCGATGCTCGGAGACACGGCGAAGCTGCTCGACCCCCGGGTGCGAGCGTCGACGCGGCTCCCCCTGCCCGCGGCGGCGCTCACGACCCTCCGCGAAGCCCTCGCCGAAGGGCGTGGCGTCGTCCTCGTGACCGCGCACCACGGGCTCTGGGAACACCTCGCCGCCGCCCTCGTGGAGGAGGGCTTCGCGCTCACCACGCCCGTACGTCGGAGCTACGACCCTCGTCTCGAGCGCCTGGTCCACGCGAAGGTCCGCGACGAGCGCGGCGTGCGCACGCTCGACCGGGACGACCCCCGCGCCGGGATCGCGCTGCTCCGCGCGCTCCGCGCCGACGGCGTCGCCGGGTTCCTCGTCGATCTCAACGTGCGCGGCGCGGTGGTCTCGGCGCCGTTCCTCGGCACGCCCGCGTGGACGACGAACGCTCCCGCGCGGCTCGCCCGGGCCTCGGGTGCGCCGATCGTCGTCGCCTGCGCGGCCCCGGGGGCCGTGCGCATCCAGCGCCTCCCTTGCGACGGTCGCGACGTCGAGGCGACGACGGCGGCCATCAACGACGCGGTCTCGGCGAACGTGCTCGCCGCCCCGCACCACTGGATCTGGATGCACGAGCGCTTCGGCCCGCGCCGCGCCTGAACCCGGTCAATGCGGGATGACGACCTGCAGCCCGAGCAGCACGCCGCCGTTGGTGAGGACGAACGCGCGGTTGCCGTAGGCCGCTGCGCCGGCCGCGAAGCCGGTGCCCGTCTCGAGGCCGTCGATCACGTTGCCCTCGCGCGGCTCGAAGAGGAACAGGCCTCCCTTGCTCGAGCCGACCAGCAACGCGCCGGCGATCGCGACCGGCGAGACCAGCGCGCCCACCGGGCCCTGCCGACGCCACACGACGGCGCCGGTCTTGGGGTCGAGCGCCCAGAGGCCGGTGGTGCCCGATCCCGCGATGACCAGGCTGCGCTCCGGGACGTCGGCGCCCTGTGCGTCGACGTGGGCGTCCTCGTGCCAGTGGGTGAGCCAGGCGACGCCAGTGGCCTCGGCGCGGCGCCAGATCGCGCTGCCGGCCGTGGCGTCGAGCGCCGTGATGCCGCCCGCGATGCTGCCGAAGAGCACGCGGTCGCCGACGACGAGGGGGGTCGTGTCGACGTCGAAATAGGGCTGCTGGTCCTCGGCGGCGGTGCCACCCGTGGCGCTGAGGTCGACCTCGGGCCAGCGCTCCTTGCCGGTGTCGATGTCGTACGCGACGACGTGCCCCGTGGAGAAGGCCACGTAGACGCGCCCCTCGTCGTAGGCGACGCCGGCGTGACCAGCGATCTCGAGCCCCTGGGCCGGCGTGCGGATGTGCTTCCACAAGGTCGCGCCGGTGTCGGCGTCGATCGCGAAGACGGCGTCGGCCGAGTTGTCGAAGACGAGGACGCTCTTGCCCGACGGCCGCGGCACGAGCAGCGGCTTGCGCTGCACGGGCGCGCCGGTGCGGTAGCGATAGACGAGCGAGCCGTCCTTGGCGCGCAGGCAGTAGAGGCCGTCGTCGTCGGAGCCGAACCACACGACGTCGCGGGTGACGTCGTAGAGGGCCTCGGCGTTGACGCCGCCCGCGGTGGCGAAGCGCCAGAGCACGCTGCCGTCGCCGACGCGCAGGGCGTGGAAGCCGCGGTCGCTCGTGCCGACGAAGACGCGCCCGTGGGTGGGATCGACCGCCGGGACGCTCTTCTCGGTGCCGTTCTTGACGATCACCTCGTCGACGAGCGCGCGGCGAAAGTCGACGTGCAGCACCCAGCCCGGCCGGTGCAGCCAGGCGGGGGTCATGGGGTTGGCGGCGTCCTTGCGGCCACAGCCCGCGACGAGCGCGAGACCGAACAGCGCGGTCGCGAGGCGCTTCACTTCGGCGCTCCGCCCGGCGCACCACCCGGCCCACCCGGCATCGGTCCGCCCGGGGGCTTCGGTCCACCCGGCGGCATCGGCTTGCCCGGCCCACCCGGGCCACCCGGCATCGGTCCGCCCGGTCCACCCACCATCGGACCGCCCGGCCCCCCCTTTTGCTGCTGGAGCTGCTTGAGGAGTTCCTGGAGCTTGGCCGGATCCATCTTGCCCGGCCCGCCGGGACCGCCCTCCATGCCGGGCATCCCACCCGGCATGCCGCCGGGCATGCCCTGCATGCCACCCATCCCGGGCGGCGGCTTGGCCGGCAGCGCGGAGGGATCGAGCAGTCCGAGCAAGCGATCGATCTGACGCTTGAGGTGCGAAGCGGCCGGAGCGCCGGGCGCCATCACGAGCTCTCGCGCGGCCTTGAGCTTGGTGATCGCGGCCGGCTTGTCGCCCTTCTGCACGTCGATGCGGGCCTGGTGGTAGAGGCCCTGCGGCTTCGCGTTCTTGGTCTCGAGCGCGGCGAGCGTCTCGAAGTCCTTGCGCGCGTCGTCGAGCAGACCCTTGCCCTCGTGCGCGTAGCCGATGCCCTCGGCGCACGTGGCCTTGACCGACACGTCGGCCTGGCCGAGCGGGCTCTTCTTCACGTCTTCGTAGGCGGCGAGCGCGCCGTCGTAGTCGCGCTTGTCGAGCAGCACGCCGGCCTCGGCGAGGCGCGCGAGCAGGCCCGGGCCCGTGTCGCCGTACTTGGTCTTGGCCTCGCCGTACGAAGCGAGCGCCCAGTTCTGCCGCTCCACCTCGGTGGGGAACGAGGGCATGCGCTTGACGATCTCGGGATCCTCGACGCCGGTCCACGTGGGCGCGGCGACCTCGGCGAAGGCGCCCTCGGCGATCTTGTTGCTGGCCTTCTCCTCGCGGGAGGCCTTGTACCACCACGCGCCGAAGCCGATCGCGCCGGCGAGGACCGAGAGACCGGCCGCGTAGGCGAGCTGCGTCTTGCGCTTGTTGGCCCACTCCATGGCCCGCAGCGTGGCGGTCATGAGCGCGTCGGGGTCGTCGGTCGCGGACTTCTCCTCGGCGGCCAGCGCGGTCTTCTTGCGCTTCTTGACCGGAGCTTGCTCCGCGGCGGCCGCCACCTCCTCGGCCTTGGGCTTCTTGCGCTTCTTGGCGCCGCCCTCCTCGGTCGAAGCCTCTTTCTCTGCGCTCTTGTCTTCGTCGTCCGCAGCCATGGGGCGCGGACCTTAGCATCATCGGCGACGATCGCGTATGTTGGGGAAGTGTCTCCGTTCGCCCTTCGTGCCCGCGCAGCGCGCCTCGCCGGGGTCGGCCTCCTCCTCGGACTCTCCGGGGCCGTCCTGTTCGCCGCCTGCTCCACCGAAGACCTGACCAACAAAGGGGGGCCGTGTGCACGCGGCAGCGATTGCGCCCCAGGTTTGTTCTGCGTCGACGGCCTGTGCACCGACGACCTGTCCAAGCTCGATGGCGGGTCGGTGCCCAACCTGCTCGACAGCGGCGCGGCGGAGACGCCGGCCGAGGCGGGCGACGCGGGCGATGCGCCGCCCCCGGTGGACACGGGCACGCCGGTCGACACGGGCACGCCGGTCGACACGGGCACCCCGAAGGACACCGGGACACCGCCGACCGACACCGGGACGCCGCCCACGGACACCGGCACGCCACCGACCGACACGGGGACCGCGCCCACCGACACGGGGACGGCGCCGACGGACACGGGGTCGGCCACCGACACCGCCGGCGACTGACGGCGCTCAGCGGCGGCGGGACGAGCTCACGTACTCGTCGAGCACGTTCGCCATGATGTCGGCGATGAGGCCGTCCGCGACGCGCAGGCGCCGCGAGAGTTCGCGCGCGATGTTCAGCACGATCAGCGAGTACGCCTTGAGGTCGCGCCGGTAGAGCTGGTCGAGACCCTCGGCGCCGATGCGGAGGAGCCGCGAGGGCGCGAGCGCGATCACCGTGGCCGACCGCGGTTGCACGTCGAGGATCGACATCTCGCCGAACCAGTCCCCCGGCCCGAGCAGCGCCACCCTCGCCTCGACGCCGCGCTTGCCGCGCTTGAGGACCTCGCACTCGCCGTCGAGCACGACGAACATCTCGCGCGCCTGATCACCTTCGCGGAACACCGCGTCGCCGGGGCCCTTGAGCACCACCGGCAGCGCCTGCACGAGGTACTCGAGGACGTCGTCGGAGAGCGCGCCGAACAGGCCGATGTCCCGGAGGGCGTCGACCGTCGGCGGGTTCGAGAGGCGCTTGGGGGGATCGTGGCTCATGGGAGGACACCCTTACGCCGAGCACACGCCATATTCCACCCCCGACAGCTTCGGGTGGTCGGTGAGGGCCCCGCAGGTCTTGCCCGAGGGGCAGTCGCCCGCGAAGCCGATCCGGCACCAGCGCCGGCATTCGTTGGTGCTGAGGCACAGGTAGCCAGGGGCGCAGCTGAACGGGTTGGTGCTGCTGCAGCCGCTCGCGCCGATGCCCGTCCCAGCGCCCGCGCAGGTGGTGTGGGTCGTGTCGGCGAAGAGGCAGTTGGTGCTCGCCCCGCAGACCTTCGAGGGCGTGAGCGGATCGCACGGGGCGGCGCACGCCTTGGTCCCCGGGATGCTCTTGGTGGTGGTGCCATCGTAGTATTCGATGGCGAGGCAGCTCGCGCCGGCCTTGGAGCAGTCGGTCGCCGTGGCGCAGAACTCCTGGCAGGCGCCGAGCACGCACGTGAAGCCCTTGGCGCAGGTGCTCGCGGTGCCGCTCGACCACACCGGCGTGCAGGGCGAGCCGTGCAGCCCCTTGGAGCCGGCAGGCACGCAGGAGGCGCTGCCGTCGACGCTGGTCAGGTCGCAGTTGAGGCCCGCGCCGCAGCCGCACTGCGGCAGAGGGGTGCAGGCCGCCCCGTCGGTCGGCTTGCAGCCAGTGTCGGCGATGCCAGTGTCGGTCGCGCCAGTGTCGGCTACGCCAGTGTCGAGAGCACCTGTGTCCGGGCTCGATCCGGTATCGGGGCCGACGCCCGTGTCGATGGCCGTGTCCTCGTCGACGCCCTCGTCGAGCGGATCGACGTCGCCGCCACTCGTGGGGCCGCAGTCGCGGAGCTTGCAGCTGTCCTTGACCGTGCCCTCGCCGGTGCCGGTGGCGCAGCCCGCCGCACCGAGGAGGCCCGCAGTCAGGAGGCCGAAGAAGTACGTTCGAGCGAGCCCTGTCACGGCCGTCCGTCTAGCACGCGGACGGCACCGGCGCCCGTCCGGCCCTCGCTCACAGGGTCCGGGTCAGCACCATCCGGCGGCGGCTCGGCCCGGCGTAGTTCTCGTCCTCGGTCGCCGTCCACCCGAGGGCGAGGTGGAACCGGAGGGAGCCCTCGTTCCCGGCCGTGGTGATGGCCTTCATCTTGTGGCACCCCGCCGCGAGGCAGGACGAGGTGAAGTCGTTGTAGAGCGCACGCGCCACGCCGCGGCGTCGCAGCGCTGGATCGATCCCGACGAGGTGGATGTACCCCACCGCGGGCCCCGCGCTCGAGTCTGGCACGATGAACCCGAGGAGGAACCCGACGAGCCGATCGCCCTGGTCGGTGTCCTCGACCACGCGCGCGTACTGCCCGAGCTCGTAGAAGAACACCGGGTGCGCGAGCACCGCGATCGGGCCGTTCCACCAGTGGTCGACCACCTGCACCACGCGGTCGTAGTGGGCCTTGGTCATCGGTCCTGCGCGCAGGTTCTTGGGGACCGCCTTGCCGAGCGGCGCCTCGAGGGTGGGGTTGGTGATCAGGCGATCGCTCATGGGGACCCGTCGTCGGAGGAGGCCTTGTTGCCTTGGGCGAGCGCGCCGAGGGCGTCGTAAGCGGCGTATTTGTAGCACTCGGAGAGCGTCGGATAGTTGAACACCATCTCGATGAGGGCGTCGACGCCACCGCCGAGGGTCATGATCGCCTGCCCGATGTGCACGAGCTCCGCCGCGCGCTCGCCGATGACGTGTACGCCGACCAGCTTGCGCGAGCCGCGCTCGACCATCAGCTTCACCACTCCGTCGCGGTCGCCGATGATCTTGCCGCGCGCGTTGTCGCGGAAGAACGCGCGCCCGACCACGTAGTCGACGTTGGCCTTCCTGGCCTCTTCTTCGGTCATCCCGACGTACGACACCTCCGGCACCGTGTAGATGCCGTACGGCAGGAGCGCGCCGACCTTGGTCTTGTACCCGAGGCCGAACGCGTGGACGACCGCGACGCGCGCCTGCTCCATCGAGGTGGAGGCGAGCGCGGGGAAGCCGATGACGTCGCCGACCGCGTAGATGCTGGGGACCGGCGTGCGGTAGTTCGCGTCGACCGCGATGGCCCCGCGCTTGTCGGGCGCGATGCCGACCGTGTCGAGGCCGAGCCCACCCGTGCGGCCGTTGCGCCCCGCGCAGTAGAGGACCTTGTCCGAGTCGAGGTGGGTGCCGTCGTCGAGCGTGGTGCGGATCACCTCGGCGCTCTCGCGGGCGATCTTGCTGTATTTCACGCCGAGGCGGCACTCGATGCCGAGCGCGATCATGCCCTGCCGCAGCCGCTCGCTCATCTCCCGGTCGAGGAACGGGAGGATGTCGTGGCGCGCGTCGACGAGCACGACCTCCACGCCGAGCGCCGCGAACATGCAGGCGTACTCGCACCCGATGACCCCCGCCCCGAGCACGACGAGGCGCTTCGGGAGGCGGTCGATGCCGAGCACGGTGTCGCTGTCGTCGACGTCCGAGTCGTCGAACGGGATGTCGGCGGGGCGGAACGGCTCGCTGCCGGTCGCGATCAGCACGAACTCCGCGGTGAGCTTCTGCATCGGCGCGGCGAGCGGCTCGACCGCGACCGTGTGCGCGTCGATCATCCGCGCGTGGCCGCGGAAGCAGGTGACCCCGTGCCGGTCGAGGTTCCACTTGATGCGCTCCACCTCGAGCCGACGCACCGCGTCCTTGCGGGACAGCATGCGCGGCGTGGCGGCGCCGCGATCGATCTCGAGGCGGATGCCGTAGAGGTGCCGGTTGCGATAGCCCGAGAGCACGAGCGCGGCCTCGCGCAGCGTCTTGCTGGGCAAGGTGCCGGTGTGCACGCAGGCGCCACCCGGCTCGGGGGCCTGCTCGATCAGCGCGACCCGCTTCCCGAAATAGGCGGCCTGCGCCGCCCCCTTCTCGCCGGCGGGGCCACCGCCGATCACGACGAGATCGTAGTCGTAGGACACGGGGCGAGCCTACGCTGGTTCCCGGGCCCGGCGCGAGCCGATCGTGTCGGCCCGCCGCAGCCCCGTAGACGCTCGCCGAAAGCCGAACTACCCGGCGCCGCATGAGCACCGACCCCCGCGACAGCATCCAGCCCACGCTCGACGGCTTCGCCCTCGTCCTCGGAGCCAGCAGCGGCTTCGGCGAGGCGTGCGCCCTCTCCCTCGCCCGGGCGGGCATGTCCATCGTCGGCGTCCACCTCGACCGTCGGTCCACGATGCCCCACGTCGAGGAGATCCAGGGCAAGATCCGCGCGCTCGGCCGCGAGGCGTGGTTCTACAACGTCAACGCCGCCGACGAGGCCAAGCGCCGCGAGGTGCTCGACGACGTCAAGAAGCGGATCGACGAGCGCGGCAAGGGCGAGCGCGTGCGCGTGCTGCTCCACTCGCTCGCGTTCGGCACGCTCTTGCCGTTCCTCCCCGAGACCCCCGAGTCCAAGCCCAACGAGTTCGCGACCCAGAAGCAGGTCGAGATGACGCTCGACGTCATGGCGAACTCCCTCGTCTACTGGACCCAGGACACGCTGCTCCGCGGCCTGTTCCACGAGCACGCCCGCGTCTTCGCGATGACCTCCACGGGCGCGTGGTCGATCTGGCCGCGCTACGGGATCGTCTCCGGCGCGAAGGCCGCCCTCGAGAGCCACGTGCGCTCGCTCGCCCACGAGCTCGGCCCGCGCGGCATCACCGTCAACGCGCTGTGCGCTGGCGTGACCGACACGGCGGCCCTCCGCAAGATCCCCGGCAACGACGCCATGATCGCCGCCGCCCTCCGCAAGAACCCGGCCCACCGCCTCACCACCGTCGAGGACGTCTCGCGCGCCATCGTCTCGCTCGCGCAGCCGGGCCTCTACTGGATGAACGGCAACACCATCAACGTCGACGGCGGCGAAGCGATCTCGGGGTAGCGTCGGTGGCCTCGAAGGTCGTCGACGACCGCAGCCGCACGGTCATCCTCGCGCAGCCGCCGCGCCGGATCGTCTCGCTCGTGCCCAGCGACACGCTGACCCTCGCGCTGCTCGGGGGCCTCGATCGCCTCGTGGGCCGCACCGACTACTGCGTGCTCCCCGAGGGCGTGGAGCGCATCGCGAGCGTCGGCGGCACCAAGGACGCCTCGGCCGAGCGCATCCTCGCCCTCGCGCCCGACCTCGTCGTCGCCAACCAGGAGGAGAACTCCCGGCAGACCCTCGAGAAGATCGTCGAGGCCGGGGTGCCGCTCTTCATCGCCTTCCCGAAGCGCGTCGAGGACGGGATCGCGCTCGTCGCCCGCTACGCCCGCATGCTCGGGGTCGAGAAGGCGCCGCACGTCGTCTCGCTCGTGCGCGACGGCTACCAGCGGCTCGCCGCCGCCCGCGCCGCAGAGCGCCCGCGGCGCACCGTGTTCTGCCCGATCTGGGCCCATCCGCTCATGACCATCCGCGGCGACACGTACCTGAGCGCGACCCTCGAGCTCGCGGGCCTCGACAACGTGTTCCGCGACCGATCACGCAAGTACCCGCTGGCCGCCGACCTCGGCAAGGTGCGCGCGCTCGACCCGGACAAGGTCGGTGAACGCGACACGCGCTACCCACGCATCACCGAGGACGAGCTCCGCGCGGCCGACCCGGACGTCGTGGTGCTCCCCGACGAGCCCCACCCGTTCACCGCGGAAGAGGGCGCGCACTTCGCTGCGCTGCTCCCCCGGGCGAAGGTCGTGCACGTCGACGGCAAGGACCTCTGCTGGTACGGCGCGCGCGCCGTCGAGGCGATCCCGCGCCTGCTCGCGCTCTAGCGCTCCTCGGCGATGGCCTTGATGCGCTCGGCGGCGCGTCCGAACATGCGCGCGAAGATCGGCCGCGCGACGGGGTGCACCGCCGTCATCAGGATCGAGGGCTCGTAGTGCACGGTGTAGACGAGCCGACACCGACCCTCGCCCAGCGGTTCGATCGCGAGGTGCTCCATCATCCGGCGCACGAGCGGCAGGGTGCACTCCTCGATGACGAACGCGAGGCGGCGTCCCGGTTCCCAAGCGACGAACCGCTCTTTGACCGCGAGGGTGTCGAGCGCCACGATGCGGGTGCTGCCCACGCCGTGCGGGGCCGGTGACGTCCACTCGCACGCGACGAGCTCCGTCAACCAGTCGTGGAAGCGCTCACCGGCGGCGAGGGCGAACACGCGGTCGGCCGAGGCGGCGATCTCGAGGGCGTGCTCGATGCGCCGCGGGGAGTGGTCGAGGAACGAGAGGTCGGTCGGCGCGAGGTGGAACCACATGGCGCCACGGTATCAGTCGAACACCGAGACGTCGCCGGCGCCCTCGCGGACCACGATGGGGCTCTCGCTCGTGAGGTCGACGACCGTGGTCGGCATCGTCCCGCCCGCGCCGCCGTCGATCACGAGCCCGAGGCCGGGGAACGCGTCGTCGATCTCGGCCGGGTCCACGAACGGGTCGCCGCCGTGCGGCCCGGCCGTGGTGGAGATGATCGGCCGGCCGAAGGCCTTGGTGAGCTCCTGGCTGATGCGGTTGTCGGGCACCCGGATGCCCACCTGCTTGCGCTTGAGGAGCAGGAGCTTCGGGACCTCGCGGGTGGCCTGCAAGATGAAGGTGTACGGCCCGGGCAGGAGGCGCTTCAACAGGCGGTACTGGGCGTTCTCGACGATGGCCCACTTCGCCATGTCGCCGAGATCGTGGCAGACGAACGACAGCGGCTGGTCGGACTTCATCCGCTTGAGGGCGTACAGCGAATCGATGGCCTTCTTGTTGAGCAGATCGCAGCCGAGCCCGTACGTGGTGTCGGTCGGGTACGCGATGACCTCGCCGGCCTCGAGCGCGGCGACGGCCCGGGCGATCTTGCGCGGTTCGGGGTGGGTGGGATCGATCTCGATGATCACGCGGGGGCGCGTACCATAGCCGCCGTGCGCCGTTCGTCGAGCGTTCCTTTGCGCCTGCTCCTCGCTCTCTCGGCGGGCGCGGGCCTCGGCGCGGCCGCCATCCAGGTGCCACCGTTCGCACCCGCGCTGGCCATGCTCTCGTTCGCGCTGGTCGACGGCGTCCTCGCCAGCTTTCTCGGCCCCTTCGCGGCGCCCCCTGCCCGACGAGTCGTCACGCGCGGGACGGCGGCGGGGATCCTGCTCGGCCTGATGTCGCTCCTGGTCGCGGCGCACGGCTCGGCGCGCTGGGGTTCGTGGACTCTGCCTCTCTGCGCGATCGTGGCCACGGCGGCGTTCGTCGTCGGCACCTACGGCAGCCTCCGCACCCCGAACGCGGCGGGTCCCACGGTCGGCCTGGTCGACCTCGGGACGAGCGCGTTCGTGCTCCTCGCCGCGCTCTCGGCGCACGAGGCTCCATCGTCTCGTCGCGCGACGGTCGCGGTCACCATGGGCGTGGTCGGGGTGCTCCGCGGTCTCTCCGTCGTGACCCTGGTCGCGCGAGGCGCGCGCGAGGGCGACGCGACGATGCTGCCGGCGCTGGGGTTCCTCGGCTGGCTCGCGGTCGCGGCCACGCTCTGCACGCTCGCGGCGTCGCCCGTCGCGTGGTCGGGGCTCGGCGCGGCCACCGTGCTCACGCTCGCGGCCGTGCTGGTCGAGCGCCGCCAGCGGCGTGTGATCGTCGTGTTCTTCCGGGGCGCGCTGGCGTTCAGCGCGGCGGCGATGCTGGGCGCGGTGAGCCTGCTCGCGTGAGCTACTTGGGTGGGAGCGCGGGCGCCGGCGCTGGCGCAGGGGCGGGAGCGGGAGCGGGAGCGGGGGGCGCGCCGACGGCGGGATGCGGCGTCGGCACGTGCGTCGGCGAGGCCGCGGCCATCGCGTCGGCCAGGGCCTTCTTGCGGTCCTCCTCCTTCATCTCGAGCTTGCTCGCGTCGAGGGTCATCATGGGGAGCTGGGTGCCCGCGTACATCGGCAGCTTGCCGTCCCACTTCTCGAGCTGGCGGTAGGCGAGCACGGCCGGCGTCACCGAGAGCCGCAGCACCTCGTTGGCCTTGGCTTCCGCCTTGGCCTTGATGAGGATGGCGTCGGCCTCGCCCGCGGCCTTCAGACGCGCCGCGTCGGCCGCGCCCGTCGCGCTCGCGATCGCCTGCTCCGCTTCGGCCTTGATCTGGCGGACCCGGTTCTCGGCCTGGATCGCGTTCTGCGTGGCCTCGAGCGCGCGGTTGATCGACTGCACCACGTTCTCGGGCAGGCGCAGGGCCCCGTTGATGGTCAGCTGGTCGAGCACGATGCCCTCGGGCGCGAGTCCTTCACGCACGCGCTTGGCGACGTCGGCGACGAGCTTGGTCTTGCCCGCGCCGTAGATCTCCTGCACGGGCAGCTGCGCGCCGCTCTCGCTGAAGGCCTCGCGCACCGCGTTGCGGATGTACGAATTCGCGAGGATGGCCATGTTGGGCTGGCGGAAGCGCGCGTAGAGCTTGGGCGCCATCGCGGGGTCGATGTGGAAGGCGATCCCGATGTCGGAGTTGATGCTCGCGCCCTCCTTCGAGGAGAACGTGATCGAGTCGTCGTGCGGGCTGCCCTCCGTGTGGGAGGCTGTCCAGACCACGTTCTGCACGCTCGTCGGGAACTGGACGATCTGCTCGGTCAACGGGTTGTAGACGACCCAGCCCTGCACGGTGGGGCTGTCCTGGACACCGCGCGCCGCGCCCGCGAGCTTCACCCGCACGCCGACGTGACCCGCGTCGACGCGGGTGACGGACGAGCATCCGACCCACACCGCGAGGACGAGGACGGCGACGAAGACACCCGCCCGTCGCAAGAACGCGGCACCACCGCCCTCACCACCCCCGAACACGATGCGCTCTGCCATGGGCGGGAGCCTCGCCCCGCAGAGGGCCGGGAAGCAAGGCCCGCGGGCGAGTTCCTGCCGCGGGATTGCCACGCCAGGGGCGCGCGTTTCGTGGTAGCGTCGCGCCCTTCATGACGTGGGTGCTCCGGACCTTCCTCTTCGCGCTCGTCGCGATGCTCACGACCGGGATCGGGTGCGCTCCGACCGAGGGCACCACGGTGGACCTCCGCGGCAAGCGGGTGCGCTTGACCATCGTGCACACGTCCGACATCCACAGTCGGCTCTTCCCCTATCCCTATACCCCGCTCACGCCCGACAAGGCCGCGGGCATGCAGGACGGCAAGGGCCCCTACGGCGGCCTCGCCCGCATGGCCTACGTGGCCAAGCGGGAGCGCCTGCGTGCGGACCGCTCCATCCACATCGATGGCGGTGACGTCAGCCAGGGCGCCCCCATCTACAACTACTTCAGCGGCGAGGCGGAGTTCCGCGCGCTCGCGGAGATGGGCATCGACGCGATGGTGATCGCGAACCACGAGTTCGATCGTGGCGCGGCCAACGTCACCTTCCAGATCCAGCGCTGGGCCACGTTCCCCGTCCTCGCGGCGAACTACCTGCCCGACGACCCGTCGTTCCCCGGCGCCTCGCCGATCGGAACGGCCCTGCGGCCCTACACGATCCTCAACGTCAAGGGGCTCCGCGTCGCGGTCATCGGCTTCGGCAACCTCTCCACCATCACGTCGCTCTTCGAGGTCCCGAACCGGCTCGGCCTCTCCCCCTGGAAGACGCGCGACATCGCGCAGTTCTACATCGACCTCCTCCGCCCGCAGGCCGATCTCATCGTCGCCGTCACCCACCTCGGCCTCGAGATCGACGAGGAGCTCATCAAGGAGACCGAGGGGCTCGACGTCGTGCTCGGCGGCCACAACCACATCGTCGTCTCCCCCCCGAAGCAGGTGTGGGACTGCGGCGGTCAGGACGCCCTCACCGGCTTCGTCGACGTGCCCTCGGTGCCGGGCGGCGAGACCATCGTGAAGCGCGCCTGCAAGCCCCGCCGCGTCCTGCTCATGCACTCGGGTGCGTTCGCCAAGTTCGTCGGGCGCCTCGACGTCGACCTCGCCGACACCGAAGAGGAGGTCAACAAGGCCTACGAGGGGCGCAAGGTCTACGACCCGGTCAACGGCTTCGAGATCCTCGCCCACGAGATGCAGGTGTTCCCCATCGACGCCGACGTCCCCGAGGACCGCCAGATGGTGCAGCTCCTCGAGCCCTACAAGCAGGCCCTCAAGGACGTCGGACAGCTCGACCTCCTCGTGGGCTACGCGCCGGCCGACGTCCGTCGCACCGCGCCCGCGGGGGGCGACTCGCAGCTCGGCAACCTCATCGGCACCTCGATGTGGCTGCGCCTGGGCGTGCAGACCGACTTCGCGATGACCAACACGACCGGCATCCGGTCCGACGTCACCAAGGGGCCGGTCACCCTCGAGCAGATGTTCAACGTGTTCCCGTTCGACAACAGCATCACCAAGATGCAGGTGTCCGGGAGCGAGGTCTACGAGATGTTCGACTTCGTCGCGCGGCGCTCCGCCCAGCGCGGCTGCAGCTCGCAGGTGCAGGTGGCGGGCGCGCGGCTGGTGCTCGACTGCAACCAGTGCGACGCGTTCTACCGGGACGGCGTCACCTCGCCGAAGGCCCTCTCCCCGACCGACCCGTGCGCCGAGCAGGTCTTCATCGGGCACACGAGCCAGAGCTGCAAGGAGGACCGCGACTGCGACCCGAAGACCGACCCGACCGGGCTCAAGCTCAAGGGCCGCAACGCGTGCGACAAGCCGGTCGGCAAGTGCTGGTCGCCGGTCTCCACCTTCGCGAGCTACGAGCTCGCCACCTCCAACTACATCGCCGGCGGCGGCTCGGGCTTCCGGGTCCTCCAGCGCAACACCACCCAGTTCGACACCAAGATCCAGCAGCGCGACGCGGCCGCCGACTTCATCCGCTACGGCCGCCCGTGCGGCTGGCAGAGCAAGGGCGGCACCGGCGGGCTGCTCGTGTGCAGCACCGACGCGGACTGCGCCGGCATCGGCGATTTCGTCTGTGCGTGCCCGAGCGCTGGCGGCGCGGTCGCCTCGTCGAGCCCGCTCACCTGCCAGACCACGGCCAGCTGCGGCGGGACGGGGCGCTGCGTCCTGCGGGACTGCCGCGACGACGTCGCCAACACCCAGGCGGAGAACTGCAAGGGGCTCGAGGGCGGCGTCCTCCAGAGCTGTCGGGCGGAGTCGTGCATCAAGTCCGGTGAGATGTGCAAGCAGCTCGCGTGCATCGACGCGTCCATCGGCGCGCTGGTCGACGCGCGCCAGATCATGCTGGGGAGGTGAACGTGCGCGCGCTGGCCCTCGCTCTCTTCCCGA
>JAEUKC010000414.1:0-14028 GCA_016794445.1 Myxococcales bacterium
TCCGCGGCGCTTGAGGTCCTTCGAGAGCGCGATCGACTCCTTGCTCGTCGTCATCTCGCAGAGCACCTCCTTGGTGAGCAGCTCGGGCCGACTCGCCGGGGGCGGCTCGAAGCGCAGCACGTAGGCGGAGAGGGACCCCACCTCGTCGACGAGGTCGCAGCAGCGCTTCGCGTTGTTGATCGTGCTCTCGATCTTGCCGCGGTGCCGGACGATGCCCGCGTCGGCGAGCAGTCGCTTCACGTGGCGCTCGGTGAAGCGCGCCACCTTCTCGATCTCGAAGTCGGCGAACCCCTTGCGGAAGGCCTCGCGCTTCTTGAGGATCGTCAGCCACGAGAGCCCGCTCTGGAACCCCTCGAGGCAGACCTTCTCGAACAGGCGGCGGTCGTCCCGCACCGGGAATCCCCACTCGGTGTCGTGGTAGGCGGTGTAGAGCGCGTCGTCGCCGCACCACCAGCAGCGTCGCTCCTCGGTCGCGGCCATCGGCGGATCAGCCTACTCCGGCCTCCTCGTGCGGCGAGGCTTTCCGATACAGTCCACCTGCCGATGCTCCCCCTCGCCGCCCGCATGTTCGAGGAGCGCTATCGGCGGGCGTACCTGCGCGACGACGCCCGCCAGACCGCCCTCGCGTTCGTGCTGGTCCACGTCGCCTACCTCGCCATCCTGCGCAACGACTGGGTGCTCTTCGGCGGCGGCCCCCGCTTCGGCGGCCTCGTGGTGGGCCGGGTGCTCGCCGCGCTCATCGGCTTCGGGTGCGTGTGCGTGCTCCTGCGATCGCGCGCACCACGGATGCACCTCGCCGCCTCGTGGGTGGGATGGATCTCGCTCGTCGCCTCCAACGCCTATCTCTGGCACGCGCGAGCCCAGGTCGGCGAGTACGTCGGGCCGCTGCTGGCGGGCTTCGCGCTCCTCTGCGTGCTGCACTTCGCGCAGCAGGGGCCGTTCCTCCCGCGCTTCGTGCCCGCCCTCGCCATGTCCGGGCTGCTCTTCTACCTGTTCCGCGACCTGGTCGTCGCCCACTCCAGGATCGCCGACGTGACGCTGGTGGCGGTGCTCCTCTCGCTGAACGTGATGGGGATCGTGTCGTTCTTCGCCGCCGATCGCCACCGTCGCGAGCGGTTCCGCGCCGAGCGCGCGCAGCGAGCGTCGCGGAGGGAGCTGTCGCACCGCCTCCTCGAGATCGCGGCCGAGAAGGAGCGCGCCGAGCAGCTGGCGCGCGCCAAGTCCGATTTCCTCGCGACCATGAGCCACGAGTTCCGCACGCCGATGAACGCCGTGATCGGCCTCTCGGAGCTGCTCGCCGACCAGGAGCTGCCCAGCGAGGCCGTCGGCCAGGTGCGCACGATCCGCGAGAGCGCCCGCGCCCTGCTCGGCCTGCTCGAGGACCTGCTCGACTTCGCCAAGATCGACGCCGGCCACCTCGAGCTGCGCAACGAGGCCTTCGACCCCGCCGCCCTCGCGGCGTCGGTGGCGGAGATGCTGCGCCCCGAGGCCTCGGCGAAGGGCGTCGCGCTCGCGCTCTCGGTCGACGCCGTGCCGCTCGTGGAGGCCGACTCGCGGAGGCTCCGACAGGTGCTCGTGAACCTCGTGGGCAACGCCGTGAAGTTCACGAGCCACGGCTCGGTGACGCTCGGCGTGGTCTGTCGCGGCGCGCCGCTCCGCTTCCAGTGCGAGGTGCGGGACACGGGGGTCGGCATCGAGCCCGCCGCGATCACCCGCATCTTCAACCCGTTCGAGCAGGTCGCGAGCAGCGGCGCGCGGCGCGGCACCGGGCTCGGCCTGCCGATCTCCGACCGCATCGTCCAGGCCATGGGAGGCGAGCTTCGCGTCGAGAGCGAGCCCGGCGTCGGATCGCGCTTCTGGTTCGAAGTACCCGTTCGCGTGGCGACGCGCGCGCGCATCCCGACCCCACCTCCCGCGAAGACGGCCCCGCTCCGCATCCTGCTCGTCGAGGACCACCCGATCAACCAGCGCGTCGCGCTCGCGATGCTGGCCAAGCTCGGGCACGCCGCCGACACCGCCGCCGACGGCGTGTCCGCGCTCGCGGCCCTCGACGCGACCGACTACGATCTGGTGCTGCTCGATCTGCGCTTGCCGGACGGCAACGGCCTCGACCTCGTCCCGCGTCTCCGCGCAACGAGCCGGCAAGACCTGTGGATCGCCGCGACCACCGCCAACGCGCTCCCGGAGGATCGCGCCGCCTGCCGCGCGGCGGGCATGGACGACTTCCTCGCCAAGCCCTTCTCCTCGGCGGATCTCGGAGGGGTCCTCGTCCGTGCGCTCGACGCCCGCGCCGAGCGGGTGCTCGGTCAGATTGGTCGGCCTGCCGTTTGCTAGTGGGCCGGCCCATGGCCACCCACATCACCGAAGAATGCATCAACTGCGGAGCCTGTGTCCCCGAGTGCCCGAACGAGGCGATCTCCGAGGGTGACTCGCTCTACGTCATCGACCCGGACCGTTGCACCGAGTGCGTCGGATTCCACGACAAAGAGGCCTGTCAGGCCGTCTGCCCGGTCGAGTGCTGCGTGCCCGATCCGAACCGCACCGAGAAGGAAGAGGCGCTGATCGCCCGCGCCCTCGAGCTGCACCCCGGCGACGCCGACCTCGCCGCCAAGGCCAAGGGGGGCGACTTCCCCTCGCGCTTCCGCAACTAGACAGACTCTGCGCCGGCTCCTCACGACGGGCACGGTCTGCGCCTCCATGCAAGGCGTGCACGTGTCCGGGTGGGGGGCCGCAGAGCCCGCACCTCGATTCCGGAAGTCGTTGCGTGGCGTAGGAACTGCACCCCCCGAGACGCTCGATGCACGCCTGGCTCTCAGCACTCGCCTTCTTGCTCGTGTCCACGCTGATCGGCGTCGGGATTCTCGCCGCTTCACGCGCCATCCGCGTGCGCGCGAAGGTCGACTCGCCGCTCAAGCAGAACACCTACGAGTGCGGCGAAGAACCCGCGCAGGTCGCGTGGATGCAGTTCCACGCGCGCTACTACGTCGTCGCGCTGTTCTTCGTGCTGTTCGACATCGAAGCCGTGTTCCTGTTCCCGTGGGCCACGGTGCTCCGCGAGCTCGGCGCCGGGGCGTTCGCGGCCGCGGTCACCTTCGTGCTCGTGCTGATGCTCGGCTGGCTCTACGCGCTGCGCAAGGAGGCGCTGCAGTGGCAATGAACGAACCCGACGGCAAACGTCGTCTGCCCCGCTACGACGAAGCCGCGCTCTCCTACGAGCACCCCCTCTACAAGACCCTCCTCGCGGCCCCTGGTCTCTCGGTCTCCGTCGCCCCGCTCGATCTGCTCCTCTCGTGGGGCACGATGAACAGCCTGTGGGTGTTCCCCATGGCCACGAGCTGCTGCGGCATCGAGCTCATGTCCGCCGCTGCGAGCCGCGTCGATCTCGACCGCATGGGCACCATCGTCCGCGCGACCCCGCGCCAGGCGGACGTGATGGTCGTCGCCGGCACCATCACCGTGAAGATGGCGCCGCGCGTGAAGCTGCTCTGGGACCAGATGCCCGAGCCCAAGTGGTGCATCGCCATGGGCTCGTGCGCGATCTCGGGCGACTTCTACCGGGAGCTGTACTCGGTGGTCCCCGGCATCGACACCTTCCTGCCGGTCGACGTCTACATCCCTGGCTGCCCGCCGAACCCCGAGGCCCTCATGCACGGCCTCCTGCGCCTGCAGGAGAAGGTGAAGCTCGCCCGCGCGGGTCAGCTCGTGGCGAAGGAGTATCCGCCGAACCGGCTCGACATCACCAAGCCGAGCATCGCGCGCCTCTCGGATCCCGCGCGCGACCCTGCGCTCTCGGCGGCGCAGGAGAAGTCCGCCGGCGAGGCCACCGCGACGGACGAGAGCGACGAGCGCGGCGGCGGCAACGCGTCGGCCGTCGAGCCGTTCGCCGCCGAGACGACCAGCACCGACGTCGAGGCCCTGCTCCGCGAGCTCGGGGTCACCGAGTTCCCCAAGGACGGGGCGCCGATCGTGCCCGTGGAGCAGCACGTCACCCTGGCCCGTCGCCTCCGCGCGATGAACTACCGGATCTTCGTGCACGTGGTCGCGACCCACTTCCCGGAGAAGACCGGCGCCAAGGCGGCCCCCGAGCGCTTCGAGGTCGCCTACGCGCTGCGCTCGGTCGGCAGCGGCTCCAAGATCGCCAGCTGGCGGCTCTCGCTCGCGACCGGGCAGGCCGCCCCCACCCTGGTCGGCGTGTTCGCCGGCGCCGACTGGCAGGAGAGAGAGCAGTTCGATCTGGTCGGGGTGCGTTTCGACGGCCACCCCGATCTGCGCCGCATCATGATGCCCGGCAACTGGGAAGGGCACCCGCTGCGCAAGGACTACCCCGCCGACAAGGCCTGCACGCCATGGAGATGAGCGAAGCCCACGCGGTGCTCGCGAGCGCCCGCCGCGCCCGCGTCGATCCGCACCTCTCGATCAAGACCTACGATCCCGAGGCCGACATGATGCTGCTGCACTTCGGGCCGCAGCACCCGTCGACCCACGGCGTCTTCCGCATGGACCTGCACCTCGACGGCGAGATCGTCGTCAAGGCCACGCCCTACGTGGGCTACCTGCACCGCGCGGTCGAGAAGCTCTGCGAGAAGCTCTCCTACGTGATGCTGACGCCGATCGTCGACAAGAACGACTACGTCGCGCCGATGACCAACGAGCAGGCGCTCAACATGGCGTTCGAGAAGCTCCTCGGCGTCGAGGTCCCGCGCCGCGCGCGGTGGCTGCGCACGATCCTCGCGGAGCTGCAGCGGGTGGCGTCGCACCTGCTCTGGCTCGGCACCTTCACGCTGGATCTCGGCGGCGCGCTCGGCGGCGGCTCCACCCTGTTCCTCCACTGCTTCCGGGAACGCGAGCTGATCCTCGATCTGTTCGAGGATCTGACCGGCGCGCGATTCCACTACAACACCCACACCATCGGCGGGAACCGCCACGACCTCCCCGCGGGGTTCGCGGCCAAGGTCAAGCAGGTGGTCGCGGTGATCGAGGCGCGGCTGCCGGAGTACGCGGCGTTGAGCCTCGACAACGGGATCTTCAAGGCCCGTACCACGGGCGTCGGCGTCCTCGACGGCGACCTCGCGCTCGAGCTCGGCATCACGGGCCCGATTCTCCGCGCCTCCGGCGTCGACCACGATCTCCGCCGCGACGCCCCCTACCACGCCTACGACGAGATCCCGGTGAACGTCGTCGTCGGCCACGGCGGCGACTGCCGCGCACGGGCCGAGGTCCGGTTCGCCGAGATGCGCGAGAGCCTGCGCCTCGTACGTGACGCGATCGACGGCGTCCCCGAGGGGCCGATCAATGGCTACAAGCCCATCCGTCAGCCGACGATGGCCAAGTCTGCGGGTGGCCAGGTCTATGTCGGCATCGAGACCCCGCGCGGGGAGCTCGGCACCTTCGTGATCGGCGGCGGCGACACCCCGACCAGCCCCTACCGGCTCAAGATCCGGCCGCCGAGCCTGCACTCGCTCTCGGCGCTCCCCTACATCCTCCCGGGCCAGACGGTGAGCGACGCGGTCGCCATCCTCGGGTCCCTCGATCCCATCATGGGGGAGGTCGACCGATGAACGGGCTCGTCCACGGCGCCGTCTACGGCGGCGTCATCGCCAGCGTCCTCTTGACCACCATCGCGTTCGGCATCTGGTTCGAGCGCAAGTTCGCGGGCCGCATGCAGTCGCGGCTCGGCCCCACCATCGTGGGCCCGTTCGGCCTGCTGCAGTCCGTCGCCGACGTGGTGAAGCTCCTCCAGAAGGAGGACATCGTCCCGCGGGACGCCGACCGTCCGCTCTTCGACCTCGCGCCCTTGCTCGCGGCGCTGTTCTCCCTCGGCGTCGCGGCGGTGGTCCCTTTCTCGCCGACGATCATCGCCTCCGACCTCGACGTGGGCGTGCTCTACATCCTCGCGGTCGGCGGGCTCATGGTCATCCCGACCTTCATGGCCGGGTGGGCCAGCAACAACAAATTCGCGCTCATCGGCGGCATGCGCGCGATCGCGCAGTCGGTCTCCTACGGCGTCCCGCTCGTGCTCGCCGTGCTCGTGCCGGTCATCCTCTCGGGCACGCTCAGCGTCTCGGGCATCGTCACCTACCAGGCGAACCACCACTGGTTCCTCACCTGGCCGGTGTTCATCGGGGTGCCGGCGTTCGTCCTCTACTTCATGGCGATGCTCGCCGAGTCGAACCGCATCCCGTTCGACATCCCCGAGGCCGAGAGCGAGCTCGTGGCCGGCATCACCACCGAGTACACCGGCGCCAAGTTCACGCTGTTCTACATGGCGGAGTACGTGCACACCCTGGTCGGCTCGGCCGTCGGCGCCGCGCTGTTCCTCGGCGGGTGGGACGGGCCCTTCGCGCCCGGCCTGCACTGGATGGTCCTCAAGACCCTCGTGCTCTTCACGGTCGTGTACTGGGTCCGCTGGAGCTTGCTGCGCCTGCGCTCCGACCAGCTGATGCTCCTCTGCTGGAAGTGGCTCACGCCCATCGGCGTGCTCCTCGTGCTCGCCGCGGCCGCCTGGGTGCAGTTCGTGCCAGGAGGCTTCCAATGAGCCACGTGGTCGACACGCTCCGCGCCCTCGGCACCACGATCCGGAACCTGTTCCGCAAGCCGACCACCGTCCAGTTCCCCGACGTCGTCCGGCCCCGCGCGGAGCGCTACCGCGCGAGCTTCGCGCTGCCCGACGACGAGCACGGCGAGATCGCCTGCGTCGGATGCCTCGCCTGCGAGCGCATCTGCCCCTCGCAGGTCATCAAGATGAAGTCGACCGGCAAGAAGGAGTCGCCGGTCACGGGCAAGAAGCGCCAGTACGTGGACGAGTTCACCCTCGACCTCACGGCGTGCATCCAGTGCGAGCTCTGCGTGCAGGTCTGCAACAGCGACGCGATCTTCATGGTCCGCGAGCCCGAGGTGCCGGGCTTCTCGCGCGAGGATCTGGTGCTCGACATCGAGCGCCTCCGGCAGAACGCCAGGGAGAAGACGGCGTCCTGGGGTCGCGGCACGGTGCTGCAGGCCATGCAGGAGGTACCCAAGCCTCCGAAGGCCGAGAAGCCAGCGGCGGTCGCCCCGAAGGCCGAAGCCGGCCCGAAGGCCGAAGCCGCCCCGAAGGCCGAAGCCGCCCCGAAGGCCGAAGCCGCCCCGAAGCCGGAGGACGCTCCGAAGCCCGAGCAACCGAAGGTCGAAGCCGTCGCCGAGGCGCCGAAGCCCGCCGAGGCGCCGAAACCGCCGGCCGACGAGCCGAAGCCCGCGGCCGCCGCCGTGGAGGAGGCGTCGTGATGAACCACATCGGCTTCTTCATCATCGCCGCCAGCGCCCTCGTGAGCGCCGTCCTCGTCGTGCGGAGCCAGAACCTGATCCGCGCCGTGCTGTGGCTCGGCGTCACCCTGCTCTCGACCGCGGCGTTCTACGCGATGCTCGAGAGTTCGTTCCTCGCCGGCGTGCAGGTGCTCGTCTACGTGGGCGGCGTCGTCACCCTCATGATCTTCGGCGTGATGATCACCCGGCGCCACGAGGGCATCCTGGTGCACGCGGAGAACCACGGCTCGATGAAGGGCTTCGCCGTCGCGGGCAGCCTCTTCGCCGTGGTGGCCTTCGCGATCCGCGCGACCGACGGCCTGGACAAGGAGCGGCCGTTCACCCCGCTCACCACCAAGGATCTCGGGCGCGAGCTGCTCCAGACCCACGTGCTCGCCTTCGAGGTCGTGTCGTTCCTCCTCCTCGCGGCGATCATCGGGGCCATCGTCATCGCCCGCAAGCGCGACCCGGTCGAGAAGCCGGTGGCGCTGCCCGAGCCCCACGCCACGCCGAGCGCCACCAAGGAGGCGCACCCGTGACCCTCTCCACCTGCCTCCTCCTCGCGACCGCGCTCTTCTGCATCGGCGTCTACGGCGTGCTCACGCGCCGCCAGGCCATCGCGGTCATGCTCTCGGTCGAGCTCATGGCCAACGCCAGCAACATGGTGTTCGTCGCGTTCAGCCGCTTCCGCGGCGGCGCGACCGGCCCCATCTTCGCCATCTTCTCGCTCGCCATCACGGTGGCCGAGGTCGCGGTCGGCCTCGGTCTCGTCATCCTCCTCTACCGGCGCTTCGCCGAGACGCGCCTCGACCACGCGCGGGAGATGAGCCAGTGACCCCCGCCCTCGAGCTCGCGCTCACGGCCATCGTGGCCCCCGCCGCGGCCGCGCTGTTCCTCGCCGCCTTCTACCCGCTGCGCAACCGCGGCTGGCCCGCCGCGCTGATCACCATCGCCGGCTCGACCACCGCCCTCGTCGCCGCGATCCGGCTGCTGCTCGACCGCATGCACCACGAGGCGCCCGACATCTGGGTGGCCCCCTGGCTCCGCGCCGGCGGCCGCACGATCGCCGAGGTGGGCCTGCGCGCCGACGGCATCTCGGCCTCGATGCTGGTGGTCGTCACGCTGGTCGCGCTGATGGTCCAGGTGTTCTCGGTCGGCTACATGCACGACGAGGAGCCGCCGGCCTACGGCCGCTACTTCACCTACCACGCGCTGTTCCTGCTCAGCATGAACCTGCTCGTGATCGCCCCCAACCTGCTGCAGCTGTTCGCGGGGTGGGAGCTCGTCGGCGTCACGAGCTACCTCTTGATCGGCTTCTACTTCAAGAAGCCGAGCGCGGCGCGCGCCGCGGTCAAGGCGTTCTGGGTCACCAAGTTCGCCGACATGGGGCTCCTGTTCGGTCTGCTCGTCCTGTTCGTCGCGACCGGGGATTTCGGCTTCGAATCGCGCCTGTCGCCCGGCGTCGCCACCGCCTGCACGCTGCTCTTCTTCCTCGCGGTGGTCGGCAAGTCGGCGCAGTTCCCGCTGCACGTGTGGCTCCCCGACGCGATGGAGGGCCCGACCCCGGTCTCGGCACTCCTGCACGCCGCCACCATGGTCGCCGCCGGCGTGTTCCTCGTCGTGCGCGCCCACCCGCTGTTCGCGCAGGCCCCCACCACCCAGACGGTCATGCTCGTCGTCGGCTCGGGCACCGCGCTCTTCGCGGCGTGCCTCGCCCTCGTGCAGACCGACATCAAGAAGGTGCTCGCCTACTCCACGTGTTCGCAGCTCGGGTACATGGTCGCGGCGCTCGGCGCGGGCTCCCTGCTCGGTGGGTTCTTCCACCTCACGACCCACGCGTTCTTCAAGGCGCTCCTGTTCCTCGCCGCCGGCAGCGCGATCCACGCGGTGCACAGCAACGAGATCAAGGACATGGGCGGCCTCGCCCGCAAGATGCCGCTGACCGGCGCCGCCTTCGTCATCGGCTCGCTCGCCCTCGCGGGCATTCCGGGCCTCTCCGGCTTCTTCAGCAAGGACCTCGTGCTCGAGGCGGTCGAGGGCAAGCTCGGCTCGATCCCCTGGGCGATGCTCCTCGCGACCGCGTTCCTCACGGCCTTCTACATGGGCCGCGTCGTCGTGGTCGCGTTCTTCGGCGCGCCCTCCGGCGACAAGGCCGCCCACGCGCACGAGGCGGGCTGGTCGATGCGCCTCCCGCTGATCGTCCTCGCCGCGCTGTCGCTGGTCGGCGGCGTATTCACGAGCACGTTCGCGAAGCTGCACCACGAGCCCTACCACTTCCACATGGGCCTCGGCCCGATCCTCGCGGCGGTGCTCGCCGTCGCTGGGTTCGGCCTCGCCTACCAGATCTTCGGCAAGGACCGCGCGGCGCAGCCCGGCCCGATGGTCGCGATCGAGAAGCTCGCCAAGGGCGCGGCCGTCAACAGGTTCTACGAGGCGGCGTTCCACCGGGTCACCCTGGTCCTCGCCGACTTCCTCGCGTTCATCGACCGCTACGTGGTCGACGGGTTCATCAACATCCTCGGGTACGGCACGCTCGTCGCGGGTCGTCGCTCGCGGCCTCTCCAGACCGGCCTCGTCCCGGACTACGTGCTCGCCGTGGTCCTCGGGGTCGTCGGTCTCGCAGCCTGGGCGGTGTGGCGATGAAGGATCATCTGCTCTCCCTGATCGTCGCGGCGCCTGCGCTCGCGGCGTTCATCGTGCTGTTCCTCCCGGCCGCCGAGCGGGTGGCCATCCGGGTCGTCTCGCTGGTCGGCGCCGCCGTCGCGCTGGCCCTCAGCGTCGTGGCCCTCGTCACCTACGACTCCGCGCGGTCCGGCCTGCAGCGCGTCGAGGACTACCCCGTCGTGCCCTCGATGGGCGTGCACCTGCGGCTCGCGCAGGACGGCTGGACCGGTCCGCTCTTGCTGCTCACCGGCGTCATCATCTTCGCCGGCGTGCTCGCGAGCTGGTCGCTGAACAAGCGCGACAAGGAGTACTTCTTCCTCCTGCTCATCCTGGTCGCCGGCGTGTTCGGCGTGTTCGTCTCGCAGGACCTGCTCATCTTCTTCCTGTTCTACGAGATCGCCGTGCTGCCGATGTACCTGCTCATCGGCATCTGGGGCGCGAGCCACGCCGTGCCTCCCAAGGGCCCCTTCGCGGCCGCCTGGAAGCTCTTCGCGGTCGGCGACAAGCAGTACGCGGCCATGAAGCTCACGCTGATGCTGCTCGTCGGCTCGGCGGCCATCCTCGTCGCCGTGTTCGCGCTCTACCAGGCCTCGGGCGGGACGAGCTTCGACCTCACCCACCTCGCCGCGACCAAATACGACCGCACCACCCAGATCATCGTCTTCCCCTTGATCTGGCTCGGCTTCGGCACCCTCGCCGGCGTCTTCCCCTTCCA
The DNA here is from genome assembly GCA_016794445.1 of Myxococcales bacterium. Classification (GTDB taxonomy): domain Bacteria; phylum Myxococcota_A; class Polyangia; order Polyangiales; family JADJMO01; genus JADJMO01. Next base: position 10,658 of record JAEUKC010000414.1, read on the forward strand.
CACCTGGTCGCCGGACGGCCACGCCTCCGCGCCCACCGCGGTCTCCATGCTGCACGCGGGCGTGCTCATGAAGCTCGGCGCCTTCGGCGTGATGCGCATCGGCATGGTGCTCCTGCCCGAGGGCACCGCGTACTGGGTCCCCGTCGTCGGCACGGTCGCCGCGATCAACGTGCTCTACGGCGCGTTCTGCGCGATGAGCCAGACCGACCTCAAGTACATCATCGCCTACAGCTCGGTGAGCCACATGGGCGTCGTGATGCTCGGCGCCGCCACCCTCACCCCCGCTGGCTGGAACGGCGCGGTGTTCCAGATGGTCGCGCACGGCATCATGACCGGCCTGTTCTTCGCCCTCGTCGGCCTCGTCTACGAGCGCGCCCACACCCGCGCGATCCACAAGATGGGCGGCTTCGCCCGCGTGATGCCGGGCGTCGCCGCCTTCTTCACGCTCGCGTGCCTCTCGTCCCTCGGCCTGCCCGGCACCGCCGGCTTCGTCTCCGAGTTCGTGGTGTTCCTCGGCGCCTGGAAGAGCGGCCACTTCTACTGGACCATCGCCGGCGTCCTCGGCGCGTTCGTCACCGCGATCTACGTGCTCCGCGCCACCCGCGCGATCTTCTGGGGCCCCGGGCCGACCGAGGAGTTCCACGAGCTCTCCGACGCGCGCCACACCGAGTGGGGCGCGCTGGTCATCCTCGGCACCTGCCTCGTGCTGCTCGGCGTCTGGCCGCGCCTCGTCCTCGACGCCATCGACGTCGGCAGCTCGACCCATCTGCCCGCTGCCCTCGCCGCGATGGGAGGCAAGCCGTGAACGACCTCGTCACCCTCTGGGTCCCGCTCGCGGTGCTCGGGCTCGGCGTGCTGCTCCTGCTCGTCGACGTCCTGACCCCGCCGAAGAAGGCCGCCCAGGCCGACGTGGGCTGGCTCGTCGCGGTCGGCCTGCTCCTCATCTTCGGCGCCACGTTCCTGGTCGACGTGCAGGGCGTGGCCGCGTACGGCGCGTACCGCACCGGCCCGTGGGCGCTCTTCTTCCAGCGCTTGTTCCTCGTCGCCGGCGCGCTCGCGGCGTTCGGCGGCGTCGAGGACGTGCAGAAGCGAACCCCCGGACGCCAGGGCGAATACTGGCTCATGATGCTGTTCTCGCTGTCGGGCATGGTGCTCGTCCCCGGCGCGCAGAACCTCCTCTTGGTGGTCGTCGCGTTCGAGCTCATGAGCATCCCGCTCTACGTGCTCGCCGCCCACGGGAAGACCGACCCGGACGAGGCCAGCGCCAAGGGCAACGCGGCCGAGGCCGCGGTGAAGCTCTACTTCGTCGGCGCGCTCAGCACCGCGTTCACCCTGTTCGGCCTCGGCCTGCTCACGGGCCTCACCGGCACGACCGAGCTCGCGCGCATCGGCGCGGCGCCGCTCCAGCCGCTCGCCGCCCTCGGCCTGCTCTTCGTGCTCGGCGGGCTCGGCTACAAGATCGGCATGGTGCCCTTCCACATGTGGGTGCCGGACACCTACCAGGGCGCGCGCGCGCCGTTCGTGGCGTTCCTCTCGGTCGCGCCCAAGGCCGCCGGCCTCGCCGTGATCGCCGGGATCTTCGCCTTCGGCATGCAGACGCAGAAGTCGCTGTGGGTCGGGCCGCTCGGCATGGCCGCGTTCCTCTCGATGGCGATCGGCAACCTGCTCGCGGTCACCCAGTCGGACACGCGCCGCCTCCTCGGCTACTCCGGGGTCGCGCAGATGGGCTACGTGCTCATCGCGCTCGCCACCGGCGAGGAGTTCGGCCTCGCGATGGTGCTGTTCTTCCTGGTGGCGTACCTGTTCACCAACCTCGGCGCGTTCCTCGTGGTGCACGCCAACGCCGAGGCCGGCGCCGGCTTCGACGTGGACGGCCTCGCGGGCCTCTCGCGCCGCGCGCCCAAGCTGGCCCTCGCGCTCGCGTGTTTCCTCTTGTCGCTCGCCGGCATCCCGTTCGTGGTCGGGTTCTGGGCCAAGCTCTACGTGCTGCTCGCTGCGTACCGCGCCGGGCTCGTGTCGCTGGTGATCGCGGGCGTCGTGCTCGCGGTCATCGGCCTCTTCTACTACCTGCGCCTGCTGCGCGCGGCGTACATGACCGAGCCGACGGTCAGCCGCCCCGACGAGCGCTTCGGCGGTCCGGCGCTCGGCTTCGCGATCGCACTGTGCGTGGTCGCGGTGGTCGGCCTGGGCCTCTTCCCGAAGCCGCTGCTCGACGCCGCCACGCGCGCCAGCCACGACCTCGGGGTGCCCGCCGCGGCGCCGCACGTGGGCGCCAGGTAGGTCGGTCGCAGGCGTCTGCGCGTGGACCCGCAGACGTCTGCGTGTCGAGCCGCAGACGTCTGCGTGTAGTCTCCCGTCACCGCGTCGACGCTCGTTCTGCGGAGCCCTGCCTGCAGGCTCTAGCGGCGCTTGCGTGTGCGGACGACGCCGGCGGCGAGCGCGAGGGCCGCCATCGCGAGGAATGTGCGGCTGCCGCCACTGCGGCCGAAGGCGCAACCGCCGTCGTCCGACGGGCCTCCGCTCGGGCAGCTCAGGCGTCGATCGAGTTGCGTCAAGGGGTGAGTCCGCCGTCGAGCGCCTCGCGCACCTTGTGCAGCAGCCGGTCCGCGGTCAGCGGCTTCTCGACGAAGAAGGCGCGCGGGTCGAGCTCGCCGTGCCGCACGATAACGTCGTCCGTGTAGCCGGACATGAAGAGCACCGGCATCGCGGGCCATCGCGCGCGCACCCGTTCGGCGAGCTCGCGACCGTTCATCGCGGGCATCACCACGTCGGTGAGCAAGAGGTGGATTCCCTCGCCGTGCTCGTCGAGGAGACGCAGGGCTAGCTCGGGGGCAGCCACCGACAACACCCGGTAGCCCGCCCGCTCCAGGATCCCGGTGGCCACCGCCCGCACTTGCTCGTGGTCCTCTGCCAGCAGGATCGTCTCGGTCCCGTCGCGCCGCGCCGGCGCCACCGGCAGGGCCGTCCGCACCGCGCCCTTCGTGGCGCGCGGGAGGTACACCTTGAACGTCGTCCCGAAGCCGGGCTCGCTGTAGAGCCAGATGTGTCCGCCACACTGCTTGACGATGCCGAACACCGTCGAGAGGCCGAGGCCCGTGCCCTTGCCCGGCCCCTTGGTGGTGAAGAACGGTTCGAAGATGCGAGTCTGGGTGGCCTCGTCCATGCCAATCCCATCGTCGCGCACGGCGAGCATCACGTGCCGGCCTGGCTCGACGCCCACGTGGTCGCGGGCGTAGGCCTCGTCGAGCACGCAGGCGCTCGTCTCGAGGAGCAGGTTGCCACCTCTCGGGAGCGCGTCCCGCGCGTTGACGACGAGGTTCATGACGACCTGCTCGAGCTGGCCGCGGTCCGCGTACACCGTGTCGAGATCG
>JAEUKC010000435.1:0-4517 GCA_016794445.1 Myxococcales bacterium
CTGCGCCACCACCGCGCGAAGAAGAACCAGACCGACGGCGCCCGCTCGACCGACCTCGTGCCGTTCCGCTACCTGTTGCCGCTGGTCTTCCCGGTGACCCACACCCTGCGCCCGTTCCTCGCGAGGAAGGGGCATTCTCCGACGGAGGTGGAGGCGATGGTGCAAGCGTGGGTGAAGTCGTGCCTCCTGCAGCTCACGCTGTGGAGTCATCCCTACGTCAAGCCGGGCGACTTCTAGTTCACTCCCGAGGCGTGCCAGGAAGGAGCGCCGCGCACACCGGGGCGAGCGCGGCGCCCTCGAGCAGCGCGCCCGGGTGGGCGATCGTCGGGGCGAAGTCGATGAACGCACCAGCGTCGCTGCCGTCGGCGTCGCACTTGCCGTTCTTGTTCCGGTCGACGAAGAACGCCACCCGCTCCGTCGAATAGGCGCGGCCCGGCATGTTCCACGTCAGCGAGAGCCGACCGGCCTCGACCCCGCCGAAGGAGAGCTGCGCCGCGATCGGGCGCTCCGCGGCGACGAGGCCGCCGAGGACCTGGTGCCCCTCGACCGCGCTGAGGTCGGAGACCACCACGGTCGCGGTGCGCGGTGACATCGCGGCGATCGCGGCCTCCTTCTGCGCCGCGCTGGGGACCGAGCCGAGCGCGTACGCGACGTCCTCGTCCCCTAGCGTCGCGTAGCGCTGGCTGAACGTCGCGCGGGCGACGTCGGCGCTCACCGTGCCGTGGGTGCCGGGTCGATACACGACGGCCGCGATCTGCGGGTACATGTTCGCGCCGTGCGGGACGCACACGCACGTCTCGAACGCGCCGCCGGCGACGACGGTGCGCCCGAGCGCGACGTCGTGCGGCATGTCGAGGCCCTTGCCCTCCTCGGTGAGGTAGCGCACGGCGAACTCGACCCGCGCGCCCTCGAGGTCGACGAGCCCGGCCGCGTGGCCCCGCACGGCCTGGGCGGGTTCGCCCCCGCAGGTGGCCGTCACCTCGGCGCACGACGCGGTGGGCTTCCACTCCGGCGTGGGGCCGGCGTCGGCGATCGGGCCGGCGTCGTCGGTGGGCGCCGCGTCCGGCGCGACGATGGCACAGTGGGTGGTCGCAAGGAGCAGAACAAGGGCGAAGCGCTTCATGGCCCTCAGTGTGGGGCGCCCAAGAGTGCGCGCCATCAGTATGATCCCAATGCAATAGTTTCTTGAAGCGATACAATCGGAGGGTTCACCGCCGGCTCGCAACGGTCCGTTGCGGTCCGGCGACGGTGCGTCGGCGGGCGCGGTGCGTACCTTCGCAGGCATGTCCTCCCGCTCCGTCACGCAGGTGCAGACCTCCCACCGTCAGAGGGAAGGCGGTGGCTTCGTCGTCCGCCGCCCGTTCCCGAGCCGCGGCCTCGCCTCCGCCGATCCGTTCCTCATGCTCGACGAGATGGGCCCGGTCACCTACGGCCCGGGCGAGGCCCTCGGCGCGCCGGACCACCCGCACCGCGGGTTCGAGACCGTCACCTATCTGCTCGACGGCGAGGTGCAGCACGCCGACTCCGCCGGCCATCGCGGAGTGCTCGGCCCCGGCGACGTGCAGTGGATGACCGCGGGTCGCGGCGTCGTGCACGCCGAGATGCCGTCGGCGCGCCTCCGCGAGACCGGCGGTCGCATGCACGGGTTCCAGCTCTGGGTGAACCTCCCCGCGCGCGACAAGATGATGGCGCCCCGCTACCAGGAGATCCCGAAGGCGCGCATCCCGGAGGCCCGCACCGCCGACGGGCTCGCCTCGGTCCGCGTCGTCGCCGGCGAGGTGCTGGGGGTCAAGGCGGTCATCGAGACGCGCACGCCGATCGCCTACCACCACTGGACCCTCGAGCCGGGCGCCGCCGTCGAGGTGGGGCTGCCGGCGGAGTTCACGGCCTACGCCTACGTGTTCGAGGGCGCCGCCGAGATCGACGGGACCCACGTGGCCGACGGCCAGCTCGCGGTGCTCGGCGAGGGCTCGCACGTACGCCTCGCCGCGAAGGAGCGGGCGAGTCTGCTGTTGCTGGCCGGCGCGCCGATCCGCGAGCCAGTGGTCTCCTACGGGCCCTTCGTGATGAACACCGAGGAGGAGATCGCCCAGGCGATCACGGACTATCGCGCGGGTCGGATGGGGCAGATCGGCGACCGCCCCTGACCGGCGGGGGCCCGTCGCTAGTTACACGCCCCCGTCGTTTCGCTAAGAGCGCGGCGATGAAGTTCGTCGACCAGGTGCGGCTCGAGGCGAAGGCAGGCGACGGAGGCAACGGCGCGATCGCGTTCCGGCGGGAGAAGTACATCCCGTTCGGCGGCCCGGCCGGCGGCGACGGCGCGCGCGGCGGCGACGTGATCTTCGAGGGCGACGAGGGTCGCACTTCACTCCTCGACCTCGCTTCGGGCCCCAAGCTGCGCGCCAAGAACGGCGAGCACGGCCGCGGCAAGGACCAGTACGGCCGCGCCGGCGAGGACCTCATCGTCCGCGTGCCGGTCGGCACCGAGGTCTACGACGCCGAGACCGACGTGAAGATCTGCGACATCACCGGGCACGGAGAGCGCGTGATCGTCGCCCACGGCGGCAAGGGCGGTCGCGGCAACATCCACTTCGCGACGCCGTTCGACCGCGCGCCCCGCCGCGCCGAGCCGGGCGCAGAGGGTGAAGATCGCCGCCTGCGCCTCGAGCTCAAGGTGCTGGCCGACGTCGGTCTGCTCGGGTTCCCCAACGTCGGCAAGTCCACGCTGGTCGCCGCGATGTCGCGCGCGCGCCCGAAGATCGCCGACTACCCGTTCACCACGCTGCGACCCCACCTCGGGGTCGTGAAGATCGGCGGACGGTCGAGCAGCGCGAGCTTCGTGATGGCCGACATCCCAGGCCTCATCCCGGGCGCCAGCGAGGGGCACGGGCTCGGCACGCGGTTCCTCAAGCACGTCGAGCGGTGCCGGGCGCTCTTGCACGTGGTCGCGCCGCCGACCGATCCGCTGCGCGACGAGGGGCGCGATCCGCTGGGCGATTTCCGCACCATCACGGCCGAACTCGCCCGCTTCGCGCCGGACCTCGCGGCGCGCCCCACGGTCGTCGTCATGTCCAAGGCCGACCTGCCGGAGACGCGCGAGGCGTTCGAGGTCGAGAAGAAGCGCTTCGCGAAGGCCAACATCCACCTCCGCCTGGTGAGCGCCGCGACCGGCGAAGGGCTCGTCGAGCTGGCGCGCGAGCTCTACCACCTCGTCCGCGGTCGCCTCCCCGAGGTGGACGACGGCGAGGCCGTGGCGCCCGCGGCCGTCGCCGAGTGGGAGACGGAGAAGAAGGCGCCCGCGAAGAAGAAGGCTGCGCCCGCGAAGAAGAAGGCCGTGCCCGCGAGGAAGAAGGCGCCCGCGAAGAAGAAGGCGCCCGCGAAGAAGAAGGCGCCGCAGAAGAAGAAGGCGGCGCCCGCGAAGAAGAAGGCGCCGCAGGAGAAGCAGAAGGCGCCGGCGAAGAAGAAGGCGCCCGCGAAGAAGGTGCTGGCGCCGAAGAAGAAGGCGAAAAAGGCCACGAAGCGCGCCCGCTGACGCAGGGACCGACGAAGAGCGAACCTTCGCTTACGAGGACGGGGGGTACGTGCTACCGTCCGCGGTCGGATGCTCACCGTCGGCTGCGCGGGCTTCGCCGTGCCCCTCACGCGCTACGTGAAGGAGTTCATGTTCGTCGAAGTCCAGGAGACGAACACGCAGACTCCTGGCCGCGGCACGCTCGGTCGCTGGAAGAGGCAGGGCCCCGAGGGGTTCGAGTTCGCGCTGCTCGGGCCGCGCGAGGTCGGCCAGGAGGGGTTTCGCGAAGGCAAGGTGGTCGAGACCAGCCTGGCCATGCTGAGCGACGTCGCCGAGGAGCTCGGCACCAAGACCGTCGTCTTCGTCGCGCCGCCCGATTTCCCTGCCAGCAAGCAGAACCGCCAGGTCGTCCGCGACTTCCTCACGTCGGTGCGCAAGCGCTTCGACCGCGTCGTCTGGGAGGCTCCCCCCGCGTGGGATCCGGAAGACGCGCTCGGTCTCGCCCTCGAGGCCGGCGCCGTCGCGTCGCGCGACCCGCTCGCCCACGGCACGTACAAGTCGGGCTTCGGCTACTACCGCCTGCCTGGGCCCGCGGGCCACAAGTCGCGCTACGAAGACCCGGCGCTCGAGAAGCTCGCCGAGATCGTCAAGGCCGCCAAGCACGACGCCAGCGTCTGGGTGTTCACCAACGTGGACATGTTCGCCGACGCCAAGCGCCTGAAGAAGCTCCTCAAGCTGGCGTGACGCGTGTCCGCGCGCGTCCCCGCCGCGGCGTACGGGCGCCTCCTCGCCATCGCGGCCCACGATCTGCGCTCGCCGCTCGGGGCGATCGTCGGCGCCCTCGATCTGCTCGACGAGGACGCGAACGAGGACACCCGGAGCCTCGTGCGCGTGCTGCGCCGCTCCACCCAGGCGCTCACCCGGCTCGCGGCCGACATGTCCGCGCTCGGGGGTTCACGGGGCGACGTCGTCCCTGCCGAGACCCCGCTCGCCGACGTCGTGCGCT
>JAEUKC010000437.1:0-17234 GCA_016794445.1 Myxococcales bacterium
TGGAGGCCTGCAGGGCGGGCGCGACACGCGTGACGAACACGGGGACGAACAGCGCCCAGAGCAATGCCGCGCCGTGGACGGCGAACCGCGCGCCTCGATCACGCGGCTCGCCCGGACGAAAGGCCGCGCTGGCACTGCGCCACGCGAGGACGAGGGGCCCCAGCACCAGCAGGGCCACAGCGAGACCGAGCGGGCCGCGCGCCCGCGGAAACCGGCCGGAGGCTCCGGTTCGCACGATTGTGGGTCCACCCTGTCGCTCGGGCTCGGGGCTCGTGCCCGCGATGCCTTCGCGATCGCAGCCTGCCGAGGGTAGCGAGGCGCCGCTGCCGAGCGCGCCACCTGCGTCATAGCCCCAGCACCGCACCGTGCCATCGTCGTGGAGTGCACACGTGAACGCCGTTCCGAGCGCGAGCTGTCGCAACCCGTTCAGTTCGACGACGCGCCGCGGGCGGCTCGCCGTCTCGCGTGGTCGCGCGGAGCCAGGCCACAGCTCTCCCCAGCACAACGGGCGTCCCTCCGAGATCGCGCACGCGCGCCCATCTCTCGCGACGAGGTCGGTCGCAGGGGTCGGCAGCGCGATCAAGCGGGCGTCCGAGTGATCGGCGTGGGTTCCGTCGCCGAGCTGGCCCCAGGCGTTATTGCCCCAGCAACGCACGGCGCCCCGCGCGTCGCGCGCACAGCCGAAGTCGTTGCCGAGCGCGAGCTGCACGGCACCTTCGACCCCTACCACGTCGTAGACCTCCGACGTGGAGAGCGCCCGACAACGGATGCGACCATCGCGCTGGAGTCCGCACAGCGTGTCCTGACCCAGCGCGAGGCTGGTCGGGTCGCCGAGCTCCATTGGCTGCCAGAGGCCATCGAGCGGTGCCGTGTCATGCTCCGCGAGGCTGACGGCGTGACAGAACGCGCTGGCGGGTGAACCCGCGAACCGCGCGAGAACGCACACGGCAGACAGCGAAGCCACGGGCGATTGGACCTCTTCGAAGCTCGGTGGGGTCCGTAGGCCAGGCCGGTGGATGGCTCCTCGCACGTCTGGACAGTCGAGGATGCCGTGGTCGAGGACACACGAGACCGTCCAAGAGCTCGCGAGGTCCGTCGCGTTCGGCCGGGTGGAGACCTGGGCATAGGGATGCATGCGATTCTCGAACCGTGTCACCCCCCAGCACTGCATCGGTGCCCCGTCGAAGAACGCGCACACGCCACCCTGACCGGCCACGATTCGACGCGGGCTCCGGAGCGCGTCGGATGGCGTGCGCAGCGCGTCGCCGACGATCGCCGCGACGGTCGCCACCGCGAGCCCCAGCACGAGCCAGCGCTTCGTCGTCACCCGTCGAGTGTACGGAGCGCCGAGCGCGCTCCCACCCTCACCGCCGGTGCTTGCGCGGGCGTTCGGCCACGGTGGAAGGCACCGCCGGGGACGTCTGCGCTTGCCACCGCGCGTCCGCCGCGCCGAAGAAGGCGGCGATCTTCGGCCACACGCCGCGCGACGCCGCGCGCGACACCATCGCGCCGACGTGGCCGCCGTTCACGTGGATCGACACGCGCTCCTCGGCGGGGGCGCCGACGAGATCCAGCAGCACGCGCGCGCTCTCGGCCGGCACGATGTTGTCGTGCTCGAAGGTGACCGCCGCCGTGGGCACGCGGATCGCGCCGAGGTGCGCGGGGCGACCCGAGAGCGCGAACGTGCCCTGGATCAGGCGGTCCTCGCGGTAGAGCTCCTGGATGTAGCGGGCGTACGCCTCGCCGGGGAAGCCGACCGCGTCGTTGCCCCAGGTCTCGAGGGCGAGGAAGCCGTCGAGGTACTCGTCGTCCCACGCGCGGTCGAGGAGGTGCACCGCCTTCGACAGCGGCAGGGTCGGGCGCAGCAGCTGGAACGACGACTGCAGGAGCTGCCACGGTACGTTGCCGAGCGAGTCGACCAGCACGCGCAGGTCGAGCGTGGGCGTGCGGGCCCACGCCGAGAGCAGGCCGTCGTCGGCGAAGCGGACGGGTGCGGCGACCGCGCACACCGAGGCCACGCGCGCGGGGCGCACCGCGGCGTGGATGGCCACCATGAGGCCGCCCATGCAGTAGCCGAGCACGTGGGCGCGCTCGGCGCCGGACGCCTTGCACACCGCGGCGAGCGCGCGGCCGATCATGCCGTCGACGATCTCGTCGAAGGTGACGTAGCGGTCCTCGTCGCCCGGGGTGCCCCAGTCGATGCAGTACACGTCGTGCCCGAGCCCGACGAGGTACTCGACGAAGCTCTTGCCCGGCATCAGGTCGAGCACGTAGTGCCGGTTGATCAGCGAGGGCACGAGCAGGATCGGCGCGCCCGGCGCGAGGCCGGCGGGCCGCGGGCGGTAGCGGAGGAGCCGCGCCTTGTTGTCGCGGTGCACCACGTCGGCCGGGGTCACGCCGACCTGGGGCTTCGGCCGCTGGGCGAGGCCGAACAGGTTCTGCCAGCGCTTCGTCTCTTTCTGGGGGTCGGACATGGAGCAGGTCCCGATCAGCGGTAGAGCGCCTCGAAGTCCTCGCGGAACGCCTCGTAGATCTTCTTGCGGCGCACCTTGAGGGTGGGCGTGAGCAGGCCGTCGTCGACGGTGAGCGGGCGCGAGAAGACGTTGAAGCGCTTGATCGACTCGTAGCTCGCGAGCTCGGCGTTCACGCGGTCGATGCGCTGCTGCACGAGGGTCTCGCGGGCCGACTTGCGCGCGTCGGGCGCGACCTCGGCGAGGTGAGCCGCGACCGTCTCCTCGTTGAGCCACACCCCGGCGACGAGGTACTTGTGGCCGTCGCCGTAGACGACGACGTGGGCGACGAACGGGTCGTCGGCGAAGCGCAGCTCGATGTTCGCGGGGGGCACGTTCTTGCCGCCGGCGGTCACGAGGATGTCCTTCTTGCGGTCGATGATCTGCAGGAAGCCGTCGTCGGTGAAGCGGCCCACGTCGCCGGTCTGGAACCAGCCGTCGGCGGTGAAGCACTGCGCGGTGGCCGCCGGATCCTTGTGGTAGCCGCCGAACACGCTCGGGCCGCGCGCGAGGATCTCGCCGTCCTCGGCGAGGCGCACCTCGACGGAGGGCAGGGGCTTGCCGACGGTGTCGAAACGGAACGCGTCGGGACGGTTGAGCGTCAGCGTGGGGGACGTCTCCGTCAGACCGTAACCCTCGATGATCAGGGTGCCGGCGCCGTGGAACGCCTCTTTCACCTCGCGCTTGAGGCCGGCGCCGCCCGAGAGGCAGAACTCGAGCGCGCCGCCGGTGACCGCGGCGAGGCGCGCCTTGCGCTGGGTCGGGTCGGGCTCGGAGATCGCCGCCTGCGCGAGCTTCTCCCACACCGAGGGGACGCTCATGAACACGTTCGGCTTCACCGCCGGGAGCAGGTCCATCACGTTCTTCGGGTCGACGAGGTAGCTGACCCACCCGAGAGTGTTGCCGAGGCACGCCTCGCCGAAGCCGAAGATGTGGCTCATGGGGAGCCACAGGAGATCGACCGCGCCCTCGCGCAGCAGCGCGGCGTTGCACACGAGCCAGTCGCGCCCGTTGACGGCGACGTTCTTGTGCGAGAGCGGCACGCCCTTCGGGTTGCCGGTGGTGCCGCTCGTGTAGAGCATCACGGCGATCTGCTCGAGAGAGACCGCGTTCATCGTGCGCTCGAACGCCTGCGGGTCCTCGCCGTCGCGGGCCTCGCCGATGGCGAGCACGCGCGAGAACGGGTGGATGCGCGGCTCGATCTCCGAGTAGCTCGGGAGCTCCACGCCCTTGGCGAGCAGCGAGGCGTGCACGCGGGCCGCGTCGAGCGAGTCGTCGAGGAGCACGATGCGCTCGAGGGCGGGCAGCGCGGAGAGCTGGGTCAGCACGCGGCCGAGGAGCGCCGCCGAGTCGACGAACACCACCTTGGCGTCGCAGTGGCCGAGGACGTACGCCGCCTGCTCCGCCGTGCTCGACCCGTAGATCGGGACCATCGCCCCGCCCGCGGCCTGGATGGCCAGCGCCGAGGCGATCCACTCCACGCGGTTCTGTGCGAAGATCGCGGCGCGGTCGCCGTGGGTGACGCCGTTGGCGCTCAGGTAGAGGGCGACCTTGCGGATGATCTTCGCGAACGCGCCCCAGGTGACGGCGCGCCAGTCGTCGCCCTCCTGGATCATGAAGCGCACGCGGGTGCGGCGCTCGGGGAGCGAGTCGAAGACGGCGCGGGGGGCGATGCGGGGCTCGAGGTACGGGGTCACGTCCATGGGAGGCTCCTACTGCACTGCAACAAAGGGGAGGCGCGGCTCACTGCGCGTCGAGGCGCTGCTCGAGCTCGAGCAGGCGGCTCTGGATCTGGTTCAAGAGGTGGAGCGTGCGCTCCTGGTCGCGCTTGCTCGGCAGGCCGAGCTCGGCCCAGAAGCGGGCCTTCGCGTCGTCGCTCGCCGCGCGCAGGCGCAGCACCGTGGTGAGGAGGAGCCCCGAGCCGTTGAGCACGAGCGGGCTCTTGAGCCACACCTCGAGGAGCCGCGCGGTGCGGTCCTCCCACGTGTCGAAGCCCTTCTTCCAGAGGTCCCAGGCCATCTGCATCGCTCCTATTGCCCGAGGCGCCGCAGCTCCGCGGCGACGGTGAAATCGACGGTGGGGTCGTTGTCCTTGCCGGTCGCGCGCGCGACCTCGCCGAAGCACTCCATGAACCACGACACCTGGCGGCGCGACACGGCGGCGCCGGCCGCGGGGCTCACGGTGACCTTGGTGCGGACGCGGTGCGCCTGCTCGAAGGTGAAGTCGGTGAGCACGAGGCGACCGACGCCGTCGTCCTCGACCTCGTAGGTGTCCTTGCCCGCGTAGGGCAGGCCGCGGATGGTGCCGCCGACGACGTTGCCGACCGAGATCCACCGGGCGCCGGGCGCGAGGGGGAAGGCGAGGATCTTGATCGGCGCGTCGTAGACGAGGAGCGTCTTGCCCTCGGCGGGGGCCTCGGTCTTGCTCGCGATGCCGAGCAGGTAGAGGCCGGTGTCGTCGCGGCGGTAGACGCCGTCGAGGGTCTGCGCGGCGTCGATCGAGGACACGAACGAGCCCGTGGAGAAGGAGAGCGCGTACCACTTGCCGGCGAGCCCGTTGGCCGCGAGCTTCAGCGCCTGGTCGTCGGCGTAGTCGGTGCCGAAGTCCCAGACGCGCTTGCCGGCCTTGTCGACCTTGCCGACGAGGTCGACCGTGCGATCCTTGCCGACCGGGTTGATGAGGTAGCCCACCGGCGTGTCGAGCACCGTGGGGAGCTCGCGGGAGTGGATCGTGCCGTCGAGGTCGGGGACGCACGACAGCGTGCCGGCGTCGCCGCCGACGTACGAGTCTCGACCAGCGACGGTCGCGTTGTCGCCACAGCCGACGAGGAAGGCGAACGAGCAGCAGAGGGGGAGCAGGGCGCGCATCTTCGTTCCTCAGAAAGCGTAGACGAGGCGGACCCGGACGAGCTGGGCGGGCTTGGCGGAGAGCTTCTGCGCGGGGTTGTCGAACCCGGACAGCGGGAAGAGGACGGCGTACTCGAGCGCGGCACCGAAGCCGTCGCGAGACTCGTACGACAGGGTGGGGTCGATCTCGACGCCGAGCGGGCGCCTGCCGCCGGGGGTGGAGGCGGGCTCGTTGGCGAACGACACGATGCCGGCCGTGCCGAAGCGCAGGGTGGCAGTGGGCGCGCGGTAGAGGTCGACCCGCACGTGCGGCCGGAAGTAGACCGCATCGGTCACGGTGCCGATGATCTCGCGGAACAGCAGGCGGTCGATGCGGTAGTCGGAGTGGAAGCGGAAGTTGTCGACGCGACGGTCGCGCGCGAGGTCGGCCTGGGCACCGTCGAGGTCGCCCGCGCGCGGCGCCGCCGCGCCCGCGCTCGGATACGCGCCGAAGCCGGGGGCCGGGTCGCCGCTCGCGTACCCGAGGTCGAGGCCGGCCGACGCGCTCGCGGGGCCGAAGTCGGTCTCGAGCGCGGCGCCGATCTGGCGACCCGTCACGGGGCGGTTTGCACTGACGCCGGGCACCAGCGAGGGCTGGTCGACGGTGGTCGTGATCACGGCGGCCTCGAGCTCGATGCGGACCATCGGCGAGATGAAGCGCAGCCAGGCGTCGAGCACCGTGGCGGAGAACCCGCGCGAGGTGATCGGCGAGCCGACCGGCCCGACGCTCGAGGCGAGGGGCAGCCACTCGTAGGGCGCGTCGGACGCCTGCCAGCGGTGCGCCACCGTGGCGCCGTAGTCGAGGGTGGCCTTGCCCGCCTTGGTGCGCCGCACAATCGCCGACGGGTCGTGCCAGCGCAGCATGGCGAAGGTGACGGAGTGCACCTGCGTCGCGGGCGCGATGCCCACGCGCCGCACGCCGTCCTTGCGCCACGCGGTGGGCCCGACCCAGCTCATGTCGTAGGCGGCGGCCCAGATGTGGCCGGCGAGCGGGGTGATGAACGCGATGCGGTCCTGGGCGTCGCCGCTGTCGCAGTCGGCGCAGTCGCCGCCGTTGGCGAGCATCCCGAGCCCGAAGTGTGCGCCCATGCGGCCGGCCGCGAGCACGCCGACGGGGGTGCGCACCTCGCCGTAGGCGCGCTTGACGCGGAAGACGTCGCCGGGCGGAGAGCGCTGGGTGCTGCTCGCTGACGGCGCGCCGACCGCGGCGCCGCCCATCGCCACGTCGTCGAGCACGTCGACGCGCATCTTCACCGCGACGTTGCCGCCGAGCGAGTAGAACGCGAGGTCGGTGCGCAGGCGGAGGTCGCCGCCGTAGAGCGACTGCGCCTTGGGATCGGCGCCCGGCACCGGGTAGAGCAGCTCGCCCGACGGCGTGGTGCCGCGGTCGAGGTCGAGGTTGTTCAGGAGCTCGCCGCGCACGCGGAACGCGCCGTGGAGCTCGACCTCGGTCTTGTCGCGCGGGTGCAGATCGTCGCCCACGTCGGTGAAGCCGGTGGCGCGCGCGGGGAGCGCGACCAGCACGAGGGCGGCGGCGAGCAAGCGGCGCATGTCAGTTGCCGTCGAGGAACGAGACGAGGTCGGCGTTGGAGGCCTTGACCGCCTCGAGCATGGGGAAGTGCCCGCACTGCGGGTAGACCACGAGCTTGCTGTTCGGGAGGTCCTTGTGGAGGCGCTCGCCGAACGAGAGCAGCGTGACCGCGTCCTCGCGGCCCCAGAGGAGCAGCGTGGACTGCTGGATCTTCTTGTACTGGTCCTGCCATTTGGCGAAGTTCTGGCCGCGCACGGCGGCGAGCGCGGCCGCGACGGTGCCCGGTCGTTCGAGGGCGCGGTCGACGTCCTCGACGAGGTGCTCGGTCATGAACCGCTCCTTGTCGTAGAACGCGTACGCCATGCGCTCGTCGGCGCGCTCCTTGTAGTAGAGCCCGAACAACGCCTCGCCCACGCCGTCGGCGCGCGCCCAGAGGAAGAACGTGGGGAGCTGCTCCTCGTAGACCCAGGCGTCGTAGAGGGCGAGCTTGTTGACTCTCTCGGGGGCGGCGAGGGCGACCTGCAGCGCGACCGAGGAGCCCCACGAGTGGGCGACCACGTCGGCCTTCTCGATGCCGCGCGCCTTCATGAGCGCGAGGACGATCTTCGCCTGCGCGGGCGGAGAGTAGTCGCCCTCGGGGCGGCCGCTCCAGCCGAAGCCCTTGAGGTCGAGCGAGAGCACGCGGTGCTTGCCGACGAGCACGGGCGTGACCGTGGCCCACGACTCGAGCGCCGAGGCGAACCCGTGCACGAGCACGACCGCGGGCCCCTCGCCCTTGTCCTCGTAACGAATGCGCACGCCCTCGACCTCGGCGTACTGGGCCTTGTCCGGCGCGCCCGGGAGCGGCCCCGCGTGGAAGGCGAGACACCCGGTCGACCCGAGGGCGACCGCGAGCGCGACGATCGCGCGCTTCACGGCGCGAGCCTGCGCAGCTCGGAGAACCCGGTGAACTCCTCGGAGAGCTCGTTGGACTTGGAGACGACGCTGGCGACGGTGCCGAAGCACTCGGTGACGAACGCGTAGGTGCGGGTGATGGTGGGGACACCGGCGACCGTACGGGTGAGGACGATCTTCACGCGGAGCACGTCGAACGTGGCGAACGGCGTAGCGAGGCTGCCCTTCTGGTCGACGGTGACGTCGTAGGCCTCGGTGTAGAAGCTCGCGAAGCCCCCCGCCGTGCCGCTCACGTTGCTCGTCGTCTTCCAGCTGGCGCCGAGCGAGAGCGGGAGCTTGATGGTGGGGATGGGGGTCGCGTAGGTGAGCTCGGTCTTGGTCGCCGACTCGGTCGGCGAGACGACGCCGCGGAGGTTGAGCGCCGCCGCGTCGAGCTGGAAGACGCCGAGGAGATCGTTCGAGCTCGAGAGCGCGGCCGCGTAGGTGGCGCCGGGGAACTTGGCGCTCCACCACTGGCCGCTCGGCGAGAGGGTGTTGACGAGGACGTCCTTGTCGCTCGCGAACTTGCCGGCGAGGTTCCAGGTGCGCGTGCCGCCCGCGCCGGCGGCGCCCGCGGTGTCGAAGGTGTCGCTGGTGGCGACGCGGAAGGTGGCCTTGAGCCCGGCCGCGAGGGGGAGCTCGCCCGCGGTGACCACGAAGTCCTTGCTGGGGAGGCAGCCGCCGCTGTCGACGGGCGGCGCGTCGACGGGGGCCGAGTCCTCGACGCCGGTGTCGGCCGCGTCGGTCGCGACGCCGGTGTCCTTGACGATCGAGCCGCAGGTGCCGTCCGCCTTGCAGACCCCCGAGGCGCAGTCCGCCCCGACGCGACAGAGGGCGGCCTCGTTGGTGGCCGAGCACCCGGCGAGGATGCCGAGACCGGTGAGGAACAGGTACTGCACCGCGGTGAGGATACCCTCGCGAGGGCCCGAGAGGGCCCCACGCTTCGTCACGCCTGCCAGCCAGCTGCTCCGTCGCGCCTTCGACTCCATGGCCACTCCTTCTACGGCGCTCGTGTTGCGTTGCAACAACGTGAGCGGAGGCAGCATCTAGCCCCACATCCCGGGTTGGTCAAGGCGGGATGTTGCTAGGCACAACCGCCGGGGTTCCGTCCGTCCCCGGTGGGCGCTAGGCTCCGCGGACGATGCTGGTGAAGAAGTACGGCAACCGCCGCCTCTACGACACGGACGCGAGCCGCTACATCACGCTCGAGGAGCTCGCCGAATCGGTCCGTCGCGGCGCGGACCCGCGGGTGGTCGACGCCAAGACGCAGGAGGATCTCACCCAGGCCACCCTCGCGCAGATCATCGTCGAGGGGCGCGGCGCCGCGCGGCTCCTGCCCATCCCGCTGCTGCTCCAGCTCGTGCGGCTCGGCGACGACGCGCTGGCCGAATTCTTCGGGCGATACATGACGTTCGCGCTCGAGATGTACCTGCAGGCCAAGCAGGGCGCGGCGGCGCTCGGCGCCATCAACCCGTTCCTGCAAGGGGGGCTCGGCGCGCTCGGTCGGTTCGTGCCATCGGGGCTCGGCGCGTCGCTCGGTGCGTTCTCCCCGCCGTCGTACACGCCGCCGGCCGCGCCCCCGCTCACGCCCGCGGCGCCCGCCCCCTCGGACGACGTGGCCGCGCTCCGGCGCGAGCTCGAGGCCCTCAAGCGCGAGGTGCACCGGCCCCGGAAGCCCCGCGCTCGGTAGTCGAGAATTGTGCGCTGCAACAAAAAACGTCTTGACGGGTCGTCCTCGCGATCTAGGTTGTGGCCGCCGGCAATCGAGCCGGCAACCCGATCCGGAGATCGCCATGTCCGAGACCACTCGTTCGCAGTTGCACAATCCGTTCGTCGCCGCCTTCGAGAGCCACCTGGCCCGCACCGAGGCGTTCTACGCCCAGGCCGCCACCCTGGAGCAGAAGGCGCTCGAGCAGGCGCAGACCCAGCTCGACGAGTCGGCCCGCCTGTCGCGCGAGACCCTCGCCTACGGCGCCGCGATGATGGCGGAGTGGCGCAAGGCGTCGCTCGAGATGGCCCGCCGCACGGCGCAGCTCTTCACGGTCGCCTGAGATGCGGCCTCGCGATCTGATCGGTCGTCGGGCGCTGGTCACCGGCGCGGCCTCGGGCATCGGTCTCGCCGTCGCCGAGGAGCTCCACGCGCGCGGCGCCCACGTGGTCCCGAGCGACGTCGCCGGGCCTGCGCTGCACGAGGCCTCCCTGTGCCTCGAGAGCGTGGGCGTCGCGGCCGACCTCTCGAACCGCGAGGACGTCGAACGGCTGATCGCCGAGGTGGGGCACGTCGACATCCTGATCAACAACGCCGGCCTCCAGCACGTCTCGCCGATCGAGGAGTTCGACCCCGGCATGTGGGACCGGCTGCTCGCCGTGATGCTCACCGCGCCGTTCCTGCTCACCCGCGCGATGGTGTCGGGCATGTACGCGCGCGGCTGGGGCCGCGTGGTGAACGTGGCGTCGGTGCACGGGCTCGTCGCCTCGCCGTACAAGTCGGCCTACGTCACGGCCAAACACGGGGTCCTCGGCCTCACCAAGACGGTGGCCCTCGAGGCGGCCGCGCGGTGCCCGCAGGTGACGGTGAACGCCATCTGCCCCTCGTACGTGCGAACGCCGCTCGTCGAGAAGCAGATCGCCGCGCAGGCCCGCGTGCACGGCATCCCCGAGGACGAGGTGGTGTCGCGCATCCTGCTCACACAGAACGCGGTCAAGCGGCTCATCGAGCCGAGCGAGGTGGCCAAGAGCGTGGCGTACCTGTGCCAGGAGGAGTCCTGGAGCGTCACGGGCGCGGCCCTCACGATGGACGCTGGCTGGCTGGCCCATTGAGGGTAAGCTCGGGCGGATGTCGCACCTCGCGCCCTGCCCCCAGTGTCTCCGCCACGTCCGCGTCGACGCCTCCACGTGTCCTTTCTGCGAGGGCGCGCTCGCGCTCGACGCGACGCCGCCCGCGTTGCCCACGCGCCGCCTCGGTCGCGCGGCGATGGTCGCGTTCGGCACCGTGGTGGCGACGGCCGCGGCTGCGGCCTGTGGCAACGGTCGTCCGCCCGCCGACGGCGCGAGCGCGGCGTCCTCGACCAGCGGTGACGGCACCGGCAGCACCACCGCGACGGCCGAGCCGACGCAGACGGCCACGGCGACGACGGTGGTCCCGAACAACAAGCCGTACGGCGCGCCGCCCGCGGACGGTCTGCTCGTCTGAGCGACCGTGGTCCGCCGGGCGCACTTCATCCTGTACGTTCGCGACCAGACGGCAGCCACGGCGTTCTACGCGGCGGCGCTCGGCGCGACGCCCACGCTGCACGTGCCGGGCATGACCGAGTTCTCGCTCGGCGACCTGTGCGTGCTCGGACTGATGCCCGAGGCGGGCGCGGCGCGTCTGCTCGGGCCCGCGCTCGGAGCGTTCGCCGCGGGCCCCCGGGCCGAGCTCTACCTGCTGGTCGCCGACGCGGCCTCCGCCCACCAGCGGGCGCTCGCGGCCGGCGCGCGCGAGCTCTCGCCGCTCGCCCCGCGCGACTGGGGCCACGCGGCGGCCTACAGCGTCGATCCGGACGGCAACGTCCTCGCGTTCGCCGAGGAGGCGGTCGCGCGACGGCCCACGCCCGTCTAGCATCCACGTCCCATGTCGAAGACCCTCGCCCTCGCGTCGCTGCTGGCCAGCGTCTCCTTCGGATGCCACAAGGATCCGTCGGCACCGACCACGCCCGCGTCGACGGCGGGCTCGACCTCGACCACCGCGGCGGGACCGGCCGAGATCGGTCAGCCCGCACCGGCCTTCACCCTCGTCGACCTCGACGGCAAGGAGGTCTCCCTCGCGTCGTTCGCCGGCAAGACCGTGGTGCTCGAGTGGTTCAACCCCGGCTGCCCGTTCGTGCAGCGCGCGCACGAGGGCACGCTCAAGACGATGGCCGCCGACGTGACCAAGAGCGGCTCGGTGGTGTGGCTCGCGATCAACTCGGGCGCGCCCGGCAAGCAGGGCGCGGCCAAGGAGGTCAACGTCGAGGCCAGGAAGACCTGGAACATGAGCCACCCCGTCCTCCTTGATCCAGAGGGCAAGGTCGGCAAGGCCTACGGC
This sequence comes from Myxococcales bacterium, assembly GCA_016794445.1. Classification (GTDB taxonomy): domain Bacteria; phylum Myxococcota_A; class Polyangia; order Polyangiales; family JADJMO01; genus JADJMO01. The sequence goes on from JAEUKC010000437.1 coordinate 11,926, forward strand.
GCGACCAACACGCCGCACATGTTCGTCGTCGATCCGAAGGGCGTGCTCGTCTATGCCGGCGCGCTCGACGACACCAAGGGCGGCGAGCCCGAGCCGGGCGACAAGGTCCAGAACTACGTGGGCGCCGCGCTCGAGGCCGTCGCAGGTGGAAAATCCGTCGCGACGAGCCGGACCAAGGCGTGGGGTTGCGCGGTGAAATACGGGCAATGACGCTCGCGTGACGCACGCCGCGGGGCGTCGATCTGAAGGGTCGCTCACAATTCGGTCAGGGTTCTGTCGGCCCGGCCAAAAAGCCCTTTGGGACCGCTAGGCTGCCCGCCCCGTGCCGCATCCGACCCTGGTCCCGGGCCGCCCGCCGGCCTTCGATCCCGACCCCATCGTGACGGCCTGCGCCGAGGTGCGCCGGACGGCGCACGTCGTCCGCGAAGGACACGACCGCGACGGCGTGCGCGGTGGCCGGATCGGCGTCGCGCTCGACGGCCAGATCAGCCTCGACGGTCGCGGCCTGCCGCTGCTCGCCACGCTGCCCCCGCTCTACCCGGAGTGGCTCGGCGACCGCTCGTTCGGCGAGGTGCACCGTGTCCGCTTCCCGTACGTGGTCGGCGAGATGGCCAACGGCATCGCCACCGCGCGCCTCGTCGTCGCCATGGCGCGCGCCGAGATGATCGGGTTCTTCGGCGCCGCGGGCTTGCTGCCCGACCGCGTGGAGCGCGCGGTCGACGAGATCCAGCGCGAGATCGGCGCGGCGGGCCTGAGCTACGGCGTGAACCTGATCCACTCGCCGCAGGAGCCCGCCGTCGAGAACGCGGTGTGCGATCTGCTGCTGCGTCGTGGCGTGCAGCGCGTGTGCGCGTCGGCGTTCATGGCGCTCACGCCCGCGGTGGTGCGCTACGCCGTCGCGGGCCTCTCGCAGGCGCCCGACGGGAGCATCCAGCGCGCGACGCACCTGTTCGGCAAGGTCTCGCGCACGGAGCTCGCCGACATGTTCATGGCGCCAGCGCCAGCGGCGATCCTCGAGGCGCTCGTCGCCAGCGGGCAGATCACGGCCGCCCAGGCGGCGCTCGCGCGGCGCGTGCCGCTGGCCGCCGACGTCACGGTGGAGGCCGACTCGGGCGGCCACACCGACAACCGCGCGCTGCCGGTGGTGTTGCCGCTGGTCATCGCGGCGCGCGACCGGGCGATGCGCAAGTACGAATACGCCGCGCCGATCCGTGTGGGCGCCGCGGGCGGCCTCGGCGCGCCGGCCGCGGTCGCGGGCGCGTTCGCGATGGGCGCGGCCTACGTGCTCACCGGCACCGTCAACCAGGCGGCGGTCGAGTCGGGGCTCTCCGAGGAGGGCCGCAAGATGCTCGCGCAGGCCACGATGGCCGACGTGATGATGGCGCCCGCCGCCGACATGTTCGAGATGGGCGTGCGCGTGCAGGTGCTCAAGCGCGGCACCATGTTCGGTCCGCGCGCGAGCAAGCTCTACGAGATCTACCGCGACCACGCCTCGCTCGAGTCGCTGTCGTCGGAGCTCCGCGGCAAGGTCGAGCGCGAGATCCTCGGCGCGAGTCTCGACACCATCTGGGCCTCGACCAGGGCCTACTTCGAGGCCCGCGACCCGGAGGAGGTGCACAAGGCGGAGCGCGACCCGAAGCACCGCATGGCCCTCGTGTTCCGCTGGTACCTCGGCCTCTCGAGCCGCTGGGCCATCGACGGCGACCCGAAGCGCCGCCTCGACTTCCAGATCTGGTGCGGCCCCGCCATGGGCGCCTTCAACGACTGGGTGAAGGGCTCGTTCCTCGAGCCCCCCGAGGCCCGCACGGCCCCCCAGATCGCCAGGAACCTCCTCGAGGGCGCGGCCGTCGTCACCCGCGCCCAGCAGCTCCGCACGTACGGCGTCCCCGTGCCTTCGGAAGCGTTCCGGTTCGCCCCCCGTCCCCTCGCGTGAGAGTCAGCATGAGCAAGCCTTCGTTCGTCGAGAGAGAGCCGATCGCCATCGTGGGTGTCAGCGCCCTGTTCCCCGGCTCGGTCGGGGCGCGCGGGTTCTGGAGCGACATCCTGCGCGGGCGCGACCTGCTCACCGAGGTGCCGGCCTCCCACTGGCTGCTCGGCGACTACTACGACCCGGACCCGCTCGCGCGCGACAAGACGTACGCGAACCGCGGCGGCTTCCTGCCCGACGTCGAGTTCGACTCGATGGCCTTCGGCGTGCCGCCCTCGACGCTGCCGTCGACCGACACGAGCCAGCTGCTCGCGCTCATCGTCGCCCAGCAGGTGCTCGAGGACGCGAGCCGCGGCGACCTCTCGCGCATCGACAAGGACCGCACGAGCGTGATCCTGGGCGTCACCTCGGCGCAGGAGCTGCTCGGCTCGATGGTGAGCCGCCTGCAGCGTCCGGTGTGGAGCAAGGCCCTCCGCGAGATGGGGCTGCCCGAGTCCGACATCGACGAGGCGTGCGAGCGCATCGCGGCCCACTACGTCGAGTGGCAGGAGAGCTCGTTCCCCGGCCTGCTCGGCAACGTGGTGGCCGGGCGCATCGCCAACCGGCTCGACCTCGGCGGCACCAACTGCGTGTGCGACGCCGCGTGCGCGAGCACGTTCTCGGCGCTCGCCATGGCCGTCAACGAGCTGCACCTCGGCACCTCGGACGTCGTGATTACCGGCGGGGTGGACACGATGAACGACATCTTCATGTACATCTGCTTCAGCAAGACCCCGGCGCTCTCGCGCTTGGGCGACTGCCGTCCGTTCTCGGACAAGGCCGATGGCACGATGCTCGGCGAGGGGCTCGGCATGGTGGCGCTCAAGCGCCTCTCCGACGCCGAGGCCGCGGGCGACCCGATCTACGCGGTGATTCGCGCGGTCGGCTCGTCGTCGGACGGCCGCGCCAAGAGCGTCTACGCGCCGGTCCCCGAGGGGCAGGCCAAGGCGCTCCGTCGCGCGTATTCGCTCGCGGGGTTCACTCCCGACACGGTGGAGCTGCTCGAGGCGCACGGCACGGGCACGATGGCCGGCGACGCCGCCGAGTTCGGCGGTCTGCGGATGGTGTTCGAGGACACCGATCGCTTCCGGAGCGGCGACCGCCAGTTCTGCGCCCTCGGCTCGGTGAAGTCGCAGATCGGTCACACCAAGAGCGCCGCGGGCGCGGCCGGCCTGTTCAAGGCCGTGATGGCGCTGCACCACCGCGTGCTGCCCCAGACCCTCCAGATCGATCAGCCCAACCCGAAGCTCGACCTCGAGAGCTCGCCGTTCCACCTCGCGACCGAGACCCGGCCCTGGATCCGCGACACGAGCGCGCACCCTCGCCGCGCCGGCGTGAGCGCTTTCGGGTTCGGTGGCTCCAACTTCCACGTGGCGCTGGAGGAGTACGTGGGGCCGAGCCGCGCGGCGCTCCTCCGCACCGCCAAGACGGAGCTCGTGGTGCTCGCGGCCGAGAGCAAGGCCGCGCTCGCGGGCGCCTGCACCGCGCTCGCCACCGAGGTGCGCGCGATGCTCGCCGCCGCGCGCGAGACCGAACACGAGAACGAGTCCTCCGTGTTGCAGCACGTCGCGCTCCGCAGCCAGCGCACGGCGCGGGGTAGCCAGCGCGCGGCCCAGGCCCGCGGTGGCGCGCGCGCGGCGATCGTCGCTGAGAGCGCGAGCGAGCTCGTGGGCAAGCTCGAGGAGGCGGCCAAGCTGGCCGAGCGCCCCGGACTGCAGACCAACCCGCGCGGCGTCTTCGTCTCCGACGAGGCCGTCGACGGCGGCGTGTGCTTCGTGTTCCCGGGGCAGGGCAGCCAGTACGTCGGCATGGGCCTCGGCCTCGCGACGTCCCTGGGCTGCGCGCGCGAGGTGTGGGACCACGCGGCCTCGCTCGTGCCGAACGACCCGCTGCACGAGGTCGTGTTCCCGCGGCCGGGCTTCGCCGCCGACCACGCGGAGCGCTCTCTCGCCAAGCTCACCCGGACGGAGTGGGCGCAGCCGGCGATCGGCGCGGCGAGCCTCGCCACCCTCGCGGTGCTCCGCAAGGTCGGCCTCTCGGCGGCCTGCGCGGTCGGACACAGCTTCGGCGAGGTCACCGCGCTCGCGGCTTCGGGCGCGCTCGGCCTCGACGACGCGCTGCGCGTCGCCCGCCAGCGCGGCGAGCGGATGGCCGAGGCGGCGGCGCTCCCCGGCGCGATGTGCGCCGTGCTCGCCACGAAGCAAGACGTGATCGCCGCGCTCGAGGGCAGCGGCATCGACGTCGTCCTCGCGAACCACAACGGCCCGAAGGAGCTCGTGCTCTCCGGCGACACAGTGGAGATCGAGCGCGCCGAGAAGCGGTGCGCGGAGAAGGGCCTGGAGACCCGCCGGCTCAAGGTGGCGACGGCTTTCCACTCCAAGATCGTGAGCTCCGCCGTCGCGCCGTTCGGGCGGTTCCTCGCCGACGTGCCGTTCGCCGCCCCGAGCTTCCCGGTCCTCGCCAACGCGACGGCCGCGGCCTACCCGAGCGACCCGGGCGCCGCGCGCGCGCAGCTCGCCGAGCAGCTCGCCAATCCCGTGCGCTTCGTCGACTCGATCGAGGCGGCGTGGGCGAGCGGCGTCCGCACGTTCGTCGAGGTTGGGCCGAGCGCGGTGCTGACCGGGCTCGTCTCGCGCATCCTCGAGGGCAAGCCGCACCAGGCGATCGCGACCGATCGCAAGGGCAAGGACGCGCTCGCGAGCGTGCACGAGGCGCTCGGCAAGCTGTTCGTCCTCGGGGTTGCGCTCGAGCTCGACGCGCTGTTCGAGGGCTTCGCCGAGGCGCGTGACCCGCGCACCATCCCGGCGCCGAAGATGTCCGTGAAGATCAACGGGTCCAACTACGGGAAGATCCACCCGCCGAACCCGGTCGGCACCAAGGGCAAGGCGCTCACGCCGCGGGCCCCGCGCGCCGCCGCGCCCCGCCCGACCGAGATCACGCTCTCCACTCCGACCACGCCCACCGCGCCCCCACCCGCCCAACCCGGAACGACCATGAAGTCCGAAGACCAGACCGCCCTCGTCGCCGCCGAGCCCACCGAGCAGACCGTCGCGCTGCCCGAAGACGTCCAGCTCGCCTGGGTCGCCGCCTACCAGGAGGCGCAGCGCCAGACGGTGGAGGCCCATGTCGCCTACCAGGAGACGATGGCCGAGAGCCACCAGGCCTTCCTCCGCGCGCAGGAGGCCGGGTTCGCCGGGCTCGCGAGCCTGCTCTCCGGGGCGCCGCTCCCGATGCGCGAGGCTGCGCCCCGTGCGGTCACGACGCAGCGGAGCGCGCCGCGCCTCTCGGCCCCGGCGCCGCGCCCGGTTCCTGCCGCCGTGGCCCCGGTCGCTGCGCCGGTCGC
>JAEUKC010000455.1:0-2531 GCA_016794445.1 Myxococcales bacterium
CGGCCCTTCCGCGCGCATGCGGTCGAGCAGCGAACGACACGAGAAACCGATCGGATAGGAGTCCGTCGCCGCGAGCTGGTCGCCGGACGAGGAGCACGCCGCAGCGGCCATGATGCGCTCGTCGCGGGTGATGTCGGCCAGTGTCGCCTTGAGACGATCCGGGTCGCTGGTCCAGTGGCGCGCGAGGCTCTCCCGCGCCGAGACCACGGCGAGCTGCGACCGGAGCGCGAGATCGGACTCGAACCATGCGCGGGTCGTCCGCGTGAGCGCGAAGTACCCGACCCATCCGACGAGGGCGAGCCCGACCATCAGGGCAGCGAGGAATCGCAGTCGGCGGCGCACGGTTCAACTTAGCTCATGATGGTTGGATATCCAACGAAATGCTGCTAGACACGGGAAGGTGCTCGCTGACCTCGGCCTCGTCGGGAACTGCCAGTTCGCTGCCCACGTACGTCGCGACGGTGCGGTGGTGTGGTGCTGTCTGCCTCGCTTCGACTCGCCACCGGTGTTCGGCGCGTTGCTGGACGAAGCCGGGGGCCGGTTCTCCATCAGCCCCGCGAATCGTGCGCTGGGGGTGCAGCGATATCTCCCCAACACCAACGTCCTCGAGACCCGCTTCGACACGCCGGACGGCGCGTTCCGCGTGCTCGACTTCGCGCCGCGGTTCGTCCTCTACGCGCGCAACTTCCGACCGACGAAGCTGGTGCGCATCGTCGAGCCGCTCTCCGGCTCGCCTCGGATCCGCGTCCTCTGCGATCCGGTGCTGGGGTGGTCCAAGCAGCGGTCGCGTCGTGAGTTCGGCTCGAACCACCTCTCTTTCGAGGGGTTCGGCGCGGAGCTCCGTCTCACCACGGACGCTCCCCTCTCCTACCTGGACGACGAGCCCTTCGCGCTGACGTCGACGAAGCACTTCGTCCTCGCCTGGGGGGCTCCCGTCGAGGAGCCGCTCGAGCCGCTGTGCGACCGGTTCCTCCGGGAGACGACGCGGTACTGGCAGACCTGGGTGAAGCAGTGCGACATTCCGACCACGCACCAGGAGGCCGTCATTCGCTCGGCGCTGACCCTCAAACTTCATTGTTTCGAGGATACTGGTGCGATAGTTGCGGCGCTGACCACCTCGATCCCCGAGGGCCCAGGCTCCGGCCGAACGTGGGACTATCGCTACTGCTGGCTGCGCGATGCGTATTACACGCTCGGCGCATTTCGGCTCCTCGGCCACTTCGAGGAGCGCGAACAGTTCCTGCAGTTCCTCCTCAACGTCGCGTCGGCCGCGCCCGACCTCGACCTCGCGCCGCTGTATCGGGTCGATGGCAAGACGAACCTCGAAGAGACGCAGCTGGCGAACTGGAGTGGGTATCGCGGCGAGAAGCCCGTCCGGGTGGGCAACGCGGCGGCACTGCACAAGCAGCACGACGTGTTCGGCGAGATGGTCCTCGCGCTCACGCCGCTCTTCCTGGACGCCCGCTTCCGGGAGCAAGTCACGCCGCCGGTGCTGGATCTCGTCACGCGCCTCGCCAACCGGGCGATCGCGGTCGCGGGGCAGCCCGACGCAGGCATCTGGGAGCTGCGGTCCGAGTGGAGACCACAGACCTTCAGCTCGCTGATGTGCTGGGCCGCGGCCGACCGGATGAGCCGCATCGCCGGCCTCCACCGCCCCGAGGACTACGAGCACTTCTCCGCCGCCGCGAACCGCATCCAGGCGGAGATCCTGGCCCACGCCGTGGATCCGAGGCGTGGCTGCCTCGTCGCCGACCATGGTGGCACGGAGGTCGATGCCGCCCTCTTGCAGGCGGTCGCGCTCCAGTTGCCCATGAGCGCGGAGCTCCGTCAGGGCACCGTGGACGCCGTGCGTGCCGACCTCAGCCAGGACGGCTGGCTCAAGCGGTACCGTACCGACGACGGCTTCGGGGTCCCCCGGATGGCGTTCACGCTCTGCTCGTTCTGGCTCGTCGAGGCGCTGGCGCGGATCGGGCGAGAGCACGAGGCGCGGGAGGTTCTCCGTCAGATCGGCAAGCTGGACTCCCCGCTCGGGTTGCTGGCCGAGGACGTGGACCCTCGCTCCGGTGAGATGTGGGGCAACTTCCCGCAGGCCTACTCTCACGTCGGGTTGATTCATGCCGCCTTCGCGACCTCGCCACGGTGGCTGGAGTACGGCTCCTGAACTCGTGTGTCGACGCCGCCGGCGTCGAGGAGCTCACCATCAGAGAAAAACGGCCCCGCCCCCCGAAGGGAGCGGGGCCGCTGCTCGCGAACCTGGAGGAAACCGTGACATCGAGACGGTAGACGATGGCGCCAGATGTATCAACAGAAACCGAGCGATTGTGCTCATACTCGTGTGTGGCATTTTTGTCTGACCACGACATGGATGACAGACTGATGGAGCGCGCAGGCTCACGGCTTGTCGCAGGGACCCGACAGGGAGATCCGTGCCGTCACGCACGGCATGCGCAGCTTCTCGAACTCGCCGCGCAGACACCCCAGCATCTCTGGAGTGGGCACCTCGGTGCCCTGGATCGAGAATCGCTCCACGC
>JAEUKC010000015.1:0-17003 GCA_016794445.1 Myxococcales bacterium
TTCCTCTATGCTCGCGCGTCGATGCGAGCCCTGCGTGCGCGTGCTCGCGCGTGTCTTTCGCAACCAGAGGAGACGGCTCTCATGCGCGTTGGTGGTCTTCGTCTCGGCGTTCGGTCCCTCGTCGGTGTGTCCTTGGCGGGCGCCCTGTTCGGACTCTCCGCGTGCAACAAGTCTGCGGTCGATGCGCAGAAGCTCGCCAAGCAGGCCCAGTCGATCCAGGGCGAGGATCCGAAGGGGGCCGCCGAGATGTACAAGCAGGCGGCCCAGATGGATCCGACCAACCACAAGATCCTGGGCAACCTGGCCGTGCTCTACGAGCGCCAGAAGGACTGGAACAACGCGGCCGAGACCTACGCGAAGGCGGCGGCGCTCGACGACACGTTCGCCAACTACCAGTTCCGCCGCGGCTACGCGCTGATGGAGCTCGCGCTCAAGGATCCGGGCAAGGCCGGCCTCGACAAGGCGAAGGACCCGCTCAAGAAGGCGATCGCGAAGGACTCGCACATCGCCGACGCCTACTACTACCTCGGCAAGGTCCACTACGAGCTCGACGAGGAGCAGGACGCGCTCGAGGCGCTCACCAAGGCCATCGAGACCCGCGGCGACCAGCTCCACTACTACGTCGAGCTCGCCAACATCTATCTCAACCTCGGCATGGCGGAGCAGGGGCTCGCGGTCGCGCTCGAGGGCCAGAAGATCGCGCCGCAGATCAAGTTCGCCAACGAGAACGACAAGATCGACGGCGTGAACGCCTGGTACTTCCTCGCGCTCGACGAGGCCCGCGCGGCGGAGCTCCTCAACAAGCCCGACGACAAGATCAAGGCGCTCGAGAAGACCCGCCAGATCGCCAACCCGAAGAACGGCCCGCGCGATGCCGAGTACCAGCTCGCGCTCGCCTACGCCGACAAGGGGCAGCCGCAGGACGCCTGCCAGGCGCTCGCCGGCTACCTGAAGACCCCGGCGGGCAAGACGGCCGAGGCCCAGGAGTCCCGCAAGGATGCCGAGGCCAAGAAGTTCGTCTGGAAATGCCCCTGATCTGCGTGTGACTCCGGTGCTGCGGATGGCGTCGGTCCGCATCACCGACTCGGTCCTCTGCTTGTCCCCTTGGCCCATTGCTTTTTCGCCCGAATGCCTGTTTGAGGAGCCCCCGATCGACGGGTCGCTCCGGAGATGCCCACGATGGAATTGACCGATCGCCTCGCCTACCTCGAGTCCGTCCGTGACTGGCAACAGCTCCGGGAGGAGCTCGAGAAGGCGGTCTCCGCGAGCAAGTCGAACGAGCAGAAGGCTGCGCTCCACCTGAAGCTCGGGCGCCTCCTCGACGAGAAGTTCCTCCTGGGCGCGAAGGCTCTGAAGCACTTCCAGGACGCCTACAAAGCCAACGCCCAGCTGGTCGAGGCGCTGGCCGAGGCCCGTCGTGTCTACTGGGATCTCGGCAAGCTCAACATGGTGCAGAAGCTCCTCGAGCTCGAGCTCAAGGCGGCGGCGCCCGAGGGCGACGCGACCAGCGCGCTGCTCCTCGAGCTCGCCGACGTCCTTTGCGACACCGACCAGTACGAGCCCGCCACGCCGACCTACGCGCGTGCGCTCGGCGCTTCGGGTGGGCAGAGCGCGGCCGCGCGCGGCTCGCTCGAGGACGTGCAGGTCACCGAGAACGACTGGGAGGAGCGCGTCGGCGCGATCCTCCGCGAGGCCAACGAGGCGACCGGCTCGGGGCGCGTCCGCGGGTTCCTGCGCGCGGCGCGCCTCCTGCGCCGGTTCCAGGGCGTCGAGGCCACCGAGGGCTTCCTCCGCCAGGCCTACCGCAGCAACCCGGCCGACCCGGCCGCGGCCACGCTGTTCGAGGCGCTGCTCGCCGACCAGAAGCGCCCCGAGGAGATCGAGGCCACGCAGAACGAACTCCTGTCCTCGCTCGCCGGCGCCGAGCGCGCCCACCTCGCGATGGTGTTCGCGCGGCGCTGGATCTCCCGCCACCAGAACCTCGAGGCGGGGCAGCGGTTCCTCAACGACGTCCTCGCGCACGAGCCGGCCAACGAGGCCGCGTTCCAGAAGCTCGGCGAGCTGATGGGCGCGCGCGATCAGTGGAGTGATCTGCTCCGCCTGATCGATCGCAGCGTCGACCTCGTCGGCAACGACGTCGGCGCGCTGTCGTTCCTGCTCGCCGAGGGCGGGGTCGTCGCGTGGAAGCACGCGGGCGACATGATGAAGGCGCGCCGCTACTTCGCGCAGCTCGCGTCGGTGGCGCCCGAGCACCACCAGCGCCGCGCGTTCGAGCGCCAGATCGGCGAGGAGCTCGAGCCGATCGAGGTCGCCGCCGGCGCCAAGCCCACGGCTGCGCCGCCCGCGAAGCCGGCGCCCGCGCCCGCTGCGGCCGAGCCCGAGGCCGCGCCGGTCTCGGCTCCTGCGGCTGCCCCCACTCCTGCTCCTGTCGCGGCGGCCCCTGCTCCCGTCGCAGCAGCCCCGGCTCCCGTCGCGGCGGCCCCCGCGCCGGCGGCCACTCCGACGCCTGGCGCCGTGGCGAGCCACGACCACCACGACGCGCACGCGCCCGACGAGGGCAAGGCCGCCGAGCTCAAGGCGCAGCTCGCCAAGTTCGAGGCCGCCAAGCGGTGGGGTGAGGTCGCCAAGACCCTCGTGGCCCTCGTCGGCGTCCTCGCCGACGACTTCGAGCGCATCGAGGCCTCGCTCCGCGCGGCGGACATCTACGCGAACCAGCTGCGCAACCAGGTCGAGGCGATCAAGGCCTTCGAGCTCGTGCGCACCATCGAGCCGCAGAACGCGGTGGCCGTCGACTTCCTCGTGAAGGCCTACGAGCAGCGCCGCGAGTTCGAGAAGCTCCTCGCGCTCCGTCGGCACGAGGCCGACGACCTGCCCCCGGGGCCGGCGCGCGCCGCCAAGTTCGCCGAGCTCGCGCGGCTCGCGACCGAGAAGGTCAAGAAGCCCGAGGTCTGCATCACCTACTGGAAGGAGGTCGTCGACAACGACGAGTCCAACCTCGAGGCAATCACCCAGCTCGGCGGGTTCTACGAGCGGGCCAAGGACTTCGCCGCCCTCGCGGAGATCCTCGAGAAGGAGGTCGCCCTCCTCGGCGACCGCGCCAAGAAGATCGCCACGCTCAAGAAGCTCGGCACGATCTACGGCGACCGCCTCGAGAACGACAGCGGCGCTGTCGAGGCGTGGCGTCGGCTCCTCGAGATCGACCCCAACGACAAGCAGGCGCAAGAGGCGCTCAAGAAGAAGTACCTCGCCCTCCAGCGGTGGGACGACCTCGAGCTGTTCTACGCCGAGAGCGGCAAGTGGGACGAGTTCATCCGCGTCCTCGAGCAGCAGGAGGCCAAGGAGACCGCCGCCGACGCCAAGTGCGGGCTGCTCTTCAAGATCGCCCAGCTGTGGGCCGATCGGAAGCAGAAGACCGACCGCGCCGCCAAGAGCTACGAGCGCGTCCTCGAGCTCGACGAGAAGAACCTCCGCGCCGCCGAGGCGCTCGTGCCGATCTACCAGGCCGCCGGCAACGCCGTGGCGCTGGCCAAGGTCCTCGAGGTCAAGCTCCTCCACGTCGACGACGCCTTCATGCGCCTCGAGCTCCTGCGCGAGGTCGCCGCGCTCTACGAGACCAAGGTCTCCGAGCCTGCCAAGGCCTTCGAGCGCTTCAAGACGGCCTTCGAGCTGTTCCCGGAGGACGACCTCTCGGGCGACGACCTCGAGCGCGTGGCCAAGACCACCAGCGGCTGGGCCGACGTCATCGGCGCCTACACCAAGGCCATCGAGGGCCAGAGCGACGCCGAGCTCGCGACGCGCCTGCGCCTGCGCCTCGGCCGCGTGCTGGTCGACGAGGTCGGCAAGATCGACGAGGCCATCGCGCAGTTCCGCACGGTCTACGAGGCGAACCCCGACAACGAGGGGGCGCTGCACGCCCTCGAGCGGCTCTACAAGAAGACCCAGCGCTTCGAGGACCTGCTCGCCATCTACGCCAAGAAGCGCGAGCTCGCGGGCAACGACGACGAGCGTCGCCAGATCCTCTACGCGGTCGCGCGCCTCTACGTCGAGGAGCTGAAGCAGCCCGAGAAGGCCGTCGCGACCTACAAGGAGGTCCTCGAGGACGCCCCCGAGGATTCCACCGCGCTCGCCGCGCTCGACGAGCTCTACCGCGCCCTCGCCGACCACCCGGCGTACGCCGACGTGCTCCGTCGTCGCCTCGAGCTGCCGCCGACGCTGGACGCCGAGGGCGACGCGCAGATCGTCGACCTCAAGTTCCGCCTCGCCGACGTCCTCGAGAAGCACCTCGACGACCCGCGGGGCGCGCTCGACAACTACCGCGAGATCCTCCAGCTCGACGCGAGCCACGACGGCGCGCGCCTCGCGCTCGAGGCCATGCTGCTCGCCAGCACCGACCTCAAGACCGAGGTCGCGCAGATCCTCGAGGGCATCTACGAGGCCCGCGAGGACTGGGAGCGCCTGATCGGCGTCGTCGAGATCCTCGCCAAGAGCGAGGGAGACGTCGGCCGCCGCGTGGAGCTGCTCCGCAAGAGCGCCCGCACGTCGATCGGCATGCTGGGCGACGCGCCGCGCGCGTTCGAGGCCCAGGCCCGCGCGCTCGCCGCCGACCCGGGGCACGCCGAGGCGCGCACCGAGCTCGAGGGCTTCACCGAGGTCACCAAGGACTTCGGCAAGCTCGTCGCGGTGTTCACGCAGATCGCCGAGTCCGTCGAGGACGCGGCGCAGAAGCGCGACTACTGGTTCCGCATCGCCTCGCTGCAGGAGCGCCAGCTCGGGCAGGTCGACGCGGCGGCGGTGAGCTACGGCAAGGTGCTCGAGCTCGACCCGGCCGACGCCGACGCGCTCGCGGCCCTCGAGCAGCTGTACCTGCGCACCGAGCGCTGGAACGACCTCATCCAGGTCGTGCAGAAGCGCATCGACCTCGCCGACGACGCCGCCGCGCGCGAGCAGCTCTACGGCCGCATGGCCTCGATCTACGAGGAGCGGCTCGGCAAGCCCGACGAGGCGATCGCCTGCTACCGCGAGGTGCTGGCGCTCGACCCGGGCTCGCAGGTCGCGCTCTCGGCGCTCGACGGCCTCTACACGCGGCAGGAGCGCTGGAGCGACCTCGAGGGCAACCTCGACACGCAGCTCCGCCTCGCCGAGACGGACGACGCGCAGCTCGCGTTCATGCTCCGCCTCGCGCAGCTGCGCGAGACGAAGATGAGCCAGGTCGACCAGGCGGTCGAGACCTACCGCCAGATCCTCGACCGCGAGCCGAGCAACGCCCCGGCCCTCGGCGCCCTCGAGCGGCTCGGCCAGGAGCCGGCGCTCGAGCTCGCGATCGCCGAGATCCTCGAGCCCCTCTACAAGGGCTTCGGCGACTGGCAGAAGCTGGTCGGCGTGTACGAGGTGTTCGTCCGCCGCGCGGACGACGAGGCGCGCAAGGTGGACCTGCTCCACCAGATCGCCCAGCTCTACGAGGACCAGGGCAACCAGCCCTCGCTCGCGTTCGACTCGCTCGCGCGCGCGCTCGTGGTCGACCCGGCCAACGAGCAGACCACGGCCGGCCTGCAGCGCCTCGCCGAGCTGACCGGTCGCTTCAAGGACCTCGCCGCGGTGCTCGACGAGCGCGCCTCGAAGGTCGAGGACGCGGCGCTCGCGAGCTCGCTGCAGACCGCGGCGGCCCGCGTGCACGAGGAGGCCCTGCAGGACGTGGAGGGCGCGGTCTACCGCTACCGCCGCGTGCTCGAGCTCGACCCGGTGAACCTCGCCGCGGCCGAGTCCCTCGAGCGCCTGTTCCAGATCGCCGAGCGCTGGGCCGACCTCTCGGCCATCCTGCAGCGCAAGGCCGAGATCCTCGACGCCCTCGACGACAAGAAGGCCGCGCTGTTCAGCGCGGCGGCCATCGAGGAAGACGTGCTCCAGCGCGTCGACCAGGCGATTGCCGTCTACCAGAAGATCCTCGACCTCGACGCCGAGGACGAGCGCGCCCTCGAGGCGCTGATGAAGCACTTCCTCGAGCTGCAGCGGTGGCAGGACCTCCTCGGGGTCTACCAGCGCAAGGCCGATCTGGTCGGTGACCCGGACGACAAGAAGCGCGTCCTCTACCAGATGGGCGCGGTCTGGGAGCGCGAGCTCAAGGACGTGGCCAAGGCCATCGAGACCTACCAGCGCGTGCTCGAGATCGACCCGGCCGATCTGACCGCCCTCGGTCGCCTCGACGTCCTCTACCAGGCCTCGCAGAACTGGACCGAGCTGCTCGGCATCCTGCAGCGCGAGTCCGAGCTGTGCTCCGACCCGGGCGAGACCATCTCGTACCAGTACCGGATCGCCGAGCTCTACGAGACCCACCTCGACGACGTCACCCGCGCGATCGATCTCTATCGCGACGTGCTCAACGCCGAGCCCTCGCACGCGCCCACCCTGCGCCGCCTCGAGGCCCTCAAGGACGGGGAGGGCGCCGACGCGCTCGCCGCGTCCTCGGTGCTCGAGCCGATCTACGAGGGGACGGCCGACTACACGCGGCTCGTCTCGGTGCTCGAGGTCCAGGTCAAGCACGCCGACGACGACCTGCAGCGCGTCGAGCTCCTGCACCGCGTCGCGCGCATCTACGACGATCAGCTGAACGACCCGAACAAGTCGTTCGACACCTACGCCCGCGCCCTCGCGTACAACAACGCCGAGGAGGGCACGCTGATCTCGCTCGAGTCGCTCGCCGAGCGCTCCGCCGCGGCGGGGGGCACCGGCCGCTGGCCCGAGGTCGGCAAGCTCTACGACGCCGAGCTCGACAAGCTCGCCACCACCGTGGCCGATCAGGGCCCGATGCAGTTCGTCTACCTCGGCCTCCGCGTCGCGCAGATCCACGAGATCCAGCTCGACGATCTCGACGGAGCGGTCGCGCGCTACCGCCGCGTGCTCGAGGTGGAGAACGACAACCAGCAGGCCATCAAGTCGCTCGATCGCCTGTTCACCCAGGCCGAGCGCTGGGGCGATCTCGCGCAGGTCCTCGCGCGCGAGGCCGAGGTCGGCCAGACCCCGGACGAGATCCTCGAGCTCAAGTTCCGCCTCGGCGAGGTGCAGGAGCGCTACCTCGAAGACCTCGATCAGGCCATCGCGGCCTACAAGGAGGTCCTCGCGGTCGAGCCCGAGCACGAGCGCGCCACGGCCCGCCTCGAGGCGATCTTCGCCGCCGGCAAGAAGCAGCCCGAGATCGGCGAGATCCTCGAGCCGCTCTACCGCCAGTTCGACCAGTGGGAGAAGCTCGTGAAGATGAGCGAGGCCCTCCTCGCCCACGTCAAGGGCCCGGAGGACCGCCTCCAGACCTTCTACCGGATCGCCGAGCTCAACGAGGAGAAGCTCGCCGACGGCGGCGCGGCCCTCGACGCCTACACGCGCGCGCTCAAGGAGTCGCCCACCGACGAGAAGTCGCACGAGGAGGCCGAGCGCATCGCCGGCGCCATCGCCGCGTACGACGCGCTCGCCAACGCCTACGCCGACATCCTCGGCGCGACCCAGGACCCGGCGGTCGTCCGCCTGGTCGGCGGCAAGCTCGCGCGCACGTTCGAGGAGCAGCTCGGCGACCAGCAGAAGGCCGAGGAGACCTATCGCTACGTCCTCGGCGTCGATCCGATGGACGTGACCACGCTCGAGAACCTCGACCGCATCTACGTGCAGTGGGGCGCGCACGAGCAGCTCGCCGGCATCCTCGTGCAGCGCACCAAGGCCACCGAGGACTCGATCGAGCTGGTCGACTTCTACGCGCGCCTCGGGCAGGTCTACGAGGAGTCGCTCGGCAAGGTCGACGAGGCCATCGCGGCCTACCGCCGCATCTTCGACGAGCTCGACAAGCAGCACGAGGGCGCGATCGCCGCGCTCGCGCGCCTCTACACCATCAAGGGCTCCCCGACCGATCTGCTCGTGGTGTTCGAGCGCGAGCTCGAGAACGCCGTGGGCGACGTCGCGGAGGCGGAGATCCAGGCCAAGATCGCCAACCTCGTGGCCGACGCCCTCGGCGACGTGCCGCGCGCGATCGAGCTCTGGAAGCGCGTGCTCGACCTGCGCGGCGAGGACCCGGAGGCGCTGCTCGCGCTCTCCAACCTCTACGAGCGCAAGGAGATGTGGCCCGAGCTGACCGAGATCCTCGAGCGGCTCTCCGACGCCTCCACCGACGACAACGAGCGCGCGAACCAGCTGGCCCGCCGGGCCCGCATGTTCACCGAGAAGCTCTCGCGTGACGACCTCGCGCTCGACGAGTGGCAGCGGGTCCTCGACATCAACTACGAGCACGTGGGCGCGCTCCGCGCGATCGCCGACATCCGGCGCCGCCAGAACGACCCGGCCGAGCTCGTGATGGCCCTCCAGAACATCGTCGAGCGCGCCTCGCGCCTGCTCGACGAGGACGAGCTCAAGGCGATCTTCCGCGAGCTCGGCAAGACCTACGGCACGGTCCTCGAGCAGCCGATCGAGGCCGCCGACGCGTGGCGCAAGTTGCTCGAGGTCGACGCGACCGACTTCGAGGCGATGGAGGCCCTCGAGGCCATCTACCGCACCGACGAGCAGTGGACCGACGTCATCGGCGTCAAGATGCAGCGCGCGGCGGCGCTCGGCGATCCGGCCGAGCAGATCCGCGAGCTGTTCGAGGTGAGCGATCTCTGGTTCTCGAAGACCGAGACCCCGGACTCCGCCACCGAGGCCAACCAGAAGGTCCTCGAGCTCGAGCCCGGCAACGACCGCGCGTTCGAGGCCCTCGAGAAGCTGCACGCCGAGGCCGGCCGGTTCGCCGAGCTCGCCGAGCTGTTCGTCGCCAAGCTCGACCTCGTCGAGGAGAACGCGGCGCGGCAGCTCCTCTACCGCAAGATCGCCAAGGTGCTCGACGAGCGCCTCGAGGACAGCGCGCAGGGCTTCGAGGTCCTCGTGAACGCCTTCAGCGAGGACTACGACGACGACGAGACCGTCCGCGATCTCGAGAAGCTCGCGCAGTCCACCCAGCGCTGGGGCGATCTCGTGCAGACCGCCAACACCTGGCTCAAGGACCCGGCGGTCCAGGCCGACAACGCCAAGAAGATCAGCCTCATGCTGCGCCTCGCCAAGTGGTACGGCGAGGACATCGGCAAGCCCGAGTGGGCGATGCCGTACTTCCAGCAGGTCCAGAAGCTCGACCCGCACAACGTCCGCGTCATCCGTCAGGTCGCGTCGCTCCACCGCAAGGCGGGCAACTTCGACCAGGTCGGCGCGACCCTGATGCAGGCCCTCGAGATCGCGACCAGCGAGAAGGACCGCAAGGAGGTATCGACCGAGCTCGGCGACCTCCTCCTCAAGGTCAAGCAGCAGGTCGACCAGGGCGTCGTCTACTACCGCCGCGCGCTCGACGTCGATCCGGGCCACCAGCCCGCGATCGACGCCCTCGAGCAGATCTACCTGCAGCGCGGCCAGACCCGCGAGATCGTCGACATGCTCGAGCGGAAGGTGCAGGGCCGCGGCGACGCCGCCGAGCTCAACCCGACCCGCATCAAGCTCGCCGCGATGTACGTCGAGCAGCTCGGAGACCTCGAGCGCGCCGGCCAGCTCTACCGCGACGCGGTGGCGGCGGACGGCACCAACGTGGTCGCCATCCGTGGCCTCAAGAACGTCTACCAGCAGACCTTCGACTGGCCGCGCCTGCTCCAGCTCCTCGAGGACGAGCTCGCCGTGGTGCAGACCGAGCGCGAGCGCGTCTCGGTGCTCCTCCAGCTCGCCTCCGTGCTCGAGGACCACTTCATCAAGCCCGACCTCGCGGCCCAGCGCCTCGAGCAGGCCCTCGAGATCGACCCCAACAACGACGAGGCCTACCGGGCGGTCGAGCGCAGCTACGCCAAGCTGCGCCGGTTCACCGACCTCGTCGGCGCGTACGATCGCCACATCGCCTCGACCCTGGACGACAACGTCCGCGTCGAGATCTACATGGCGCTCGGCAAGACCTGGGCGGACGAGCTCCAGGACGTGGAGAAGGGCGTCGAGGCCTACCGGGCCATCACCGACATCGACCCGAACCACGTCGGCGCGCTCGACGCGCTCGGCAAGCTCTACGACAAGCAGGGCGAGACCCAGCTCTCGCTCGACGCCATGCAACGCGTGGCCGACCTGACGCTCGACATCGCGCAGAAGGTCGACATGCTCTACCGCATCGGTAAGGCGCACGACGAGAAGCTCGGTGATCGCGTCACCGCGCAGGAGCGGTTCCGCGCCGCGCTCGACTACGACCCGGCCCACCTGCTCTCGCTCGCGTCGCTGCGCCAGATCGCGCTCGACACGGCCGACTGGTACGAGGCCGCGCAGCTCCTCGAGCAGGAGCAGCTCAACACCCAGCAGCCGCGCCAGCGCGCCAAGCTCCTCGTCGAGCTCGGCAAGCTGCGCGAGGAGATGCTCTCCGAGCACGAGACCGCCGTCGCCGCGTTCGAGGCCGCCATCGAGGCCGACCCCGAGAACGAAGACGCCGCGATGCCGCTCGCCGAGGAGTACGTCAACACGAGCGCCTGGGAGCGCGCCGAGCCCTTGCTCGAGCTGCTCACCCGCAAGGCCAGCAAACGCGACAAGCACGAGCAGCACAAGCTGCACGGCATGAACGGCAAGACGCTCGCGGCCCTCGGCAAGAACGACCGCGCGCTCAAGGCCTACCAGCAGTCGTTCCAGGCCGACCCGACCGACATGGAGGTCGTCCGCGGCCTCGCCGAGGTCTGCTTCGCCCTCGAGGACTGGCCCGCCGCGCTGTCGAACTACCAGAAGGTGCTCACCAGCCTCGACGAGTCCGACACCGAGCTGCGCACCGAGGTGTACTTCCGCCTCGGCAGCATCAAGCGCAAGCAGGGCCAGGCGCGCCAGGCGATCACCAACTACGAGAAGTCACTCGAGATCGACCCGGCGCACCGGCCGACCCTCGAGGCCCTCGTGGGCGTCTACTCCGACAACAAGGACTGGAAGCAGGTCGTCGAGTACAAGCGCCAGATCCTCGACAACGTGATGGACGGCGAGGAGCGGTACAAGATCCTCGTCGAGATCGGCGACATCTGGGCCGACCAGGACAAGAACCTCCAGAAGGCCATCGAGGCCCTCGAAGAGGCGCTCGAGCTGCAGCCGGAGAACTTCCAGCTGCTGCACAAGCTCCTGCAGCACTACCAGGGGGTCCAGGCCTGGTCGAAGACGATCGAGACCATCGATCGCATCGCCGGCCTCGACACCAACGCCGACCGCAAGAGCAAGTACTTCTACACGATCGCCCAGCTCTATCGCGACAAGGAGAACGACCAGGACAAGGCGGTCGAGTACTTCAACCTGTCGCTCGATCAGGACCCGGCGTTCCTCAAGGCCTTCGAGGCCATCAACAAGATCCTGACCGGCCAGCGCGACTGGAAGAACCTCGAGCGGGCCTACCGCAAGATGCTCCACCGCACGGCCGGCAAGAACAACGTCGACCTCGAGTTCAGCCTCTGGCACGGCCTCGGCCTCATCTACCGTGACCGCCTCCAGCAGCCCGACGCGGGCGTCGAGGCGTTCAAGATGTCGTCGCGCCTCAAGCCCGACCAGATGGAGGAGCGTCAGATCCTCGCCGAGCTCTACGAGCGCAACAACCAGGTGGACCTCGCGGTCGCCGAGCTGCAGGACGTGCTCACGCGCGACCCGATGCGCGTCGACCCGTACCACGCGCTCTACAAGCTCTACCTGAAGGCCGGCCTGTTCGACCGCGCGTGGTGCATCGCGGCCGCGCTGCACTTCCTCAAGAAGGCAGACGGCGAGCAGACCGCGTTCTTCGAGGAGCGTCGCCCGAAGGGCATGCTCGGGTTCCGCGCCCGCCTCGACAACGAGCAGTGGGTCAAGAACGTCTTCCACCAGGAGCAGGACAAGATCCTCGGGAAGATCTACGAGATGATCACGCCGGCCGCGCGCGTCGCCAAGCTCCTGCAGCTCAAGGCGTCGCGGCAGCTGCCCGACATCCCGAAGAAGTTCCTCCAGGATCCGCAGACCACCACCGTCACGTTCGCCAAGGCGTTCTTCGGAGGCTCGCAGGTCCTCGCGCTGCCGGCGCCCGCCCTCTACGTCCGCAACGACGTGCCGGGCGCGCTCACGGTGGCCCCGATGGATCCCCCGTCCTCGGTGGCCGGAGCGTCGGTGCTCAGCGGCTTCACGCCGCAGGAGCTGATGTTCCTCATCGGCAAGCACCTCACCTACTACCGTGGTGAGCACTACATCAAGACGCTGTTCCCCTCGCTGACCGAGCTCAAGACCTTGCTCCTCGCCGCGGTGAAGATCGCGATGCAGGAGTTCCCCCTCCCGGAGGACATGAAGGCCGGCGTGGTCACCACCGCGACGGAGCTCGTCAAGTACATGCAGCCCGTGCAGATGGACGGCCTGCGCCTCGTCGTGAAGCACTTCGTCGACGCGGGCGCCAAGGGCGACATCAAGCGCTGGATGCAGACCAGCGACGTGACCGCGATGCGCGCGGGCTTCGTGCTCTGCGGAGACCTCGAGATGGCGGCCAAGCTCATCCGAGCCGAGCCCACCGTCGCGGGCGATCTCGCGCCGAGCGAGAAGCTGAAGGAGCTCATCCAGTACGCGGTGAGCGAGCAGTACTTCATGGTCCGTCAGTCGCTCGGCATCGCCATCACCTGATCCGTGCGGCTGCTGTTCCTCGGGCTCCCCCTAGCGGCGCTGGCGCTGACGAGGGCGGGGCACGAGGTCGTGCTCGCCGGGCTGTGCCGTGACGCAGCGCCCGGGACCCGTCGGATCCGACGGGTGCTGGGCGACCGCGTGCTCGTGAAGCCGGCGCTGGACCGGGCGTTCGTGGCGCGGGCGAAGGCGGCTCGGCCCGAGCTCCTCGTGTCGTGGTTCTGGACCAACAAGATCCCCGTGTCGCTGGTGAAGGCCGCGCCGCTCGGGGGCGTCGGGTTCCACCCGTCGCTGCTGCCGCGGTGGCGCGGACCGGACCCGTGCTTCGCAGCGATCGACGCCGGTGACGCCGAGAGTGGAGTGACCGCGCACCGCATCGCGGCCGAGTACGACACGGGGGCGCTGCTCGGGGCGCGCACCGTGACGATCGATCCGCGCTGGGATGCGTGGGCGCTCGCGCGCGCGCTCGACGGGCCGTCGCTCGCGCTGATGCTCGAGACGGTGGCGGCGCTCGGCGCGGGCAGGGCGGTGGAGACGGCGCAGGACGAGGCGCGGGTCACGGCGGCCACGACGCCGACCGAGGCGATGCTGGAGCTCGATTTCAAGCGCGACGCGGCGTCGATCGTGCGGCGCGTGCGCGCGGCGGCGCCCTATCCCGGGGCCTGGACGTTCCTCGGCGAGGAGGCCGTCGTGGTGACGCGCGCGGAGGTGGCGCCCGACGTGCCGAAGGTGCTCGAGCCCGGGGAGGCCGCGCTGGTCCGCGGGCGCGTCGTCGTCCGCGCGGGCGACACGGGGGTCGCGCTGTTGCGCGGGCGTCGCGTGGACGACGAGGCCGAGGTGTGGTGCGACGCCTCGGCCCTCGCCGCGCTCCTCTAGAGGACCCCGACCAGCACCAGCGCCGAGCCGGCCAAGGTCAGGATGGGCAGCACGACCCACGCGAGGTTGTAGAGGCTCTTGATGCGTGCCTCGTTCTTCTGGTCCTCGGCGCGGATCATCAGCGCGGAGAAGATCACGTTGGTGAGCAGGAGGAAGTAGCTCAGCATGAAGAACTTGTCGGCGGTGGTCAGGTAGGCCACTCCGACCTGGTTGCTGACCGTGTTGTGCGCGGTGGCCGTGGCGATGAGCGCGCCGGTGACCAGGGCGATGCGGTTGGGGCCGGCCTTGACCGCGAGCACGAGCGCGACGAGCGCGATGAGCAGCTGGAAGACGACGCCGAGGAAGGTCTTGACGACGGACGACAGGAACGGCCGGAAGGCGTGCAGCTCGAAGCGCACCCGGGTGATCTTCTCGCCCTTGAGGTGGGGGTGCTCGACCTCCTCCTGCTGGCCGCCGAGCTCGCCGAACTCCCAGCCGGAGAGCTTGAGGCGCGGGCCCTTGGCGACGAACTGCTTGTCCTCGATCGGCTTGAACACGACGCCGTCGATCGCATCGCCCTCGTCGCCGATCTTCACCTCGAGGAGGTGGTGGTCGAACGGGTAGCGGGCGACGTCGATGGTCGAGTCCTCCTCGATGGTGACCTTGCACTGGACGATGTTCTTGTCGCCGTCGTGCCAGGCGTCGGCCTCCTCGACCTTCTTGAGGCTGCCCTGGAACATCTGGGTCATCACCTCTTTGCTGCACTTGTAGGGCTTGGCCTTGGTGGCGAACGTGACGATCGCCTCGTACTCCCAGAGCTCCTTGACGATGTCGATCTTGTTGACCGCGAGGAGGACCACGCCGATCTCGTGGACCTCGCCCTTGCGGCTCACGTGCTCGGGCTCGGCGTCTTTGTCCTTGGCGGCGTCCTTGTCCTTGCCCGAATCCTTGTCCTTCGGGGGCTCCTTGGCGGGGTCGTGGGCCTCCGCCGACGCGCTGGCCTTGGGCTCGGCGCTCGGCTTGGCGGGTTGCGCGCGCGCCGCGGACCCGAGCGCGAGCACGAGAAGCACGCTGAAGATCGCCGCGAACCAGTTCCACCGCAGCCAGCGAGATCGGCCAGTCATTCGTCGCTCCTCTTCCCCTTCGGGGGCGTTTCGAGGCGCGAGCCTACGATGTCGGGCCGCGGCGAGACAACCCATCAGAGCGGTGCGCACGCCGGCTGTCCGAGGACGAGGTGGCCCTTGACGAGGGACGCTCGCGACGAGCAAACCTGCTTGGACCCTCGGACGGTGAGGTGGACCTCTCTGGCCACCACGGAGGTCTCCACGACGCCGTCCTCTTCGTGGACGTCGAGGGAGCGCGGCTGACCGGCCTTCAGGTCGAACACCGTGACGCGCCCACGGACGCCGGCGCCGACGGTCTCGTCGAAGACGACGACGGCCTCGTCCACCCCGTCCCCGTCGAGGTCGCCGTAGGCGACGTGGCCCAGGTGGTAGACGTAGAGCCGCGGGTCGTCGTCGAGGTGGTCGTGCACGGTGGCGGCGCCGTCGCGCAGGGTCGCGAAGCCGGGGACGACGGTCGCGTTGCACCAGTCGACGTCACGGACGGTGGTGAAGGGCGGCGACTTCTTGGCGCGCTTCGGGTCGCACGAGAGGTGGGCGCGGGGGACCTTCTTCGCCACGACGGGGGGCGCCGAAGCGACCGGCGGGACCGAAGCCGACGTCGCCGCCACCGCCGACACCGAGGTGGGGGGTGCGGCGGGCATCGGTGGCTCCCAGGCGGTCGTCGCGGACGCGGTCGGCGCCGCGGGGCGTGGCGGCGCCTCCCGCGGACAGCCGGCGAGGACGACGGAGAGGCCGAGGACCGCGACTCGCATGGGACCAGGATCGTGGTTTCACGCGGTGAGGGCAACGCACTGTTGCGCCGACGCTCGCCTCGGGGTCGGGATTGCCCGCTAGTGTCCCTCTGACCCAGGAGGGAACCCCATGAGCGTCGAAGCGAACGACAAGAAGCTGAACGAGATGATCCTGCAGGGCAAGGCGATGGAGGCGTTCGAGGAGCTCTACGCCGACGACGTCGTCATGTGCGAGAACTTCGAGAAGGAGTGCGTGGGCAAGGACGCGAACCGCAAGCGCGAGATCGAGTTCTTCTCGAGCATCGAGCAGTTCCACGGCGCCAGCGTCGGCGCGACCGCGGTGACCGGCGACACGAGCTTCGGCGAGTGGGTGTTCGACTGCACGTTCAAGGGCGGCGCGCACGTGGTCCTCAAGCAGGTCGCCGTCCGCAAGTGGAAGAACGACAAGGTCGTCCACGAGCGCTTCTACTACTCGAAGGGCTGAGCCGAGCGGAGCGAGCCGAAGCATCGGCTCGGCGAGCGCGAGGGGAGCGGCGGTGCATCCGCGGCTCCCCTTTCGGCGTTCTTGCTGGCTCGGTGCTCGGCGGGCGGTGGTATCGTTGGCAGTGCTGTGAAGAGGGTCAAACCGACGGTGGGAGCGGTGTTCGAGATGCCCCTCCTGTTCGGGCCTCCGGCCGTCGGTCAGGTGCTGTCGGTCGAGCCCTACGCGCTCAACTCGGTCGGGGTCGCCCTCTTCGGCTTCTTGGCCCAAGGTGACCAGGTCGGTGCGCTGACGCTGGATCGAGCGGTGAGCATCCAGCTGACCTCGCCGGACCTGATCAAGTCGGGTCGCTGGGCCGTCGTCGACACACGGGCGGTGGAAATCATACCGAGCGAACGGCCGTACGAACGCTTCCGTCGGCGCAACTGGGTCGGGGCGAAGGTGGTGGGTTCGGCCAACATCGAAGCGTTGGCCAACGAAGCCTCCTGCTGCCGAAGACCCCTCGAGACACATAGCTACGAAGACGCGCTCACGCAGGCGCCTCGTCAGGCGACAGGAGCCCGTGCCTGCGCCACCCGATACGCGCGAGCCACGTGCGCGGAGCGACGACCGGCGCGCCCTCGAGCGAGGCGCCCCCGCGATCGCGGAAGCCGTCGCACCACGGCGCCGAGGAGCAAGGGTCGAGCCGCGTGGGCACCCGCACCTGGTGCTTCTTGAAGTTGAAGAGCACGTAGGCGAGCGCGATGCGGACCTCGCGCGGGGTGCGCAGGGCACGCGTGTGGTAGCGGTCGTCGAGCACGCGGCCCTTGCGCCCCGCTGCGCGGTTGATCGCGCGAGCAAGGCGAATGCCGAGCGAGCGCGCTCCCGTGCGCAGCGCCGCCGAGTCGCTCGCCTCGACCAGGAGGTGCACGTGGTTGTCCTGCACCGAGAACTGCACCACGCGGAACGCGGCGCCTTGCGCCGCGCGCAGGGCCGCGACGACCGCCGGAAAGACCTCGAGCGACCGCAGAGAGGGCAGGCCCGCCATGCACCGCAGCGTGAGGTGCACCGGCGCCCATCCAGCGTGCGGCGGGCGAGGGCGGTGTGGCACGAGAGGACGTGAGGCGACCCGCTTGCGGCCGGCGCCCTTGCGTCGACCGCCCCAGCCTCGGGTCCGAGGCAGCTCGAGCTGGGCGGGAGGCCTCTTCACTTGAA